>CAYYED010000024.1:0-54889 GCA_964470785.1 uncultured Candidatus Saccharibacteria bacterium | reverse complement strand
CTATTCGGAACCTGATAACTCAAAAGCGGTATCGAAATTTTTAAGCAAACATTTGCCGAGCAGAAAAATGACATCAAGCACTGATTTAGGTTTAGTTTTTTACCAATTTAAATAATTTTTGCCACCAAAGAAAAACTTGAAATTGTCAAAGAACGCGGCGAGCCCGCTTGCGGGCGAGCCGCAAAATTACGGGGACTTTTCCTCGCCGCCTTCGGCGGCGAAAAATGTTTGAACCATCTTTAATATAATGTATACTTTCAACTATTAACTATTAACTTTTGACTTTTGACAGGGCAGGATCAATATTAACAACCAAAAGTCAATGGTTCCCCTTCCCCCACCTTTATCCTCCCCCTTCCCATGGGGAAGGGGGAGGAAGGAGGGGGATGGGATAGTCAATAGTCAAAGGTCACCCAAGGGCGGTTAGCTCAGTTGGTTAGAGCGTCTGCTCGACACGCAGGAGGTCGCAGGTTCGAGTCCTGCACCGCCCACCCGGTTAGAATTCTGCTCAAGATTAACAATTCTTTATTGCTGTTTCAGCATAAACAATGATTAGGCCGGCCAGAGAGTGTCTGAAACACTCTCTGGCAATGGTATTTCATGAGCAGACTTCTAACTGGGCCTACATTCTCGCCTAAAAGGCGAGGCAAGCCGCGGTAGCTCAGGGGTAGAGCGCTTCTCTGAAAAAGAAGAAGTCGTCAGTTCGATTCTGACCCGCGGCACAAACTTGACTTAACGACTAACGACTCATGATTAATAACTAAGTTATAAGTTCTGGGTTGCAAATTGTTGGTTGTTAGTTAAGAAATTATGCGGGTGTAGTATAACGGTTATTATGCGATCTTGCCAAGATCGAGAAGGCGGTTCGATTCCGCTCACCCGCTCCATGATAAAAATGCCCCAAAAGGGGCATTTTTATCGTGGAGTATATTTATAACTCCGCTCAAACCTATTTTATTAAGAATTCTTGAAAAAAGCCACTGCCGCCGCCGCAGGCGGCGGGCAGAAAAACCCGGTTGGTTTGAAAGAAAAAATTTGGTATAATAAAAGTAGGAAAACGAACATAAAATTTTAAATATGAACAAAAAAATTCTATTACTCGTTGCGTTACTCATTATTGCTTCTGGAATTGGTGTTTGGTTTTATCTTTCTTACCAAAAAGAGATTCAACCACAACCCCCACAACAGGAAGGCACTACAACTCAAGAACCTAAAGAGGTTCAGAAACCCGAAGAGGGAAAAATTATAGAATTTGTTCCTCTCAAATCGCCGCCATCAGCATCATTCCTTGAATCTTTAAATGACGCGAAGGATGTAAAAATAGATTTTAGTTACGAAGGAGATTATCCCGGTCTTGGTCTGTCCGAACCAGAATTTTATACCCTTGAAGGTAGCGATGAAAAATTTCTATCTATATCCAAACTTAAAGAACGAAAAGATAAATACGCATATGGGCCAGATTATCATTCAATATTTAGCCCTGAAGGTAGCCATTGGTATGGGGGATCGTCGGTTTATTTATTAAACCCGGAACAAAAATACTCAGTTTCTTATATCGGTTTTAAAATTGAAAATCGCGACCTTATCAGTGAACTAAAAATAGAATTTGGAATTGATTATCGTTATAGTGGGCTTCCGATTGGTAAGTCCAAATCCTCCATTATTGGTTCAATTTTGGGAATTGAATCAGCTTATGCTTGTGGCCCCGGCTTATATTTACGTCTTGTTGGTGATTCCAATTTAACTTTTATAGAAGAATCAAATGGTATCACATGGTATCGTCTTGAAAGCCCTATCGCTCTTTATAATCTTAGCCTTAGCTACTGCGACCAAGATTGTTCTTCTATGCCTGGCTATTGTAACGATTTAGCCGATGATCCTGAGGAATGCTGGGATTATTGGTGTTGTTGGTATAATATCTCAATTTCAAACTTAGAAAACGGAAACTTAAGAATGCACATTCTTTACAAACCAAACGATAAAGAAGGTTTTCTAAAACTTCAAATGGTAAATCTAATATTAGAGGATCAGGCAGGAACGTACTACCAGCCAATAATGGGAGAAGATTTCGACCATTATTATCGCGCTTATCTTCACTAATCAATGAATAAAAAATCTATCTTGTTAATTGCTGTTTTTTTGTTTGTCGTCTTATTGATTTTAATACTGGCGGACAAAACGAATATCTTATCAGAAGAAGAAAATAGTCAATCTGTCGTCCAAATATCTATACAGAACGATGACATTGTTTTACCTTCTGCCGAGTTTGTACTTGGTCAAAATTTTGTTGTAGGTATTCCCGACAAAACATTAGACAAGGAAACCAAAAAATTCCTTCAACAGATTAAACCTGTGGGCGTCATTTTATACTCTAGAAATTATCAAACACGCGAGCAATTTAAAAATCTTATTACCGAATTACAAGAATTTGCTGAAACCACAACAAATCATCATTACTTTATTATGATTGATGAAGAGCCAGGAGGAGCAACACGCCTTAATTTGTTTAAAAATGTTTTTGCCTTTGGTGTTCCAGAATGGGACCGAATAGAAAAAGATATAAAAGAAATGGCTTCGGTAGGAATTAATGTAAATTTAGCGCCCCTTGCAGATTTCCCTTTTAATGAAGATACTTTTATTAAAAGGCGTATTCAGGCGCATACTCCTGAAGCATTAGTGGATTTTAATAGAAAATTTATTGCCTTACTGCAGGAAAATCATATTTCTGCCACCTTAAAGCATTTTCCCGGAATGGGTGTTTTTGTTGACGACCCCCACAAAAAACTTCCACATATTAGTACCAATCAAAGAATTATTGACGAATCAATAGAGCTTTTTGAAGAAGGTATTGATGCCGATGCTAATTTTGTGATGACCGGTCACGCAGTTTACGATGATATCGACCCAAATATTCCGGCAACCCTTTCTAAGAAAATTACGACAGATATATTACGAGGCGATCTTGGTTTTGAAGGATTAGCTATTACAGATGACCTTTCTGATATGCCGTTTATTATTGGTAGAGAAATAAATTTAGTAGAAGCAACAGCAGAATCGTTGAAAGCAGGACATAATCTTGTTATTTTTTCTCACAATCCGAATAAAACATTGAGTGTGTTTGAAAAATTAGTCCAGCGTTTACAAAATGACCAAGAATTAAAATCGGTTGTCGAACAGAATTATCGCAAGGTAGTGTTTTTTAAAAATAAAAACTTATTTTTAACTCAATAATCCATCAACGAGCGGGTAAAAAATGGAGGGGTTTAAGGGGAGGAAATTTTTGCCCGCGAATCGTCGGGTTTTCCTGCCCGCCGCCCAGAGGACGGCGGGCACTGGCTTTTATCAAGAATTTTTATCGAGCGTGGTTGTAAATATACTCATAAAAATGCCCCAAAAGGGGCATTTTGTCTTGACATAGAGGGTAAAAAAATACTATAATAGGAGAAGTTTGTTAAAATTTATGAGTATTAGAATAAAAGGGCTTATAGAAAATCTTACTGTTTGGGGTATTGCGGGAGGAGTAATGTTGTTTCTTTTCAGCTCTTTAGGAACAGCGCAAGAATTTGTTTATCCCCTAACAGAAGAGAAGATAGTTAAGAGTTCGATTGTCTTAATTCAGGACAGCAGCGTTTTAGCCAATACTACCCACTTTTCCGAGCAAGGGTCGCAGCCGAAAATAATTAATGTGGTGGTTACCGCTTATTCTTCCTGTCCTTGGGAAACAAACGAAGATCCTTTCACCACTGCTTCCGGACAGCACGTGAGAGACGGAATTGTTGCTGCCAACTTTCTTCCATTTGGCGCACAGATTCGCATTCCAGAGGTCTATGGTAACAGAGTTTTTGAGGTGCAGGACAGAATGCACCCCAGAAAGAGTTATCATGTAGATATTTGGTTTTCTTCTAAAGAGGGAGCAATAAATTTTGGAGCTCATTATACCTATATTGAAATTTTAGAAGATGTTTCTAAAATTGTAATGAGGTAATTAAATTAACCGGATAAAATACAAAAACCGCTTTATTTTAAGCGGTTTTTGTATTTACCTTCCCAAATTTTGTGAAGCAAAGCATGGGAAAGCAAGTGCCCAGGGCGGGACTTGAACCCGCACGCCCTTGCGAGCACAGGCCCTCAACCTGCCGTGTATTCCAATTCCACCACCTGGGCCTATTCTATTTCTTCTTCTGTTTTAGCTTCTTTTTCTGTTACTACCTCTCCTTCTCTTTGCATCTTCGCCGCTGTTGCCTTTTCTTTCTGTTTTTGTTCTTCTTCCTGTTTTTTGTTTTCATATATTGGCTCTTCAAGCATTTTTTCATCAGCAGTTTCAGTCCTTAGCCGCGCCCTTTTTCCCTTGGCCTGCCTTAAATAATAAAGTTTTGCTCTTCTTGTCCGTCCCTTTTTAATTACTTCTATTTGTTTTACAACAGGGGAGTGGAGAGGGAATATTTTTTCTACCCCTATTCCTCCAACTACCTTTCTTACCGTAATAGTTCCGCCCGGCTCCAGCCCGTGTTTATGAGCCAAAACAATCCCTTCAAAAAATTGGATTTTTTCTTTTTGATCTTTACTGCTTGGTCTTAAAATTTGGTGGACGCGAACCGTGTCGCCGCTATTTATATTAGCAGTTATATTTTTAACTTGCTTTTGGTTGAATTGTTTAACTTTATCAGCCATAAAATTAAATTTTTAATTTTTTTAATACTTCATTCAGGTCTTTTGGCAAATCAGAATAAAACTTTTTTGTTTGTTCATCAGGCAATTTTATTTTTAGATAACCGGCGTGAAGAAAATGTCTACTCAATCCTTCCGGACAGGGTTGGTTTTTGAAAGCATACAGTTTATCTCCGGCTATCGGATGGCCCAAATAAGCAAGATGTGTTCTGATTTGGTGTTTTCTTCCGGTAAGAGGCGCTGCTTCTATTAAAGTAAATTCTTTATATTTTTTTAAAACCCGCCACCCGGTTATTGCCTTTCTCTTTTTTTTGTTTTTGATTTCAGGGTCAAGCGGTGAATAAACTTTTTGCTTTATTCCGGACGAAGCCCGGGCAATATATGTTTCTATTTTGCCCTGATTTTCTTTAATTTTTCCGCAAACCAGGGCGATGTATTTTTTTACAACCTCTCTATTTCTAAACTGTTTTTGCAAAAAAAGCAAGGTCTTTTCGTTCTTGGCAACCAAAACAATCCCGGAAGTTTCTTTGTCTAACCGATGAACAATTCCGTATCTTGGCGCATTGCCCACGGAAGAAAGCTCAGAAATATCTGCTATTAAATAATCTATTAAAGATTTTTTAAGAGACGGTTGCTCATTAAAAACCGTTATTCCTGCCGGCTTGTTTACGGCTAAGATATCTTGGTCTTGGTAAATAATATTGTAATAATTGACCATTAACTATTTAATGTTGACTATTGACTATTGCCCATCCCGCTGACTGCTTCAGCGGTTGGCCTAGGGACTATCGACTATCCCATCCCCCTCCTTCCTCCCCCTTCCTCCCCAAGGGAAGGGGGAGGATTAAGGTGGGGGAAGGGGAACCATTGACTTTTGGTTGCTAACATTGGTCCTGTCAAAAGTCAAAAGTTAAGAGTTAACAGTTGAAAAATGGGCCCAGTTAGAAGTTTGTTCATGAAAGACCATTGCCAGAGAGTGTTCCAGACACTCTCCGGCCGACCTAATTATTGTTTATACTGAAACAGCAATAAAGAATTGTTAATCTTGAGCAGACTTCTAACCGGGTGGGCGGTGCAGGACTCGAACCTGCGACCTTCTCGGTGTAAACGAGACACTCTAGCCAACTGAGCTAACCGCCCCTCTCTCGCCTGAAGGGCAAGGCAGTGGGCCCAGTTAGAAGTTTGTTTATGAAAGACCATTGCCAGAGAGTGTTCCAAGCACTCTCCGGCCGACCTAATCATTGTTTATGCTGAAACAGCAATAAAGAATTGTTAATCTTGAGCAGATTTCTAACTGGGTGGGCGCGCCAGGATTTGAACCTGGAACCGCGCGGATATAAGCCGCGAGCTCTGCCGTTGAGCTACGCGCCCCCGGGATGACGATGACCTTTGATTATTGACTGTTGATTGTTGATAATGACAATGACTGAATGGTTTACTTCCGCCCCTTATTTTTGCCGACTTTTAATATTTTTTCAAGTTCTTCTCTTTCAATCGTTTCTTTTATAATTAGAGTTTGGGCAAGTTTTTCCAAGAGCCGTTTTTTGCTTTTCAGAACTTTTTCTGCCTCTTTTTGCGCTTTATTGAAAACAATAAAGACCTCTTTGTCTATTTCTTGAGCAATTTTTTCAGAATAATTTTTTTCTTCTCCAAATTCTTTTCCAAGAAATTTCAATTCGTTTTTTTCTCCAAATACTACCGGTCCTAATTTTTCGCTCATGCCGTATTCTTTTATCAAACGTCTTGCCACAAGAGACGCCTGTTGAAGGTCGTTGCTGGAACCGGTGCTTGCCTTGCCAAAAATCATTTTTTCCGCGCAATACCCTCCCAGAAGGGTGGCAATATCGGCAATAAAGTCGTCTTTAGTTTTCATTTTCCTTTCTTCGGAAGGCGTTTTTAAAATATAGCCGCCGGCCATGCCCCGGGCAACAATAGATATTTTTCTTACCGGCTCTTTGTCTCCGGTAAAGGTGGCAACAAGAGCGTGCCCTGCCTCATGATAGGCAGAGATTTCCTTTTCTTTTTTAGAGAGAATATAACTTTTTCTTTCCGGGCCCAAAAGCACTTTTTCAATGGATTCGGTTAATTCTTCTTGAGTAATTTCTTTTTTATTGCGCCGGGCGGCCAAGATAGCCGCTTCATTAAGAAGGTTTTCTAAATCCGCGCCGGAAAATCCCGGAGTACGCTCGGCTATTTCTCTTAATTTTGCATTTTGGGACAATGGCTTGTTCCGGCTGTGAATTTTTAGAATTGCTTCCCGGTCTTCTATGCTCGGCAGATTAAGCACTATTTGCCTGTCAAAACGTCCCGGCCGCAAAAGAGCAGAGTCCAAAATATCAGGCCTATTTGTAGCGGCCAGTATGATGGTTTTGGCGTCTCTTTCAAAGCCATCCATTTCCACCAAAATTTGATTGAGCGTCTGCTCCCTTTCATCGTGGCCTCCGCCGATTCCCACTCCTCTTGTCCTGCCGATAGCGTCTAATTCGTCAATAAAAATAATGGACTTATTGTGTTTTTTAGCTTCTTGAAAAAGCGAACGGACACGCCCGCTTCCGACACCAACAAACATTTCTATAAACTCTGATCCGGCGATAGAGAAGAAAGGGACATTACTCTCTCCGGCCGTGGCACGGGCAAGAAGGGTATTATGGTTAACTAATCCGTTAGCCACAAAAGAGTGTTCTTTGGGAACGGTAAAGTCGTAAACTTCGGCCTTTTGATTTTTTATTATTTTTACTACCGGAGTAAAGAAAAATCTGTTGTCTCCGAGTTCTAAGAGATATTTATATTCCGGAAGATTTTTTATCGCAGGGACTTTTTTAGAGAAAAATTCTAAGATATTATCTAAGCCGCGTTTTGACGGGCTTCTTTCGCCATGGATATACCGATAAGTATTTTTGCATAATGGTGTATGATAAAAGGCCCGATCAAGTCGCCCTGCTTTTGACCTAAAGTATTTCCATAAACTAAACAACCTTTCCTTCTGGAAGGGAACTAAGTTTACGTTTGTATTTCTTTGTTTTTGTAAGATTTTTTTAAGTTTCGCTTGTTTTTCTTCTATCTGAAACGATATTTCCTCGGCAAAGTTTTTTACAAAGTCGCCGGAAATTTCTATGTAATATTGAAGCTGATTGTTGTACATTTTCCTTTTAGCATGGAACCTATTTATTATTCCTAAATTTAATAAAAGCATATTAACCTCCCTGGCGAGGTTCTTGCTGCTGGAGGAAAATTGAAGTATGCTCTGTTTATCGCCAGCATAACCATCCGTATCAAAGAGACCCCGCAGAAAAGCTGTTTGAAATTCTTTTGGCCCGAGCAAAATGCTTTCAGGGATCCTTTTTCCCCTTGCATAACTGTCAGTTAGTCCGTATTCCCTTAATTTTTCTTTAATTTGCCAATTACTTATATACCAATCATATTTTCTCGAGGTCTTTTTTAATACAATTCCAAAACGGGTTTTAAAATAATTGTTAACAAATCTTACTGTTTTTTTATTCTGACTGCTGAAATATATTTTATCTTTTATGGAAAGCCCGCCATCACCGCTTAAAAGGCCCAAAAGGTAAGCCGTGTCTTTGTCGGGTAAGGACTTGTAATCTCCAAAGGACTGATAATTATAGTTTACTACCAAAAAATCTTTTTCTTTAATTTGGTCTAATCTTTTAAATTCAAAATTACCATTTTCTTTATTTAAAATTACAACCGGGTGCTCCGGAGTTCCTTCCAGTTCTATTCCTACTTGAGAGACAATTTTAATTGTTTTCTGGGTGCCGAGGTTGAACCAGTGAGAAGGAGATATTTTCTTTGCTTCAAGGTTTTTAAGTCCAATAGTAAATATTTTTCCTCCGTCAAATTTTCCCTTTTCATCAACCTTAAAATATTTTGGAACATCCTTAATTTTTATTAGCCCCTTGGAAGTGGGCACGAAAGTGTCTCCAACGATACATTTTCCGCAGCCCGGCGGACCTAAGAGCAAAACGCCTCTGGGAATTTTTGCTCCCATATTAAGAAATTTTTTAGGGGTTCTTAAAAATTCTACGATTTCTTTTAATTCTTCTTTGGCTTCGCTAAGTCCGGCGACATCATTAAAATTAATCTTTTCTTTAGGATGCCCTTCTGCTCCGAAAATCCTGGCTTTGGTTTTGGAAAAATTAAAGGCCTGCATTGCTCCTGCCTTTGACTGCCTTAAAAATATCCAAAAAAACCAGATCAAGAACAAAATAGGCAAAAATATAAAAGAGGCAGAGAGAACATCTCCCCACCCGGTTTTTTCCGTTTCTACAACAAGCTCAAGCTGATTTAGTTTTTCTTTTTCTACGCCATAATTTGACAAGGTCTCTGTGAGCGCGGCTCCCTCTTCTTTTCTTGCTTCGGCATGGGTTCCGTCTTTATAAAAAACAGCAAGCTGTTCCCCGCTGACTTTTATTTTTTCGATGTTTTCTCCTTCAATATCCCGGGCAAGCCGGTTTAGAGAGACATTTTTTTCGTCAGGAACAGGGGACGGGGCAAAGAGCGCAAAAATTGCTGAAATAAATACAAAAATCAGCACTACGATGATAAAATTTTTTATTAGTCCTTGAACAGGCCGCTTCATTGATTTTTTTAAATTATTTTTCTTTGGTCTTTTTAGGTTTCACTTTTTTGGTCAGCAGGCGAAGAGCCATTTTGTGGTTTTCAGCATCAAGAGAAATAATTTCAAATTGATATTTTTTTCCTTCAGTGAGCAATGTTTTTAGATGTTCCTGATTTTCAAATTCAGACAAATGAACCAATCCCCGGATTTTTGAAGCCACTTCCACAAAGGCCCCTAATTGATTGAATTTTACCACTTTTCCCTCCACTATAGCTCCTCTCTTATATTTATTTTCAACACCTTTCCACGGGTCTTGCTTTAATGCCTTTATTGAGAGTGAAACCTTTCCATCAGGAGAAATATCAATAATTTTTGCCTCTACTATATCATTTACCTTGATTACTTCAGAAACATCGTCAATAAGCTGCCAGTCGAGCTCTGATATATGAATTAATCCTTCTGTTTGCAGGGACTGTTCAGGGGTTTCCTTTTGAAAAGGGAACTTAATGAATGCCCCGAACTCTGCTAAACCGGTAATTTTGCCCTGTACGATATCGCCCGGTTTATACTGCTCAAGAAGGCGGTTAATGGCCTTAGAAGTAACTGCTTTTTCAGAAAATATCAATTTATTTTCTTCCGGCGTAACGTTTATAATTTTTACCTTTAATTCTCCGCCAACAAACTGCTGAAGGTGTTTTAGAATCTCTGCAGAGTCGCCGTCTTTTACCCGGGGATAGTGCTTAATGGAAAGCTGTGACAAAGGCAGAAAGCCCTTTACGCCCTCAAGATCTGCCAAAAGCCCTCCTTTATTAGCTCCGGTGATTTTTATGACAAGCTCTTTGCCCTCTTGTTCTGCTCGTTTAAGGGATTCCCAGCTGGTTTCCCTTTGGGCGTCTTTTAGGGAAAGTTCTGTATAACCGTCTTCATTATCCACTTCTATAACTTTTGCCTTAATTTTGTCTCCCGGGCCGAGTTTTTTTAAGACCTCTTTGGCAGAATAATGTTCTTTGCCAAAAATAATGCCCGTGCCAAAAATGCCCAAGTCCACATAAACAGCAAGGCGAGCTTTGTCAATAACTTTTCCTTCCACGGTCTGCCCCTTTTTAGGCGGAGCAATTTCCATGGCATTTTTTATGGTATCTTCTATAGTATTTTTTGTATCAATCATATAAATGAATGTAGCATATGTTAAATCAAAAGTCAAAGATTAAAAGGCAGGTTATAATAGCAACAATTCTCAATTTTCAATTTTCCTTAAGCCGATAGTCGGATAAAACGTCAGCAGACTATGGCGATCAGCGGGATAGGCCCTATGCCGACCGCTGGAGCAGTCAGCGGGCTAGGCAAAACTAAAGTGCAAAATGACACAGAAGTGTCATCCCCGCGAAGGCAGGGATCTACATAGCAGTGTTATCCCCGTCCCCGCTTCCTCGGGGATCCAGACAATAGATTCCCGCCGGAGATTTATGGATTCCCGCCTTCGCGGGAATGACAAAAGAATGCGGGAATGACAAAAGAAGAGGGAATGACAGAAGAGAGCGAGAATGCTTGTCCCCGTGAATCCTGTCCCCGTGAAAACGGGGAACGGGGAACGGGAATAAAAGAGCTTTTGTCATTTTGCCTATCCCGCCGAATGTGTCAGCGGTTGGCCAAGGGCGCTTTACCTAGTCCGCTGACGCAGTCGGCCAAGGACGCTTTCAAAAATTAGAAATTAAAAATTAAAAATTAAAAACTTGGTACACAAAACTGCCACCTGTATTGTCGGCGGCTATTGAGCCCCTGCTCAATTGGTGATATAATAAAAGATTATGGATATCTTCTGGCACGGACAATTTTGTTTTGAAATAAAAACACCCTCTGCTTCTGCAAAAGAAAAGAGAACGATTGTTGTTGACCCTGTTTCCAAAGAATCGGGGCTAAAAGCGTTTTCAGGCGAAGCAGATGTTTTGCTTTTAACTTGTTTAGAACAAAAAGATAACGGAATTTCGCAAATAAAAGGAAACCCTTTTGTCATAGAGGGTCCGGGGGAATACGAAATAAAAAACATTCACATTAAAGGGCTGGCCGGGTTTTCTGAAAAGGCGGACAAAAAAGAACCGGAAAAGATAACGATATATAAAGTGGAAACAGACGGAATCACCTTTTGCCACTTAGGCGGCTTTGGGCAGCAAGAGCTTTCCCCGGAGCAACTGGAAGCAATAAATGAGGTTGATATTTTAATGCTTCCAATAGGAGGGGGGAGGACTATTGACGGCGCAGCGGCGCAGAAAATTATTAATCAAGTAGAGCCCAAAATTGTTATTCCTATGTATTTCCATTTGCCGCAATTAAAAGAGAAGATAGAGCCAATAGACGGATTTTTAAAAACAATAGGCAGGGAAAAAATAGAGCCGGAGCCAAATTTTAAAGCAAGAAAAGACAAATTGCCTTTGGAAACAAAAATCGTGGTTCTAAAACCGTAATAATTATTTGCCGTTCTTTTTTTTAATTCTCCCGTAAAAGGGAAAACCCCCTCCTTAATCCTCCCCCTTTTTAAGGGGGAGGAAGGATGGGCGAGGAAATAACCCCTCCTTAATCCTCCCCCTTTTTGAGGGGGAGGAAGGGAGGGGGAGGGTTAATCCTTAAGACAAAAGATAAAGAATGGGGAAAAAGACAGAGGAATTTTTAAGAAAAACGCAAAATCTGCCGCTTTCGCAAAGAAAAGTAATCTTTTGGCTTTTAATAATTATAATAGGTATTTTTTTATTTTTTGTTTTCTTTTATATCACCGCTTATCGGCTCGCGAACTTTCAGCCCAGACCGCCAAGCAAGCGCGCCTCTCCTGTTTTTAAAATGATGGAAATGCCGAGTTTTGAGATGGAAATACCGGAAATGTATTTTGAGGAAGAACAAGAATTAAACGATAAACGATAAACCAAAATTTATATGCCTAATTCTAAAAACAACAACAATCAAAATCCGGATACAAATGCCGGATATATTAAAGCAAGGAAGGTAGACGACGAGATGAGGGAAAGCTATATTGACTACGCAATGTCTGTTATTGTTTCCCGCGCCCTTCCCGATGTTCGCGACGGCCTTAAGCCGGTTCATCGGAGGATTTTATATGCCATGAACGAAGAGGGGCTTTACTATAATGCTAAATTTAGGAAATCGGCTACCGTAGTGGGCAGCGTTCTTGGAAGATACCATCCTCATGGAGATATGGCAGTTTATGACTCATTGGTAAGAATGGCACAGGATTTTTCTTTGCGCTATCCCTTGGTCCAAGGACAAGGCAATTTTGGATGTTTTACTAAAGACACAAAAGTGCAATTAACTGATGGGCGAAGCATTAGCTTTGGAAAACTTATTCAAGAACGAAAAAAAGGAAAAAGGCATTGGACGTTTTCCTTTAATCACGAGAAGAAAAAAATAGAAATTACAGAGATTAAAAAACCACGGCTTACTCGAAAAAATGCTTCTCTTGTAGAAGTAAAAATTGATAATGGAGAAAAAATTCGTTGTACTCCTGACCACAAATTTATGTTGCGAAACGGAAGATATAAAGAGGCGCAATATTTAAAGAATAACGATTCGCTTATGCCGCTCTATATTAAACCAGACAGCAAGAAGAGTAATGTTTTAAATTATTTTGAAAACTTCGAAGAGATGATGGAAAAGGCAGAAACCTATAATCACAAAGTGCTCTCTGTGAAATTTTTGAAAAAAAAGGAAGATGTTTATGATATTACGGTTAATCCATGGCACAACTTTCTTTTAGATGCTGGAGTATTTGTCCACAACTCGATAGATAATGACCCCCCTGCAGCGCAAAGATATACAGAGTGCCGGCTTTCTAAAATCGGGCAGGAGATGCTTAAAGATATTCACAAAGAAACGGTTGATTTTATAGACAATTATGACGGAACCAGAAAAGAGCCGACTGTCTTGCCCGCGCCCGTACCTCAACTTTTATTAAACGGTTCCTTGGGCATTGCCGTAGGAATGGCTACAAGCATTCCTCCTCATAATCTTGGCGAAGTTTGCGACGCAGCCATTTACCTCATTGATAATCCCAAAGCCACTACAGAGGATTTGTTTCAGTTTATTAAAGGGCCCGACTTTCCTACCGGAGGAATGATTTTTGACCAAAAAGAAATTATTACTGCTTATTCTCAAGGAAGAGGGCCGATTTTAATCAGGGGAAAAGCAGATATTATAGAGACCAAAAAAGGCGATTGGCAGATTGTCATTAGCGAGATACCTTATGCAGTAAATAAGTCGTTTTTAGTTGCCCAGATCGCCAAATTGGTTCAGGAAAAAGAAATTAAAAATGTTAAAGACGCCAGAGACGAATCAGACCGTGAAGGAATGAGAATTGTTTTAGAACTTAAAAAAGACGCTTTTCCTCAAAAAATCCTCAACCGTCTTTATAAATCCACTGACCTGCAGAAAAAATTTCATCTTAATATGATTGCCTTGGTTGGCGGCATTCAGCCCAAGACATTGTCCCTGTCCGATGTTTTAAATTATTATTTAGAACACCGCCATAATGTCGTTTTGCGGAGAAGCGAGTTTGAACTTAACCAAGCTAAAAAAAGAGCCCATATTTTAGAAGGGCTTATTAAGTGCCTTTTTGACATTGATAAAGTCATTGCCCTAATCAAAAAATCCAAGAATCGGGAAGAAGCAAAAAAGAACTTGATGAAAACATTTAAACTTACCGGTGTTCAGGCAGAAGCAGTGCTGGAAACTAAATTAGCCGCTTTGGCCCGACTGGAAAGGGAAAAAATAGAACAAGAATTAAAAAATTTAGAAAAAAGAATCAAAGAATTGACCGCTATTATTAACAGCCCGAAGAAAATAAAAGAAGTGGTTAAAAAAGAACTTAAAGAAGCAAAAGAGGCCTTTGGAGACGAGAGAAGAACCAAGGTTTATATCAAGAAAGCAGAACAAATATCTGAAGAGGACTTAGTTGCCGAAGAAGAAACTCTTATTACGATGACCAATAAAGGGTATATCAAACGCTTGAATCCCTCTACTTATAAGGCACAGCACAGAGGGGGTAAAGGAATAGCCGGAATGAAAACGGCTGATGATGATTTTGTAGAGCGCTTTTTAATTGCCAGTACTCTGGACAAACTGCTTTTCTTTACTGATTCCGGAAAAGTTTTTTGCTTGCCGGCTTATGAAATTCCTCAAGGAAACAGAACTTCAAAAGGAAGGGCTTTGGTCAACTTTTTAGAAATCGGTTCAGAAGAAAAAGTTTTAGCCGTTTTGCCCCTTGGTAAAAAAGATGAAAAAGCAGGCGTTAAATATTTATGCATGGTAACTAAAAATGGTATAATCAAAAAAACGCCTTTAGAGGATTTCCAAAACATTAGAAGTTCCGGATTGATAGCAGTACGGCTCAAAGCGGGCGATCTCTTGCGTTCGGTGAAGAAATCCAGCAAAAAAAGCGAAATTATTATTGCCACCAAAAAAGCGCAGACCATTAGATTTAAAGAGACCCAGATTAGGCCGATGCAAAGGAACGCCTCCGGCAACAGAGGAGTCAGGTTAAAAAAAGATGACGAAGCGATTGGCATGGAAATTATAGAAGAGAGCAGAAAAAAAGAGTATCTTATGATGATAAGCGAGAAGGGCTATGGAAAAAGAACCAAACTTACCAATTATCGCCTGCAAACTCGGGGCGGTTCCGGGATTAAGACAGCTAAGATTACCAAAAAAACAGGCGATTTGGTAAGAGTAGCCATTATTAAGGGAGATGAAGATGTTATTATTATTTCCAGAAAAGGGCAGGTAATAAGAACCTTGGCAAAAAGCATTCCTGCTGTCGGCAGGGTTACCCAAGGCGTAAGAATAATGAAATTGACAGAGGCAGACAAGGTGATATCGCTTATATGCTTATAAGCCAATTTTCAATTCTCAATTTTTCCTAGGCCGACCGCTGGAGCGATCAGCTGGCTAGGCAATTTTCAATCAATTTTCAATGAATTTTAAAAAACTAAAAACTAAAAGCGAAAAACTCAAAACTAAAGTGCAAAGTGACACAGCAGTGTCATCCCCGCGCAGGCGGGGATCCAGACAATAGATTCCCGCCGGAGATTTATGGATTCCCGCCTTCGCGGGAATGACAAAAGGAAAAAGGGAATGACAAATGAATGTGGGAATGACAAAAGAAGAGGGAATGACAAATGAATGTGGGAATGACAAAAGAGCTTTTGTCATTAAGTATATTTATTGCACCCTCCGCTGTTTACCTCATTGCTTATGGTGCTGGCATTCCTTTTTAAGCAACGGCCAATTTTATGAAAAGAACATCTCTAAGAGAGAAGGCGGCTGATTTCTTCTCTTTTTTCAAAGGTTAAACGATGATATTTTTTCATAGAATTTAACGCTTTAATTTTTTATGGTATATTACCATAGTGTTGCGTTAAATTCTTGAACCTAAGTAAAAATTAAAAATTAAAAATTAGAAATTTTTGGACATGGTTTCTTTTCTTGACCCAAGCCAAATAATAGAAAAACTCTCTTTAGACAAAGATCTGCTTGCCGCAGAATTTGGCTGCGGCCCGGGCGGTTTTGCCATTCCTTTGGCAAAAGAACTGTCCAAAGGCATTGTCTATGGTTTAGATATCCAAGAAGAGCCATTGTCTGCCCTAAAAGGCAGAGCTAAGAGCGAGGGATTGTCCAACATTAGAACCATAAAATGCGACTTAGAAGAACCCAAGGGAAGCGCTTTGCCGGATGATTCTTTGGATTTAGTGGTTGTTTCCAATGTTTTATTTCAATCGCAGGAGAAAGAGGCAATGCTCAAAGAGGCAAAGCGCATTTTAAAGCCCGGAGCCAGAATGTTTGTGGTGGACTGGAAGCCGGAGGCGCCTTTCGGGCCTCAAGAAGCAAGAGTGTCTTTGGAAGAAATTGAAAAAATTGCCAAGCGGCTGGAAATAAAAATGACCGGACAAATAGACGCCGGCACTTATCATTGGGCGGCAGTATTTCAAAAAGAGATATGACAAAAACTTTTCTTTTTAGTATTTTGACATTTTTTGCAGTCGGGTTCTGCTTATTTCCTCTGTCTATTTTAGCCCTTAAACCTAACATTAGCGTGACGCCAAGTTCGTCTAATGTTGGAATAGGAGAGCCGGTGATACTTAATATAACCGTAAGCTCTAACTATCGTCTTATTAATGACAAGGTTGAGGTTTCGTGGGGAGACGGACAACACGAGAGTTATTCCTGTGTAATGCCCCTTCCCTTTGACGCCCCTCCTCAAACCTGTTCTTTTAGCGCACAGCATACATATGCCAGTGAGGACGATTTTGACATACAAGTTTCGGCCACAAGTGATGAGGTATTTCCAGAAGCTGATATAAGACATCAAGTAATTAGAGTAGGGGCGCCCGCAACGTCTTCCGGCTACCCCAATCCTCTGGAGGCAGAAAACATAGTAGAATTTATTCAGCAGATGACTGCTTTTTTCTATCCTATTCTTTTAGTTCTTGCCGCATTGTTTTTAATCATCGGCGCTTATGTTTTAATAACTTCCGGCGGGACGCCTTCCCGCGCGGAATTAGGCAAAAAAATTATTGTCTGGACCCTTGTTAGCGTTGCGGTTATGACCATTGCCCATAGCCTTATCCGGCTGATCTGGCGGGCAATGGGAGTTCAATAGGCAATACACTATTATTTATGAATTTCAAATTTTTTCTTTTAATAACAGGGTTGTGCTTGATTCCGGCCGGTTTTATTCTGGCAAATGATGTCAATCCCATTGAACCCAAAACCCTGGGAGAATTAACAGATGCCATTGTTGGCGTAATTTTCTATATTGCCATTGTTTTATGCCCGGCAGGAATTATTGCCGGCGGATTTGTAATGCTTTTTGCCGGAGCCAATCCTTCCAATATAGAACTGGGAAAGAAAATAATCCTGTATTCCGCAGTAATTCTTGGCACAATTATTATAATCAAAGCAATGGTCAGCTTTTTCGCCCCGGACTTAACGGTTTCTAAACCAGCTGTTGTCGTTTCTCCCGGTCCCATTTCTCTGCCCGCTCCTCTTTTTACTCCTCCGGCAGTTGATAATGATGCTTTACAAATTATTAATATTAATGCCAGCTTAAATAATGATGGAAACCTTTTTACCTTTCAAACAAGTCCTATTTATGCAATGTCAGTTAAGGGAAGGGTCACCATTACCACTCTTTCCGGCTTTGCCCGCATTATTTTAACCGATGCCCAGGATAATAAATATCTCGTTTATGAAGCCCAAGGGCCTTTTGATCAAGGAACTACTAATTTTGATAATATTTGCTTTGAAACCTGTGTTTTAAATGGAATTATGCCGAAGTCAGTTGATGCAGAAATGGAAGGAGCCACCGTTAAGGTGGATCAACTTTTTATACTTGAAGATTCTGAGTCCTTAAAAAACGATGTTCAGGCGCAAAGCATAGTTAATTATAAGGCATCGCTGCAAAAACAGCAAACAAGCGCAATTGCTCAAAGAATGAACACCTATAACAAACAGAAGGGCTTGCGCTGGACAGCGGGCAATACTGTCGTTTCAGAATACACCTATGCCCAAAAAAAAATGCTTTTAGGAATGGAAGAAGACGAGAAACTGCCCAATCTTCAGGGATTTGAGTACTATAAAGAAGGAATTTATGAAATCAGCGCTTCCCAAAAATCAGTCCGACCGTCTTCTGCCGTATCCGATCTTCCCGGTTCTTTTGATTGGAGAAACAGGCATGGAAAGAACTGGTTGACCGAGGTAAAAAACCAAGGACGATGCGGCTCTTGTTGGGCCTTTGCCATTGTGGGAGCGATTGAAGCAACAACCAATCTTTATTTTAATCAAAAATTAAACTTAAATCTTTCTGAACAAGACCCGATATCTTGCTGGTCAAGCGGAGGATGTGCCGGGAGCAGCGATTTAACGAGCCCTATAGATCACTATACTCAGGGCGGAGTTACAACCGAAAACTGTTTTCCTTATAGGTCAGGTTCGTTTAAATATATTCCTTGTGAAGAAAAATGCACCAATTGGCAAAATCTTATTATTAAAAGCGCCATTCAAGAAAAGGCGATAGAAATAGATGAGTCTGAAGTAAAATTAGCTTTAATAGAAAAAGGTCCATTAGCTGTGGGAGGATTAATGTGGATATCAGGCGCACAAGGACAGGCGCTTACATACGGTGGCCATGGCATGGTACTAACTGGATATGATACTTATCCTGATCCGGGAGAAAATAGAAATATTTGGATTTTTAAAAATAGCTGGGGGGAAAATTGGGGCGAGCAAGGATATTTAAAAATATTTTCTACTGAATTCGATTTTTTATTTAACCTTCCCCCAATAGGACAAAAAGCAGAACCACAAATTTACCCAATAGGCACTCCAATAACTATTTCCTATATGCCGGATTTAAAAGTTAATTGTGTTGACGAAGACGGTGATGGATATTGCTGGTGGGGTATTGGGCCAAAACCAGACAGCTGTCCTGTCCATTGTAAAGAAGAGCCGGATTGTGACGATTCCAATCCAAATCTTGGAGAATACGATTCCAATTATAATTGCCTTCCCGCTATTATTGATAACTCTCCTCCCGTAATTGGTTCTTTTAATTATACAAGCGTGGGTTTAACTTTTAATGCCTGGGTCAGCGTTTCAGACGACACAGATGTTAGTGGATGTAGTTTGGAAATTAAAGAAGGTTCTATCTTACCCATGTCACTTTCTTCAATACCCTGTAAAAGTTGCGGAGCAAGCGTAGAGGCAAAATTTATGGACGAAGGGGTCTATACAATATATGTAAAATGCTGGGATAAAGCCGGAAACATGCAAAAAGGCAAAGAAGTTGAGGTTGAAATTAAGTCTGGAACAGCGCCCCCGCATACGGAAGAAATTTCTGTAAGTACAATCCAGCCCCTTTCAGCTGAAGTTAATGAGACGAAAACATTTTATGCCAATGTTTCTTCTGACAATAAAATAGTTTCTTGTATTTTAAAAATTAATAATTCAACAGTTGATTATATGCATATAGATCCGCCTTCTTGCCATGATTGCAAAGCATGGATTGATTATTCTTTTAATCAAACAGGTAATTATAATGTTCTGGCAAGATGTGTTGATGAAAAAGGAAATTCGGCCGAGGGAAGCCCGGTAACAATTGAGATTTTGACTAAAACATGTCCGGAACTAACTTACCCGGACAATATGTGGCAGCGAGTATGGTACGATTATCAGCCAATAGGAAAAAAACCGGGTAGTTGTTTGGGTCAATGGCGAAATGAGGGATTTATTAAATTTGACAATAATTGGAAGAAGGGAATAGTGGCCATGGAAAAAAAGGATAATATTTTTTTAACTTCCAGCCGCACCATTAATTTACCCAAATCAGGAATTTATACTTTTACGGTGGGTTCTGACGACGGAGTAAGGGTGTGGATAAACGACATTCTTTATCTTGATAAATGGGTTAACCGTTCTTATAAAGAAGACATTTTTACGGCAAACTTAACAGCAGGAGCAAACAAATTTAGAATTGATTATTATGAAAGAACGGTTGATGCCAAATTATCGTTTTCTTATCAAGAACCAGCCGCGCCTATCACGCAATATACCCTTTCTGTCTCAAGATCAGGCGACGGTTCGGGCTCGGTTATAAGCATTCCTTCATCCATTGACTGTGGAAGTCAATGCCGAGCATCTTTTGATAAAAGCACCTCGGTTACTTTAATGGCTGCACCAGATTCCCAATCTAATTTTACAAGATGGGAAGGCGGGTGTTCAGGCACGGCCTCAAGTTGCAGCGTTAATATGAATTCTGATAAATCAGTAACCGCGGTTTTTACAAAAAAATCTGTGCCTATTGTTGAGACCTGGCTTCCTTGCAACCCGACCAATGGCTGGATATGCGACAAAAATAAAAGCGGTAATGCCTCCTGTGAAGGAAAGCATATTGGCTGGGGCCGGGGAGACGATGGAGAAGTTGTTTGTCCTGAAGGAACAATAGTTTTGGAAGGACTTTGTCAGGGCGCAAATGATGATTATGTTAAAACAAAGGAGGTAAGAATAAAAATGGTTCCTTCTCCTCAATCTTTCTCTGCTTCTACCACTTTTAAACCTCGCAGCTCTTGGTATTGCAACTTTGGCTGTTCAGGTTTTTTCTGTGGTGCAGACGGCTGCGGCTGGGCAAAATGTGTTTCAGGACAAACAGGAGTAAATAAAATAGAGCTTAAAATCTACAATTTGGCTAAAAATTTGGTCTACAACGGAACTGTTACCGGCCAAGACAGCATCACCTGGGATGGAAAAAATAATCAGGGAGAGCAATTAGCTAACGGCACATATCTTTATTACACAAAAACACATCTTTCTGATGGAAGAATTTTTGAAAATAAGGACAATGTATATCTTATGAGATAGCCCCGGACTTGACCCTTTCCTAAAAAAGACACAAAATACAAAGTGCCTATGAAAAAACATTATTTTCTATTTTTACTCGGTCTTATAGTGTTGGGAATATTCTTGGCTAATAGCTTTATTCTTGCCACACCCTCGCCTATTTCTATTCGTTTTACCAACCCGATAATCAATGGAGGGGATTTTGATGAAATGCTGGAAAGGGTTTTAAGCTGGCTCTGGCCGTTTTCTTTAGTGATTGGCGCGCTTATGCTGATTGTAGCCGGATATTCTTTTGTTTTTTCCGGAGGTGATCCGGAAAAAGCGACGACCGGAAGAAGAATTGCTGTTTATGCGCTTATAGGAGTAACTATTATAACCGTTGCCCGGGGGATTGCGGTATTTGTCAGAGAGGTGCTGACCGATGCCGCCGGCGATCCGATTCCTCCGGAGGAGTTAATTCCTGCTATAGCAAGCTGGGCTTTTGGATTTTTAATATTTCTCTCTGCCTTAGGGATAATTTTTTCCGGCTATGTGTTGGTTACTTCTGCCGGAGATCCGGAGAGAATTAGCAGGGGGAGAAGATGGCTTATGTATTCTCTTATTGGCGCTGCAATAGGCATTATGTCAAGGGGATTGGTAACATTGATAGTGCATCTTGTTGAGCCGTAGAAATTATCATAAAGCGCAGAATTCAAGGGATGTGGAAATCTTGCTTGCTTATTATAAAGAATTATTTATAATGAAGTAATCAGAAAAATACAAAAGGTCGGTTCCGTTAAAACGCGGAAATAAAAAATTAAATTCTTATTACAATGAATAAAAAAATAATTGGAGTTATTGGCCTATTGGCAATTATTAGCTTAGTGCCGCTATCGTTTGTAGCTGCACAGAGCTGGCCTGCGGTGACACCAGCAGCGCCACCCGAATACACAGGCGAGCAAGCGTTGGCAATTCCAATCACAATTGCCGGTTATGTTTGGGGATTTTTCTTATTAATTGCCGCAGTTTGTTTTATCCTTGCCGGCTATCTTTTTGTGACTGCCGGAGGCAATCCGGAAAGCGTGACTAAGGCAAGGCAATGGGTAATGTTTGGCTTGATTGGCGTAGCTATTGCCATGTTGTCCAGAGGATTAATAGCACTAGTAGAGCATTTGGTTAAACCGTAATAATCTGATCAGCGGTAGACGTTATAACGGACTTGCTTTAACAATACAACAATCCTCATTGCCTTAGGCGTGGGGATTGTTGCTTCTATGCCGGTGTTGGCAGATGGTTTTTATTCGGCAAGATTGATTTGCACTAATTTTGTTTTTATATATGTTTTTTTGCCGCGGTGGCGGAATTGGCAGACGCGCTGGATTTAGGATCCAGTGGGGCGACCCATGAGAGTTCAAATCTCTCCCGCGGCATCAAATATGAGATTACCCGGTCATCCAAGCGTGCAAATTCCACCCTCGGCACAAATAAGCAAAAACCCGTTATTATACGGGTTTTTTAATTAAAAATTATTGTTTTTTTATTGATTGTGCTTTTTGAAATAAATAATCTCTCTGGTAACAATCTGCTCCGACAGGAATGCATTTTTGGAGGTTGGCGCCTAAAAGTAATTCCCCCCTGCTTTTTATCTCAAAGGGAATACCCGAAGAATCAAGGGCAGTGATGCCGATATCCAAGAAAGAAGCTGCTTTATTTGTTTCTTTGTGTTGTTCTTTTTGAGGGCTTACAATAATTAGCGGAACAAATTCCATATAATTATTATCTATTATCAGGGTAGAACAATTAAAAAGATCGCTTTTTACTCTTTGGGAAGGAGGATGGTCTCCGTAGATAAAAATATAAGTGTTTGGAAAATCGTTTTGAATGTGTTTAATAAAATTTTGAAGCATAACATCTACATAATTCATAGACAGAAAAAAGTTTTTTGTTAAACTATCCTCTATATCATTGAAAAAAGCATTTTGATAATATTGGGGAATAAAAATAAACGGTTCATGACTGGACATAGTAATAATATGATAGAAAAATGGTTCATTCTGGTTTTCTAATTTTTTGATTACAAAATCAAACACTTTTTCATCGGCCGCGCCCCATCCTTGCTCTTTTAAATTCATTTTATGAATATCATATAATTTATTAAATCCATATTTAGGGAAAGCAACATCTCTGCCAAAAAAATTCCCCTTGTTTCCATGAAAAGCGAATGCTTCATAATTATTTTTTGTTAATTGTCTAATAATAGAATTAGAGTAATGATAATTTTTTAACTGGCCTGAAGGGAAGATATTAGAGCTGGGCGTATTGTTTAAAATCGCAAACTCGCTGTCAGAGGTCCCGCCCCTGCCGTGAAAAGCGTAAACATAGGGATAGTAAATATTTTCTTTAGACATTTTCGCCAGAAAGGGCATTATATATTCTCCTTTATATTTATGTCTGATTATATTAGAACCAACGGTTTCTAATTGTATAAAAATAATATTATTTATTTGTTCGTTCGTTTTTGCTTTTTTAAAAAATTCTCCATAGTCAATATTTTCCATGGCCTTTATTTCTTTATAATAGTCAATTACGCCTAAAAAATTATTAAAAAGAGTTCCCATTTTAGAAACAATAAAAATATTATCCTTGGCGCTGTCTCTGTAGCGCCATTCAAAGGGCGCAAATATCCATCTGGATTCAATATAATAAAATCCAATCACGACTGTCCACAAAACCAGCCATAGTATGAAAAGTTTTTTTCTTAAAGAATAAATTTTTCTGCTAAATGCCGATAATCTTTTATAAAAACAGAGAACAAGAACAAAAAAAGGAAGGTCAATTAATACGATTAAAACCCTTGGGTCCCATGGCACGCCCCCGCGAAGAGCGGTTTCCATCCCTTCTCCTGCAGAAGAAAACATAAACCAAAAATTTAAATAGAGCCTGAAATAAAAATAATAGCTTAGATTAATAAAAATATAAGTTAATTGGATCAAATAAAAGGATATAAACAGATACGGCTTGCGGAATTTTATAAAAAACAAATAAACCGCAGTTATTAAAATAAAAAGAGCAAACACCTTAATAAGAGTAGACCAAAAAATATAAACATTAACGCTGTTCATATAAACCGCAAAAACAAATACTTTCAAAAAATTCAAGAACAGAAAAAAACAAAGCGCTGTAAAAACCAAAAAATTGATTTCTTTTTTGCCAAAATATTTTTTAAAACAGTTAGATTTTTTTAATAGATTAGCCATAATAAATTAGTTTTTTTCTTGCCCTATGTGCTCTGTTTCCAAAAATTAACAAAATTCCGCTTGATCCCAAAAGAAAAACAAAGATAACAATTAATGTATTTTGGCCCACATGGCTAAATAAAGGAATAATTAATAAGAATCCCAATAATCCCAGTAAAATATCTATAATCCGGTTAGTCATAGTTTCTTTAATTTTGGCAAAGACCTCAAACAGTTCCCATAAAAACATTATAAGAAGAGCAGTGAAAAAAGCCCAAGAAAAACGAATTTCCAGAAAAGGAATAGCATAGGCCAAAAGCATACCTAAAATAAAATGTCCTATAGACCAAAGGTCTACAAATTTTCCGTTCTTCCAAGGGTCGCTTGTATAAATTTTTTTAATCATATTTTCGTATTGACTATACTAAAAATAAGCAGGGAAGCCGTAGGTTGTGGGAAGCATCGCCACAAAGCCGGCGAGAATAATAATAAGCATTATAATAAAAGCCGTTTTGTTGCGTTTCCGTATCCAGTTTAACAGAAAAGCAAGGGCAATTATAGCGAATAAATAAGAAGGAAAATAATGATAAAGAAAAGTAGAGCGGGCAATAAGAACAAAAGGCAAAAGGTTAAGAAAATAAGAAGTGGTAATAAAAAATGTTAAAAATGGAGAAATAAAAAATTCTTTTCTGGCTTGCTTAGAGAATAATCCAATCATTAAGAGCAATATACTAAAAGTAGAAAGATACCAAATTACCGAATTTCCGGTTAAGGAAATTTGCTTAAATTCTGGTTCTCCATGACTTCCATAACTTCCATAATTGATAATTTTATGCATAAAGGGCCAAGCATAAAAGCGACTTTCTGATGGATGGCCGGCAGGAATATTTTCATTGGATAGAAGCATTATGCTATTTATTTTTATTATTTTTTCTATAAAATTGAGACCTTGAAAATTTTCGCCTAAATATAGGTCCACATCTCCGCCGGCAGGGATCAATTGAAAATGAATCCAGAAACTGAGCAGGTAAATAGCGCAAACAATACTTGCTGTTATTGCCCCGATTTTAAATAATTTGGCAGGACTAATTTTGCTTTCCGCCACATTTAAGATCCCTAAGAAAAAAATTATTCCGGCAAAGCCCAAGCCGGTCCATTTTACGGAAAAACAAAGGCCCAAGGCAATAGCAGAAAGCGCAAAAAAGAACCATTGTTTTTTATTCTCTTTTATTTTTAGAGCTTTTAAAAATAGCCACAAGGAAAGGACTCCAAAAAAGAGCAAAAAGATGTCAATAAAAATATGCCTTGCCTGCGAAAGAATAGCATTTTCAAAAACCAATAAAAAAGCGCCAATAAGCGCTATATTCTTTGATTTGGTTAATTCTTTAATAAAAGCATAAAATACGATTACCAAAAGGGAGCCAAACAAAGCAGGAAAAAACCTTAAGGCCAAAAAGATATGCGGGTCGCAAGGATGTCCGACTGCTTCAAATTTGCAAACAGGGTTTATTTGGAAAAGCCAGGTCGCAGCTCCAAGCATTAATTTTCCCGTTGGAGGATGGATGTCAAAATAAGGAGTTTTGGTGAGATAAGCAGAAGCAAATTTTCCAAAATAATATTCGTCAAAAACTACTTGTGCGGGCCAGGATAGGTCGAAAAAGTGGACGAAAAAGGAAGCACAAATTAGCAAAAATAAAAACCATCCTTGCCAGCTCATTTTTTACTTATCTTTAATGGTTACTTTTTGGGCAATGGATTTTTTCGTTTTAGGAATGTGCAAGGTTAAAATTCCGTTTTTGACCACTGCTTTAGTTTGAGAAATATTTATTTTTTCCGGCAGGATTATTTTTTTGGAAAATGCGCCCCAAAAACATTCTTGCTGAAAATAATTTTTTTCTTCCTCGGTTTCTTTGGGCTTTTCTCTTGTTCCTTTGATAATAAGCATATCTTCTTCCACAGAAATTTCAATATCTTTGGCGCTCACTCCTGCAATGGTGGATTGGATAACAAAGTCCTTGTCTGTTTCATAAGCATCAATGGTTAGCTCGCCTTCGTTATCCAGAGAGAACCAGTCCTTTGTTTGGGAAATTTCTTTTTTCTTTTTAAAAATAGACATAAATTAAAAATTAATTATACAAGGGGGAGGGCCTACAAGGGAGAGGAAAGGCGGGGGAGAGGTCTTTTAAAATGGATGATGCTTTTCAGTTTTTTAATTTTACTAAATTCTGCCAAAACGATCAAGAAAAGACCTAACAATAAAAAGAATAATATTTTTGTGCCAGTATTTCCTTTCATTGTTATAGCAATATTATAGATACCGTGCAAGACGGTAGAAGAGAAGAGCCCGAAAAACAAGAGCAGTTTGCCGCAGCGCATTTTAGATAAAGAGAGCGCTAAAAAGAAGCCGATGTTTGCCGAACAAAGCGCGTGCAAAAATGTGGCTCCAATAAATCTTCCAAAAAGCGTTAACGTGGTTTTTTGCAGGAGTCCCGGCTCGTTTAGGGGAAAAAGAATTAAAATATTTTCTACTGCGGCAAACCCCAAGCCGGCAATAATCATATAAATCATGGCATCAACAGGTTCGTCAAAATGGTGGCTTTTCAGGGCAGAAAACTTTACTACTAGATATTTGATTACTTCTTCTACCAAAGCAACGCCAAGAAGAAAATATATTATTATCAGCCAGGTCGGGGGAATAGCAAGGGTTTTTAAGAATTCTAAAAAGCCCCACTCCATAAGCGCAGCCGGAATAGTAACAGCCATCCCATAGATGAATATCCTTATAATCATTTCCTTGGGCTCGGGATGGCGGTCTTTTTGCAAATAAAAGAGAAGCCAGATAAAGCTTGGCAGGAGACCGAGGATGATGAAGAGGGAGTAGTTGAGCATTTTATAAATTCGAAACCCTAAATAATACAACAGCATCATTCCCGCGGAGCCTGTCCCCGCGAAGGCGGCAACGGGAATCCATAAATCTCCGGCGGGAATCCATCTGTCATTCCCGCTCTCTTCTGTCATTCCCGCGAAGGCGGGAATCCATTGTTTGGATCCCCGCCTGCGCGGGGATGACATGGACACGCATGGGGATGACACCGTTGTGTCATTTTAAAATTAGGATTTGAGGATTGATTTTATATCCGCAAATTTGGTTCTGCTTTTATTTGTTTCCAGTTCATTGCTTTTTCTTTTTCTCCATTGCTCATTCTGCTCCAATGAAAAAAAGCCGCGGCCGCAATCATTGCCGCATTATCAGTATAATATATTGGTTTGCAAAAATGAAGTTGAAAACTTTGTTTTTCTTGGGAAACTTTTTCTTGAAGCGATTTTTTAAGAAGTTTGTTAGCCGCCACGCCTCCTCCTAAAAGTATTGATTTTATTCGGTGGTCCTTAGCCGCTTTAATTGTTTTTTTAACCAGAACATCAACAATCGCTTGTTGTGCTTCGCTTGCCATTGCCCCGACATAATTTTGCGATTCCCTTTGTTTTTTAGTTCTTTTTTTATAATCATACAAGACAGCGGTTTTTAATCCGGAAAAACTAAAATCATAATCCTTGGTATACATCATCGGCCGCGGTAAACACACTTTTATAATTTGAACTCGTCGAGAACTGTTTTTTAGATATTTTTTTTCCTTCCGCTCGAAGAATAATTTATCAGAGAATTTAGCCGTGACGGCGGCAATAGAGGGTCCTCCGGGATAAGGAAGCCCCAGAATCCTGGCAATTTTATCAAAGGCCTCTCCGGCCGCATCGTCCCTTGTTTCTCCAAGTATTTTATATTTTCCCATTCTTTCGATTAAAATAAGTTGCGTATGTCCACCGCTAACCACCAAGCAAACCGCCGGGAAATTTATTATTTTTGACCCCGTAACAGAACCTTCGATCTTGTACGGGGCATGCTTTCGATTTTTGCCTAGCCCGCTGATCGCTTCAGAGATCGGCCTAAGGATTTTTGATTTTGAGCAAATTTGCGGGAGCAAATTTGCGATTATGTGTCCTTCAATATGATTGATTCCAATAATAGGCAAGTTCCAAAAATGAGCAAGGGCTTTGGCAAAGTTCACGCCGGTCCAAAGGCAGGGGTCCAGACCCGGACCATGCGTTACGGCAATCAGGTCAATTTTCGGTTTTTGCTCTTTTTCTAAAAATTTTTTTAATGGTTTATAAAGGTCTTTCTCTCTTTCTAAAATATCTTTCATCACTAAAGCTTTCTTTGTTGTTTTAATTTTTTTCTTTTTATCCGCAGGACTTAAAAGATTTGCTTTTTGCAGTGCTTTTGCTAATAGTGGAGTAAGATTTTTTTGATGTTCTCTGCGCGCCAAGGCAGGATAAACTCCGCCCCATTTGCGGTGAATTTTTGTTTGTGATGAGATTATATTTGAAAGCAAGCGAAAACCTTTGGCAGAGGTTTCTGCCAGAGCAATACAGGTATCATCACAAGATGTTTCAATTGCTAATATTTTCATTATATTTAGAATGTTGAACGATTGTTTTTAGCGTCCGTTTCGCGTTTCGTTTCGCGTCAGTTTAGTGTATCTTTTCCATTAGCGCGAAACTGACGCAAAACTGTATGCTAAACCGATGCAAAATTATTCAACGATTTAATCTTTAAGAATATCAGGGCTATTGAATTTTTACAATGTTTGATATAGTATAAGAGTTAAACAGCGATCATTGCCCCTTCCCCCACCTTTATCCTCCCCCTTCCCCAAGGGAAGGGGGAGGAAGGAGGGGGATGGGGTATTTGCCCCCATCGTCTAGTGGTTAGGACATTACCCTTTCAAGGTGGAAACAGGGGTTCGATCCCCCTTGGGGGCGCGATTTTTATGTCTAAATATTATTTAAGAATTTCCAGGGCATCTGATTTAAAAAACAGAAAAGAGCGGTATTTGTACCGCTCTTTTGAGATGCTTCCGGGGGTATTAACTTGGGCAACGTTGGCGGGCGCTTTTGTACTTTCGTATTACCGGCCGAACTATGTGGCTGTTTTTATTATTACTTTTGTTTTATACTGGCTTTTTAAATCAATATATTTTTCTTTTCACATGAGAGCCGGTTATAAACGAATGCAGGAAAACAATAAAATTAATTGGCTAAAAAAATTAGAAGGACTTAGAGAATTCCCCATAGGACTTAATATCAGGGGATGGAAGGATATTTATCAATTAGTGGTTTTGCCAATGTATAAGGAGCCCTATGAAATAGTAAGAGAAACAATTGCTTCCTTGGCAAGTTCGGATTATCCTAAGAAAAAAATAATAGTAATTCTTTCTCAAGAGGAAAGGGCAGGAGAAGAGATTATTCCTATTGCCCAAAAGATAGGGCAGGAATTTAAAAATAAATTTTTTAAATTTGTTATTACTGCCCATCCCGCTGACTTACCCGGGGAAATTGCCGCTAAATCCTCTAATGAAACATGGGCAGCCAAAAGAGGAAAAGAAATTCTAGACCGAGAAGGAATTGCCTATGAAAAGGTAATTTTTTCTCCTTTTGATATAGACACTTCTGTCCCTTCGTATTATTTTAGCCGTTTGACCTATAAATATTTAACCGTTTCTAAACCATTAAGAACCAGCTATCAGCCGATTGCCCTATTTCTAAATAATATTTGGCAGGCTCCGGCAATTTCCCGTTTGTTTTCTTTTTCCAGTTCTTTCTGGCATATAATTAACCAGGAAAGGCCGGAAAAACTGATTACTTTTTCTTCACACTCCATGCCTTTTAAAGCGCTGGTGGATGTGGGATTTAAACAGACAGATGTTGTTTCTGATGATTCCCGTATTTTCTGGCAGTGTTTTCTTTATTATGACGGCGACTATCGGGTAGAGCCGCTTTATTGCCCGATTTCCATGGATGCCAATGCGGACAAAACTCTCTTAAGAACCATTATTAATATTTACAAACAGCAAAGAAGGTGGGCATACGGGGCAGGCGATATCGCCTATTTTCTTTTTGGGTTTTTGAAAAATAAAAAAATTTCTCTATATAGAAAATTTTCTTTGAGCTTTGAATTAATAGAAGGCCATTGGAGCTGGGCGTGCGCTTCAATATTGCTTTTGTTTATGGGCTGGCTTCCCGTAGCATTAGGCGGGGATGAATTTAGCCAGACCATGTTTTCTTATAATCTTCCCAGAATGGTCGGAAGAGCGCTTACCTTTGCCATGATAGGGCTCTTTACTTCAATGTATTATACTTTTTATTTGCTTCCTCCCAAGCCGGGCAAAAAGAAAAGAGATATTAGCGTTTTTCTTTCCTGTTTCCAATGGTTATTTTTGCCGCTGACAATGTTTTTCTTCACTTCTTTGCCGGCGATTGATGCTCAAACCAGATGGCTTTTAGCAAGATATATGGGCTTTTGGGTTACGCCCAAGCACCGATAAACCCCAACCCAAGAAAAATTTTTAATTCTTAATTTCTAATTTCCCTGCCTGCAACGCTATGCTTGCATTGCGGGCAGGCAAATAATTTCTAATGATTAGATTTCTAAACCAGAAACGATAACCCAAAACCTTAAGTTTAAAAATTGGAAATTGACACAGTAGTGTCATCCCCACGCGTGTCCATGTCATCAGATAATTTCTCCTTGTCATCCCCATGCGTGTCCATGTCATCCCCGTAGATAATTTCCCCTTGTCATCCCCATGCGTGTCCATGTCATCCCCGCGCAGGCGGGGATCCAGAGTAGGGGTAATGATAGATTCCCGCCTTCGCGGGAATGACAAAAGAAAAAAGGGAATGACAGAAGAGAGCGGGAATGCTTGTCCCCGTGAAGCTTGTCCCCGTGAAAACGGGGAACGGGGAACGGGGGAAGGGGAACGGGGGAACAAAAGAGCTTTTGTTATTTTGAGTTTTGAGCTGTAGTTTTGCTTAGTCCGCTGACAGCGGTCGGCCAAGGACGCTTTGCGTTTACGGAAGAAAATTAGAAATTTAAAATTGAGTAGTTATCCGAAAAATATTAATCAGTCATAGTTATATAGTTATTCCAGGTGTATATTCTCTTTAAATCGGCTTAATCTTTCCTTTAGATGAGGAAAGGTTTTTAGTTTTGGGTCTTTGCTTAAAATTTCTTTTGCCGTTTCTCTGGTTTCTTCCACTAAAGCAAAATTGTCTAAAGCATTCATTGCCAAATCAGGAATGCCCCATTGTTTAGAGCCCAAAAACTGCCCGGGTCCCCTTAATTTTAAGTCCCTTTCGGCAAGCTCTAATCCGTTTTCTATGGTAGTTAAGGACTTGAGCCGGGCATAGGATTTTTTAGAGCCGGAATTGTGAAAAAGCAGGCAATAAGAACGGTCGCCTCTTCTGCCGATTCTTCCCCGGAATTGGTGGAGCTGAGCCAAGCCGAACCTTTCTGCGTCCTCAATGAGCATTATTGTGGCATTAGGAATGTCTATGCCTACTTCAATTACTGAAGTAGAAACTAAAAGAGCAAATTTTTGATTTTTGAAATCCTTCATTATTTTTGTTTTTTCGGTTACAGGCATTTTTCCATGGAGCATAGCGACTTTGAATTGAGGAAAAATTTCTTTTGTTAGTTTTTCATATTCTTCTTTAACCGCTTTCACTTCTGACCAGCTATTATTCTTGCGTGTCTTTTGTCCTTCGTCATTCATTGTTGGTTTCAGGTTATCGGCTGGCTCTATTCTGGGACAAATAACAAAACACTGCCTTCCTTTTTTAATTTCTTTTTCTGCAAGACGGTATGCCTTGGGGCGTTCTTTGGCGGAAACAAGAATTGTTTTCACTTTTCTTTTACCCTTGGGCATCTCGTCTATCAAAGATAAATCCAGGTCGCCATAAATGGTAAGCGCCAAGGTGCGGGGGATAGGAGTAGCGGTCATAGAAAGCAAATGCGGCACTCCTGCTTGTTTTTTTTGAAAGGTTACTTTTTGGCACAATTGGGCCCTTTGATTCACCCCGAACCGGTGTTGTTCATCTACGATTACTAATCCTAAGTTGCAAAACTTGACCTTTTCCTGAATTAAAGAATGGGTGCCTACCAAAATATCAATATCTCCGGAAAGCACTTTTTCTAAAAGTTTTTTTCGGGAAATTTCAATTGCCTGCCTTTTTAATTTTTTGGAAACAAACTTATCAGTTTTAGAAGTTAAAAGCCCGATATTGATTTTGAAATCAGCCAAAAGCTGCGCCAATGTTTCAAAGTGCTGTTTGGAAAGAATTTCCGTAGGAGCCATAAAAGCGGTTTGCGTTTCCGCTTTGGCGGCATTCAGGGCGGCAATGGCGGCAACAACCGTTTTTCCGGAACCGACATCGCCTTGCAATAATCTTGCCATCGGACTATTTTTTTCCGTGTCCTTGAGAATTTGCCAAGATGTTTTTCTCTGGGCATCGGTAAGATTGAAAGGAAGTTTTTTAACAAAATTTTGGATAGTTTCTATTTGTGTCGGCAAGCCAATCGCTTTTTGCCGGGAAAATTCCAGTTTTTTGCTTAAAACAAAAAGTTCCAGTAAAAAGAGCTCTTCAAAAGAAAACCGGGTTCTGGCATTTTTTAGCAGCGCCGAAGAAGAGGGAAAGTGAATTTCCCAAATTGCTTTCTGGATAGGCAGAAGCCGGTGTTTCTGAATGATTTCTTGAGGCAGGGTTTCAATAATTTTGGTTGAGAGCTGTTTGAGAAGCGGGTGAATAATATATCTTAGCCAGCGCGAGCTTACGCCCCTGGTTTCCGGATAAACCGGGACAATTCTTCCGGTGTGAATAAGCCCCCCCGCCTGATTTTTTGAGGAAGTGATTTTTTCATAAATCGGGTTGGCGAGATGTAATCCGTTTTTTCCTAAGACCAATCTTCCGGCAAGGCAAACCTTGTCTCCGGACTGGAGGGTTTCTGCTAAATATGGCTGATTAAACCAGGTTGCCTGAAGAGTGCCGGTGTTGTCTTTTATAATTGCTTGAGTCAGAGAAGTTCTTTTTCTATAAGTAACTTGATTTTCTATATATTGAATTTCTCCTTTAATACAGGTGATTTCATTTATTTTTAATTGGGAGATTTTTTTTATTTTAGAAAAATCCTCGTACCGGTTGGGAAAATAAAAAACAAGGTCTTGCGCCGCGGCAATCCCTATTTTATTTAATCTTTTTACATAAGCAGGACCAATGCGGGGGATTTGACTGATAGGACTGCGGAGTTCCATGTGTCCCCGAGAGGATTCGAACCTCTATTTCAAACTCCGCAAGTTCGTGTTCTATCCATTGAACTACGGGGACTTTTAATTTAATTTAGCATAAAACCTTGATAATTTCAATTTTTAGGTTAAAATAAGAATAAGGAGAGGTGGCTGAGCGGTCCAAAGCGACACACTGCTAATGTGTTGGGAGAAATCCCTCGTGGGTTCGAATCCCACCCTCTCCGCTTCTCGACTTGATAATTTTTCGCTTTGCTCAAAATTATCTGCACTCGAAGTCTTTGACCCAAAATATCAATTAATTTAAAAAGTCGAGAACCCTGAGCGAGCATAGCGAGTCGAAGGGCTCAAAAATAAAAATGGGAAAATGGTATTTTTATATCGCCAGATGTAAAGACAAAAGCTTATATATTGGAATGAGTGAAAATACTGATAAACGAATAGAAAGACACAACAAAGGTTATGGTGCTAAATGGATAAAACAGCATGGCGAGGCCAAAATTATTTATACCGAAATTTATGATAATTATTTAGAGGTTCATCGTAGAGAATTACAAGTTAAAAAGTGGTCAAGAAAAAAGAAAGAGAATTTAATAAAAGATTTAAAACCATAATACCAGATGTCCAAGTTCGAACCAAGAAATAAACCTTATTTTTTGGTATAATAAAAGGGTAAAGTAACTCTTATGAAATACCCAAAATACTTTTTAAATAAGATAATTTGCGGGGATGTGCTCAAGATAATGAAGCAGATACCTGACAGATCTGTTGATTTAATTATCACTTCGCCACCATATAATCTTAAAAATTCTACTGGAAACGGAATGAAAGACGGGCGTGGTGGTAAATGGGCGAACGCTGCTTTGCAAAAAGGATATTCTCACTATGACGATAATATGCTACATGAAGAATATGTTAAGTGGCAAAGAGATTGTTTAAATGAAATGATGCGAGTAATACCTGAGGATGGGGCTATTTTTTACAATCATAAATGGAGAGTCCAAGGAGGCTTATTGCAAGACCGACAAGATATTGTTAAGGATTTTCCGGTTCGCCAAATTATTATTTGGAAACGCGCCGGAGGGTTAAATTTTAACGCCGGATACTTTTTGCCAACTTACGAAGTAATTTATTTAATCGCCAAGCCAAAATTCAAGCTTGCTCCGAAAGCAAATTCTTATGGTGATATTTGGGAGATACCTCAAGAAATGAAAAATGACCATCCGGCTCCTTTTCCTGTAAAATTAATTGATAGAATTGTGTCATCAACGACCAGTAAAATAATTCTTGATCCATTTATTGGTTCGGGGACTACTGCAATATCGGCTATTAATTTTAAAAGAAAATACATTGGTATTGATATTTCTCCGGAATATTGTCAAAAAGCCGAAGAGAGGATAAAAAATTATACTGCTCAAAGCAAATTATTATAATATGGCTAAACCAAAATTTTTTACAAAGCCAGGCCTTATTGAAAAGTTAAAGAAAATATCAGAGATGGGCTGGATTCCTAATGTGAGAAAAGGAAATCATGGCGGTATCGGCAATACCTTAGAGGATTTACTTGGAATTGAAGAAAATAATCTGCCAATCCCAAACGCAGCCGAGTGGGAACTAAAAGCTCAACGATTAAATTCAAGCTCGCTAACAACGCTTTTTCATACAGAGCCATCGCCACGAGCTATCCGATTTGTGCCTCAGGTTTTACTTCCTTTATACGGCTGGGCTCACCAAGAGGATGGAAAAAGATATCCCAAAGGTGAAATGAGTTTCCGCCAAACAATTCATGGCCTATCAAGAAGCGATAGAGGTTTTATGGTAGTGGTAGATAGAAAAGCAAAAAAGATTTTAATTTCTTTTGATTCCAAATCAGTTGATATAAGACACGCTCAATGGCTAAAAACAGTTAAGAAAAGAGTTGGCCTAGGAGAATTAAACCCTCAGCCATATTGGGGCTTTGACGATTTAGAGCACAAAGCTGGCACAAAATTACTAAACTGTTTTTACGTTCAGGCCGAAGTTAAAAAAGAAGGAAATAAAGAATTTTATAAATATTCAAAAATAATGATGTTGCAGAAATTTAATTTTGAAGGATTTCTGAAAGCGATTGAGGAAGCTAAAATTTTAGTGGATTTTGACGCCCGCACCGGCCATAATCATGGGACAAAATTTAGGATGAGGCAGGATTCACTTCCTTTGCTTTATAAAAAAACAACGCAAATAATTTAAAGGTATGAAGACAAACCATTGGCAAATACAAAATCAGAAAATATCGCTCAGCAAGAAACAAAGTAACGAAAGCATAGCTTTCTTAATTTCGATAGTTTTAGTTCGAAATTGTGGACGTTAACACCGCTTCTCGACTTGATAATTTTTCGCTTTGCTCGAAGTTTGGGGCATCCGCACCGCCCGGTAGAAGAGTTTTTAATTAAATTAACCTTCCCCAACCCCCTCTTTTTCTCCCCCTTCCCCTCAGGGGAAGGGGGAGATAGAGAGGGAAAGGCCAGAGACGCCAGACGGCTTCAAGAGATGAGGCAAATCTTTCTTACTCTCCAATTGTATTATCATACATATGACAGGTTTCCCGGCATTTCAGCAGATGCTTGCTGTGACGGTTGGGATCAGGGGCCGTGCGGTAATGACCCTTTCATTGGCGCCTTAGCAAATGAAGGATTGATACAAACCCCCACAGACCCGAGCGGCGGCACCGGAACCGGATGTTATGGCTATAATTATTATCGCTATTCTGCCGGAAGTTATGGTTGCGATGCCGCACGCGGCGCTTTTTTTGTTCTCGGAGTTCGCAATATGGAAACCAGTGCTCGTCCTCATCGAGACAGTCCGGGCTGGAGCTGTCCTAATAGAAACTGGCAAAATGAATTTGATTGGGTAACCGGCGGTTTTGAAAAGTAAAAAAATATTACCCTTGCGCGGCAACAGCGCCCCAGACCTCTCGGGCGCCTTTTTCTTTTAAAACCTTGGCGCATTCTTCTAAAGTAGCTCCGGTAGTAAAAACATCGTCAATTAAAAGAATTTTTGCGCCCCTTATTTTTTCCTTAAAAACCGGGCTGACATTAAAAGCGCCCGAGACATTTATTTCCCTATCTTCCCTGCCAAGTGTTGTCTGGGGCGGAGTATTTTTTATCCTAATTAAAAAATTATTTATTGGAACATTAAGATAGAGCGATAAATATTTAGCCATTTCCTCTGATTGGTTAAAGCCCCTTTTCTTATGCCTTGCCTTGTGAAGGGGAACGGGGCATAAAATAAAGCCGGAAAAGTCCCTTGCCTGTTTGTTAATTATTTGAAAATGAGATATAATAAGAAGAGATAATGTTAAAGACAATTCTTTGACACAAGAATATTTACAAAGAGATATTGCTTTTTGAACTATTCTGTTTTTATAAGGAGCGGCAGAATAAAGGCCGTCAAGAAGGCCTGTCTCCCTGCGCAATTGGTATTGGCAAACATTAATTTCAATTAAAGAAAAGCAATCCGGGCACAGATAACTGCCCGATCGCCCGCAGTTGATGCATCTCAAGGGCCAGATTACGTCTAAAAAACTTTTCCACACTTTTTTCATAAAGAATATAGAAATTTTTATAAAAAAAAGTTAAAATATAACAAGAAGTCATTTTGAGACATTTCCTCCACATCATTCTGAGTCAGCAGACGAAGAATCCCGTGGTAATACTCTAAACAACGGGATCCTTCGGCCTCAGGATGACGGTGGTGTGAGACAACAAGATCCTTCGGTCATTTTAACATATATAAAAACCTTGAATTACGAAACATTATATAATCTTTCCCCAACCCCCTCTTTTTCTCCCCCTTCCCCTCAGGGGAAGGGGGAAATAGAGGGGGAGGCAATTTCGTAATTCAAAGATAAAAAAAATAAATGATTTGGAACCCTTTTAAGGCGTTGTCAAAAAATTGTATAGGAGTAGATATTGGCACTGCCTCAATTAAAGTGGTGGAGCTTGCCAAAGGTAAAGGAAAAACCCTTAGCAATTACGGAACCTTAAGTTCGGAATATTTTTCTAATAGAGAGTTCCAATCCCGGGAGAAAGGAGCGCTTTCTTTTAACGAAGACGCCATTGTGCAGGCATTGGGCAGTATTCTTCAAGAAGCAGGCATTAAATCCAAAGATGCTTTTTTTGCCATTCCTGACTTTGTCAGCTTCTTCACTGCTTTTGATTTGCCTCCAATGACAATGCAGGAAGTGCCGGAGGCAATAAAATACGAAGCTCCCAGAAGAATTCCTTTGCCGCTATCAGACGTTACCCTTGATTGGCAGATTGTTAAAGGAGGTCCGACAACAGAAGGGAAAACTCCTTTAAGAGTGCTTTTAGTAACCGTGCCTAACGAAGCCATTGAGAAATATCAAGGGATAGCCAATAATACGGGACTACGAATAAAAGCGCTGGAAGCCGAGGTTTTTGCCATGTCCAGGGCTTTGATCAAATACCAAGATAAGGCCAATGTTGTGTGCTTGATCGATGTGGGAGAAAGGAGCACTACCATTAATATTGTTTCTCAAGGAGTACTTAAACTTTCTTACAGTTTTGATATTTCTGCAGGAAGTTTTACAAAAGCTCTGTCAGAAGCGTTAAGTATAGACAAAAGAAAAGCAGAAATTATAAAAAGGGCATATGGTATTAGCAATAAAAAGCCAACTATTAGAGAAATTCTTCTTCCTTTTGCCGAGTCAATTTTAAAAAAGACAAAAAATATTTTTGATGAGTTATATATGGAAGACAAAGAGAGAGCAAGAAAAGTTATTTTATCCGGAGGAGGAGTGGATATGCCCGGATTTTTAGACCATTTTAGCAGGGGACTGGATTTACCGGTAGAAATTGCCAATCCTTTTATAGACATTTTTTATCCTCCTACCTTGCAAGACACATTGCAAAAACTCGGTCCAAAGTTTACAATATCAGTAGGTATGGCTTTGAGAGGACTGGAAAGGTCATTATAAGCCCCTTTCCCCCACCTTTATCCTCCCCCTCTTTTGGAGGGAGAGAAAAAGGAAAAACCTTTATCCTCCCCCTCTTTTGGAGGGAGAGAAAAAGGAAAAACCTTTATCCTCCCCCTTCCCTTGGGGAAGGGGGAGGAAGGAGGGGGATGGGGTTTGTCAAGGGTCAATAATTAAAGGCTAATAGTCACTCATCATGGTTCAAGTAATTCCAAAAGAATTAGAACAGCCAGAGGGCTTAGAGAAAAAGATTTTTCCTTGGCTGTCTTTAATTTTGGTAATAATAGTTATTTTTGCCTATTTTTTCATTTTACGGCAGGACTCAAAAGCAAAGACAGAGCTGGAAACAGTAGAAACAGATATAAAGCGTCAACAAGATGCGAGTTTCAAAACGTTGGAGCAAGAGGTGCTGGCGCAGAAGAGAAAAATAGATGATGTTTTCCGTCTTATTGAAGCAAGAAAACAAGCAAGCCAAACATTTGTTTTTTTAGAACAATATGTCCATCCCCAAATCTATTTTTCAGGTATTACATTAAATATGGGAACGGGCAATCTTGAACTTGAAGGCACGGCAAAAAACTTTATTTCTTTAGGAGAGCAAATTCACATCTTGAAGGACAGCGGATTTTCTCAAAATATTGGACTCAAAAGCATAGGGCTTGACCAATCTGATGGGATTAAATTCAAATTGGAAGTGCTTCTTTTTGCCATTAAGCAAGACACAACAGCAAGATGAAATACGCAATTACCATTGTTATCACCGGTTTAATTCTTTCCATAGCGCTGGGACTAATTTTGGTTTTTCCTGCTCATCAAAAATTTCAAGAAACAAAGGAATCCTTACAAAGGGCAAGCGGAGAGCTTCAGAGCCATAGGGATTATCAGAGTAAGTTAGAAACAATAAAAAATGAGCTTGACAGAAAAGAGGAACTTGTTGCCAAGGTCATCAGCGCCCTCCCAGACGAAGCAGACATTCCTTCTTTTCTTAATTTTTTAGACAGCGCGGCCGGCTCTTCGGGGGTGAGCATAGAAAGCATTTCTTGGCAGGAAACTGACGCCCCTCGGCAGAAAACTGAAGCAGGAGTTCCAAAAGAGAGAACCAAGAGTTATACCGTCAATCTTAATTTTTCCGCTTCCTATTTTGCTTTTAAGAATTTCTTATACACACTGGAGAGCAGCGCTCGTTTAATAGAAGTTTCGCGCGTAGATTTTCAGACATCGGATTTACCGGAAGAGCCAATAACATTTACAACAGTCCTGATAATTCATTCATACTGAAATAAATACCAATATGGCTATTCAATTTGTTCAAAAAATTCCCAAACAAAAAAGAAAGCCGCTATTTTTTGGCTTAGTTTTTATCATTGTCCTTGCCGGAGCAATATTTTTTTGGAATACCAAAAAAGACAAAACCGTAATACCGGACCTTTTAGAAGAAACAATTAGAATCCGGGAAGAAGCGATAAAGATTAATTTTGAAAAATTGGAAAATGAAATATTAAAGGCATTGACGCCCTTTAAAAATATTGTTTCGCCTGAAGACGCTCCGGAAGGAATGGGCAGGGAAAATCCTTTTGCCCCTGCGCCCGCAGAAGACCAAGAATCCGAAGAAGATGCTGATATGGGCGGGGAAGAATTTCCACGGGATTGGTTTTTTACAGAATAGGAATTTTTGGTTTTTAAATCAGGCATTTAGGGGAACGCGGCATTTTATCATAACTCCACCTAAAAAGTGGCTGTCTTTCTAAAATGAATTTACCCGAACAACTAATAAAAGAAGGAGTTCTTACAGAGGAGCAAGCCCAAGCCCTGCAAAGACAAGCGGACTCCTCGGGAGAATCAATTGAAGAACTTATTTTAAAAAAGAAAACTCTTCCCGAAGAGGATTTGTTTAGAATAAAGTCCGAGATGCTCAACATTCCTTTAGAAAAGGAGCTTCCTCCGGAAACATCTTTAGAGACATTAGAACTTGTGCCCAAGGATTCGGCAGAACACTATAAAATAGTGCCCTTGGAAAAGAAAGGCAATACCCTGAAAATAGGAATGGTTTTTCCAGAGGATCTTAGGGCGCAGGAAGCATTGAATTTTTTAGCGCGGCAGAAAAAATTTAATTATCAAATTGTTTTAATTACCTTAAGCGATTTTAATAAGCACATTAAGAATTACCGTTCCTTAGGAAAAGAAGTTAAGATGGCATTAGAAGAGCTTCAGGGACAGCTCCAGCCCAAGGAGAGAACTATTGTAGAGCAAGTTTCTCCGGACATAATTCAAAAGAGGGGAGAGGCGCCAATTAGCAAAACCGTTGCCGTAATTTTAAGGCATGCGGTAGAAGGCAAGGCATCTGATATCCATATTGAGCCCCAAACAGGCAAAACAAGAGTGCGCTTTCGCTTGGATGGAATTCTGCACCCCAGTTTATTTTTGCCATTAGAGGTGCACCCCTCCATTGTGGCAAGAATAAAGATTGTTTCCCGCTTAAAAATTGACGAAACCCGCGTGCCTCAAGACGGAAGATTTTCTGTAACCGTAAATGACCAAAATATTGATTTTAGAGTTTCCACTTTTCCTACTACCTTGGGCGAGAAAGTGGTGATGAGGGTTTTGAATCCCTCCGAGCGCCTTAATAATTTTGAAGAGTTGGGAATAGATGGAATTAACTTAAAAATAATAAGAGAAAGGATAAAAAAGCCCTTTGGAATGATTTTAGCAACCGGACCGACCGGTTCCGGAAAGACCACAAGTTTGTATGTAATCCTTGGGCAAATAAATAAAGAAGGAGTTAACATTGTTACTCTTGAGGATCCGGTAGAGTATTTTATTCAAGGCGTTTCCCAGTCGCAAGTAAAGCCGGAAATCGGATATACCTTTGCCTCCGGATTGCGCAATGTCTTAAGACAGGATCCCGATGTGATTATGGTAGGAGAAATTCGGGACCAGGAAACAGCTGAACTTGCCACTCATGCCGCTCTAACCGGCCATATCGTGCTGTCTACCCTGCACACCAATGATGCATTGGGAGCAATTCCCAGAATGGTTGATTTAGGGGTAAGAGAGTTCCTTTTGCCTTCAAGTATAAATATTGTTTTAGCCCAGCGGCTCGTTCGCCAACTTTGTCCTTTTTGCAAAAAGAAAACCAAGCCAATCTCCCGAATTAAAAGATTAATCCAAGAGGAATTAAATAATCTGCCGTCCAAAGCCAAAGAAGAGTATGATTTAAGAAACGATTTTTGGCTCTGGGAACCGGTGGGGTGCAGTCATTGCGGCGAAAGCGGGTATTCGGGAAGAATCGGGCTTTTTGAAATATTAGAAATGACCAAAGAGATGAAAAAGATAGTTTTTTCAGGCATTAACGAGAACAAGCTTTCTGAAGAGGCGCGCAGGCAAGGAATGATTACTATGCGCCAAGACGGTATCTTAAAAGTGCTTCAAGGAAAGACCTCTATAGAAGAAGTGATAAGGGTAACATCGGAACAATAAAGTTAAGCGCAAAACGCAAAGCCACAAGTTGAAATTTTCAATTTACTAATTTACCCTAGGCCGACCGCTGTCAGCGGGCTAGGCAATTTACGAATGAATTTAACAATTTCTCAATTTCTTAATTTTCAATTGAAAATTTAAAAATTAAAAAATTGATTGAAAATTGCTAAATTGAAAATTGTAAATTTAGAAGGCCTATTTTGTTGTGTACTTTCATCGTATTAGTATATAATTTTAATTTTTACTATATAATATGACTAAGAAGAAAATACTCCTAATTGAAGACGACCCTTTTTTAATAGATATTTACACCACAAAATTTCAAGAACAGGGTTTTCAGATTACTGTTGTCAAAGACGGTTCGCAGGCAGTGATTCTGGCAAAAAAAATTAAGCCGGAGATTATTCTTTTAGACATTGTTCTGCCCAACATAGACGGCTGGCAGATACTAAAAGAAATAACCGGAGAGCCCGGCTCTTTTAAGGGCAAAATAGTTATTCTTTCTAATTTAAGTCAGAGAGAAGAAGTGGAGAAAGGGCTTTCTTTGGGCGCAGTAAAATATTTTATAAAATCAAATTATACGCCCAGTCAAGTTGTTGAAGAAATAAAAAAATTGGTGTAATTATATGTTATTCCCGTACAGCTTCTGTCATTCCCGCTCTCTTCTGTTATTCCCGCGGAAGCGGGAATCCATAAATCTCCAAGCGGGAATCCATGGGACTGGATCCCCAGTCAATCCTGTCCCCGAACCCGATCGGGGGCTGGGGATGACAAAGAAGAGCGTCCTGGGGATGAGATAGCACAATATAAAATTATTATTTTCATAAATGACTAAAGATCATCAAAAACTTTTAGACCATCTTCTTTCATACGCTGTTACAAAAGAGGCCTCTGATTTGCATTTAAGCTGTGACCGCAAGCCGATTTTAAGAATAGACGGCTCATTGGCGGCCATAGATAAAGAACGGATTTTAGGGGCAAGAGACATTCAGGAAATGATAAAAATAATGCTGCCCGAAGAGCGCTTCGGCAAATTTTTAAGAGAAAGAGAAATAGATTTTTCTTACGGACTTGAGGGAGCCGGCAGGTTTCGCGGCAATGCTTATTTTCACGAAGGAGTCAATAGCTGTTCTTTGCGCTTTGTGCCTCAAAAAATTAGAACCGTTGAAGAACTTAGTTTGCCTTCTATTTTGCATATTTTTAGTCGGGCGCGGCAGGGATTTGTTTTGGTAACCGGACCGTCCAGCCACGGCAAGTCCACCACTTTAGCCGCTTTGATTGATGAAATTAATCATACCCGGCGAGACCACATTATTACCATTGAAGATCCTATTGAATATCTTTTTGAAGATGATTTGTCCATTGTTGACCAAAGAGAGGTTCTTGAAGATACTCTTTCTTTTGCCCGCGCGCTTCGTTCTACTTTTCGCCAAGACCCTGATGTGATTATGGTGGGCGAGATGAGAGACCCGGAAACCATTGCTACTGCCATTACGGCCGCAGAAACCGGCCATCTTGTTTTTGCCACCCTGCACACCAATTCCGCTGCCCAGACAATTCACCGCATTTTAGACACTTTTGACGGCCACAGGCAAAACCAGATACGCTCCCAGCTTTCAGGTTCTTTGTTGGGAATAATTTCCCAGCGCCTGGTTCCAAGACCCGCCGGCGGCTTGATTCCGGCAGTAGAAATTATTTTTAATAATTCTGCTATTGCTAATTTAATAAGAGAAAATAAAGTTCACGAAATACCGGTGGTTATCGAGACCTCTTCTGAAGAAGGGATGGTTTCTCTTAATAAGGCGTTGGCAGGATTAGTGCAAAACAAAGAAATTACCAGAGAAGATGCTTTTAGGTTTTCTAATAATGCCGAGGGGCTTAAAACCCTTTTGGGAGGAAGGTATTAAAGAAATTAATTTATGCAATTCAATTAGAAGAACCTTGTCTCCTCGCTTTGCTCGGAGACAAGAACCTTGCAATTAAACTTATTATATAAACTAAAATGCAGTTTAATTATCAAGCAAGAACAAAAGATGGATTAGTCCAGGTAGGCGTTGTCGACACAACCTCTAAAAGAGCGGCAGCAGATCTTCTTCAAAAAGAAGGGCTTTATGTTACTTATTTGGGGGAAGAAGAAAAGCGCTCTTTTTATATGAAGCAGGTTGATTTTTTTAATAAGGCGAGCAGAAAAGATATAATGATGTTTTGCCGCCAGCTTTCTTTAATGCTTAAGTCAGGAGTAACACTGGTGGACTCTTTAAGGTCTTTAGGCGCGCAAACCGAAAAAGGTCTTTTCCGCAAGCAAATTATGGAAATTGCGGACGATGTTGAGGGCGGCGTCTATCTATCCGACGCTCTTTCCAAGCACCCTAAGGTTTTTTCCAATCTTTTTATTAATATGATTAAGTCGGGCGAGGCATCGGGCAAACTCTCTGAAAGCTTGAATTATTTAGCCCGGCACCTGGAAAGAGAATATAATCTTATCAATAAAATTAGGAGCGGAATGACTTATCCGATTATTATTTTAATAGTGTTTTTGATTATTGGAGGGTTTGCAATTTTTATGGTACTGCCTTCTTTTAAGGAAACCCTGGAGGCGCTGGGAGTACCTTTGCCCTATCTTACTCGAGCGGTTTTAAATTCAGGGGACTTTATTAGAGAGTGGTGGTGGATTGTTTTATCAGTTTTTGCGGGCGCTATTTTTGGACTATGGAGATATGTAAAAACAAAAGAAGGCAAAGAACTAATGGGACGGTTTTTTTTAAGGGCTCCTATCATCGGTTCGCTGGTAAAAAAAGTGCAATTGGCAAGGTTTACCGAAGGCCTTTCCACCTTGATTTTAGCCGGGCTTCCCATCACCCAGGCCCTGGACATTGTCAGCCGGGCTATGGGAAATAAAATTTATCAGGAGATTGTTTTAAACGCGCAAGATGGCGTAAGAAGAGGCGAGCCAATGAGCAATGTTTTGGAAACCTATCCCAAACACATTCCTTCCCTGGTTTCTCAAATGATAAGAGTAGGCGAAAAAACCGGACGATTAGATGAATCGCTTATGAGTGTTTCCGGTTTTTATCAGGAAGAAGTTAATAGAGGAATAGACGGATTGGTTGAAATGATTGAACCGTTATTAATAATAGTTTTAGGAGGCCTGATTGCCGTATTAATGATTTCCATTATCGTGCCGGTTTATAAAGGAATGTCCACTTTTGGATTTTAGTTATTCACAAGAAATCTTTGCTTTAAAATGAAAATTTAGTTAAAATAGAAACGGATAGAGAAAAAATAATTAAAGGTCGGAAAGCAACTATTAAAAATAATAAAATATGAAGAACAAAAAAGGTTTTACCCTTATTGAACTATTGGTAGTTATTGCCATTATTGGCATTTTAGCCGCCATTGTTCTGGTATCGTTAAGAGGCGCTCCGGCTCGTGCCAAAGATGCGCGCATTCAATCAGCCATTACTCAAGTAAGGACTCAGGCAGAGCTTATGTGGGCAGAGCCGGGCAGCAGCTCATATATTAACTTATGCGGCAGCGGCAATACTTCGCTGAATGATACATATGGAGATGGGGAATTGGGAATCCTTCAGGATGACATTAAAAGTCAGCAAGGAGGAACCCTTAATTTGGTTTGTTACGCTACCACAAATAAATATTGTGTAGCAGCCCAGCTTGCTTCTGATAATACAAAATATTTTTGTATTGACAGCGAGGGCCGGGTAGTAGATGACGCAGCTTCCGGTGCTTGCGACGGAACAGACTTTGATTGTCAATAATTAGCTTGTTGTTTTAATGAAAAAATCCGGGACCCAAAAAATTAACGGATTTACCATAATTGAGCTTCTTGTAGTGGTGGCGATTTTTGTTATTTTAGTCACAATAGTGATTGTTTCTTTAAGAGAAGCATCGGATCGCGGCCGCAACACCAAAATTGCCACTAATGTCGTGCAAATTAAAAAAGTGGCAGAAGATATAGCTATTCAGCAGCCGAGCGGATATTTGGAGTTATGTGACAATGACGGAGATCTTAATGTTTCAGAAACAAATATTTGGAATGATACATTGCGGATTCTTAAAGAAGACATAATAAAATACGGAGGGACAGATATTAATTGCTATGCTTTGCAAGATGCCTATTGCGTAAGCGTCCGTTTGGTGGGGTCTCAACTGAAACATCTTTGCATAGACAGCGAAGGCAATATTATGGACGATGCCGGACCTTGTACAGATGCTAATCCCTGTCAGTAGTTATTGGTAAAAATAGAATAAAAAAAGCCCCTTTTCAAAGAGAAGAGGGGCTTTGTTTTGTAAAGTCCTAAATAATATAACAGCGTCATCCCCATGCGTGTCCATGTCATCCCCGCGTGTGGTCTATGTCATCCCCGTAGATAATTTTCCCTTGTCATCCCCGCGCAGGCGGGGATCCAGAGAATGGATTCCAACTGGAGATTTATGGATTCCCGCCTTTGCGGGAATGACAAAAGGAAAAAGGGAATGACAAAAGAATGGAGAATGACAAAAGGAAAAAGGGAATGACAAATGAATGGAGAATGACAAAAGAATGCGGAATTACATCAAACAACGGGATCCTTCGCCCCTCGACAAGCTCGGGACTCAGGATGACACAATACCCCATCCTCCCCCTTCCTTAAAGAAAGGGAAAGAATTAAGATCTTTCCATTTCCTCCCCCTTCCCTTAGGGAAGGGGGAGGATTAAGGTGGGGGAAGGGGCAATTACTCATCATAACCTGCAAACTCTAAACCATAAACCATAAATTATGTTATAATAAAAATATGCTTTTAATATACTACGCTCTGATTTTTATCTTTGGCACAATTGTCGGTTCTTTATTGAATTGCATTATTTATCGGTTGAAAGAAAACAAGGGCTTTATAAAAGGCCGTTCTTTTTGTCCTCATTGCAAGCACGAATTGGCGTGGATTGACTTAATTCCTGTTGTTAGTTTTTTTCTTTTGCACAGAAAGTGCCGTTACTGCCAAAAACCGATTTCTTGGCAATATCCTGTGGTAGAAATAGCAACAGGGGCAATCCTTTTATTAATTTTCAATTTTCAATTTCCAATTTTCAATCAATTTCCAATTTTCAATTTTATAAATTTAATTTATTATTGGATTATTGCTTCCTTGCTTATTATTATTTTTGTTTATGACTTAAAGCATTTTATTATTCCGGACAAAGTTTTATTTCCGGCAATAATCATAGCATTAATTTTCAATTTTCTTGCCCGCATTGTTACGCCAGCCCGCATGGCTTGCGTCAGTGTATCTGGCGGGCAAAGCGTTGCAGGCGGGCAATTTTCAATTCTAAGCGCTGTTGGAGCTGCGGGTTTTTTTCTTTTAATTTATTTGATTTCTAAGGGGCGTTGGCTTGGCTTTGGCGATGTAAAGCTGGCTATTTTACTCGGATTGATTCTCGGCTGGCCAAAAATCATTGTGGGATTATTTTTAAGTTTCCTCATTGGTGCTATAATAGGAATAGGGCTTATTGCTTTTCAGGGGAGAAAGATTAAAAGCGAAGTGCCATTTGCTCCATTTTTGATAGGCGGAACCTTTATCGCCCTATTTTGGGGCGAGCTCCTCATTGATTGGTATCTTAATCTCGTGTTCATCGTGCCTTAATCTCGTGTTCATCATATTTCCATCTTGTGTTCATCATATATATGAATCAATCAAACAACAAAGGAACTACGCTTATTGAGGTTCTCGTAGTCACTGTTATTGCCGTAATTCTCTTAGGTATTGCTTTTTTGGGCTATCGGGGGCAGGGAGAAACATTGGCTTTGCGCAGAAATGCTTATAAGTCCTTGGCTGATATTGAAAAAACCAGAGAAATGGCAATGTCTGCTCATCCTTTTTCCGTCGGAGACGCCCCTGAAGGCGGCTATGGCATTTATTTTAATCTTAATAATCGTAATCAGTATATTGTTTTCGCTGATATTGACGCTAACCGCCAATACGACTCGCCGGGAGAATTAGTAGAAACAATTCCTCTTGAAGATAATGTTGAATTGTCTGCTGTTTTTCCCAACAATCCTTTGTATATAGTTTTTTTGCCCCCATCTCCCGATGTTTTTATAAATGCAAACGATTCTCCGATAAACGAAGCAGAGATTACCATCCGTCTTAAAAATGACCATACCCAAACCGCAACAATCAAAGTAAGCGGACGAGGAGCGGTGTGGATAGAATAGCAATTTCTAAAAAGCGAAAAGCTAAAAGCGAAAAGCGAAAAATAACACAACGGTGTCATCCCCATGCGTGTTCTTGTCATCCCCATGCGTGTCCATGTCATCCCCGCATGTGGTCTATGTCATCCCCGTAGATAATTTTCCCTTGTCATCCCCGCGCAGGCGGGGATCCAAACAATAGATTCCCGCTTTCGCGGGAATGACAAGAGAGCTTTTGTCATTTTGAGCTTTAAGCTGTGGCTTTACGTTTTGCGCTTTCGTGTTAAAAAATCATTTTTATAAGTTTATTTCCTTTTCAATATGTTTTATTTTTCTAAATACGCCGATAGTGGATTTACATTAATTGAAACCCTCATTGCCATTGCCGTTATTAGCGCCGGTATTTTTGGCGCTTTTATGGCTATTCAATCCGGAATTAGGGCGATTGATTATTCCAATGCCCGTTTTACAGCCACTACTCTGGCACAAGAAGGAGTGGAAGTAGTCAAAAACATCAGGGATAATAATATCTTAGAATACATCTATGTTTCTACCACTACGCCATGGAATCAAGGATTGCCCGCAGGAGATTCCGAAGCGGTTTATGATGGCGTTTCAGAGCCTTACTTTTTTTTAAAACAGCCCATATGCAGCCCTTCTTGTGATTTTGACAGCCCTAGTTTGCGTTTTTTAACAAAACAGCCGAAAGGTTTTTATAACTATGATCCCGGAGAAAATACCAAATTCAAGAGAAAAATTCATATACAAGAGGTTCCTTCACCTGACCCTGAACAGCTTATAATAACTGTTACGGTTTATTGGAGCAAGCCGGGCGGGGGATATGAAGAGATTAGCTTGGTTCAGCATATATATAAGTGGTGGTAATCCTTAATAAAAATTCTAAATCCCAAATTCCAAATCCCAAACAACATCAAAATTCAAAATGGCAAAAGTTTTCTTTTGTCATTCCCGCGGAAGCGGGAATCCACGCATGGATCCCCGCCTACGCGGGGATGACACTACTGTGTCATTTAGGTCATTTGGATTTGTTTGGGTTAAAGCCCTATAACGGGCGAGTCCTTTGGACTTTAGCCCGATGGGCTCGCTCATTTAGGGATTTAGATATTAGAATTTAGGATTTAACAATTATGACCAATCTGCGAAAACAAAATACTGCCGGTTTTACCTTGGTTGAGGTTGTCATTGTTGTTGCTATTTTTTCCGTAATTATTACAATGACTGCCGGTCTTTTTGTTGCCGCTCTGCGCGCCGAAAGGCAGGTTTTAGAAACCAAAAAAGTTTTGGGAGAAGCAAGTTATGCTTTAGAATATATGACGCGGGTATTGAGAATGGCGAAAAGAAACGATGACGGAATATGCCCTTTTAACATTGAATATAATTATGATGTCCCACCATCAGAAAATGAGATAATGTTTATCAACGCGCTTCAGGGAGACGAGTGCCAAAGTTTTTTTCTGGATACCGTAGAGAAGCAAATTAAAATTAAAGTTCATGGAACCGGATTATCAACCCCTTTAACCTCTTCAACAATAATGATAGAAAATTTAAAATTTGAAATTTCCGGAGAATGGAAAGAAGATGAGTTTCAGCCCTTTGTAACCATATATTTTGAAGCCAAAACCGAGAAAAGTTCTCCGGTGCAAGTCCAAACCAGCGTTTCCCAAAGAAACTTAGATGTCAAGTAAATTGTTTTACTAGGATTGTCGAGAACATTTCCTAATGTACTTCTCGACTCCGCTCGAAGAATAAAATAAATATTACTGTTCGAGCCCTTCGACCCGCCTGCAACGCTTTCAGCGTAGCTGATGCGGGCAGGCAAGCTCAAGACAGACAATAACCCTAACCTTACTAGTCAATGAAATATTACAGCATTAACTCTCAAAAAGGCGCGACTCTTTATTTCGCCATTATTATAATGTCTATTCTTTTGGCATCGGTTTTTACCGTAAGCTCGGTAGTATTATTGCAAATAAAGACCATCAGGGGAGCAGGGGATGCGATTGTTGCTTTTTACGCCGCCGATACCGGAGCAGAAACAGCGCTTAGCGACCTTTACAAAGGCAATATGCCTCCCGGAGGCGTCTATCCCGCCACTGTGATAGACAATAATGCTTCTTATGAAGTACAGGTTACACAACCTACAGGGGGCACTATTCCCAATGTTCCGGAAAGCGGAGATTGTCAGGTTGATTATTATTGTATTAAATCCACCGGCACTTACCGAGGCACCAAACGAGCGGTGGAAGTAAAACGGTAAGATAAATTTTCAATTTTCAATTTCTAATTTTCAATCAATTTTCAATGAAACAATTTTCAAACAATTATGATTTAGAGGAAAGGACAGCAAAACTCGGAGAAAAAATCATTGAATTTTGTAAAGATCTAAAACAAGACGCTATTTCTAGGCCCATAATCACCCAACTGGTTCGCTCGGGCACAAGCATAGGAGCAAACTATATGGAAGCCAATGCCGCGAGCTCAAAGAAAGATTTTACCAATAAAATTTTTATTGCCAAAAAAGAGACCCAAGAAACCAAGCATTGGTTAAGAATGATAGCCAAATGCTTTCCAGAAAAAAAGAAGAATCGCGAAAAATTTGGAAAGAAACACAAGAATTAACCCTGATTTTTCATAAAATAACCACATCTTTAAGAAATAAAAGAGTTTAAAAATTGAAAATTAAAAATTTATTGGAAATTGAAAATTGAGAATTAAAAATTATTATGTCCAAAAACGATGCCAAAAACCGCATAGAAAAGTTAAAACAGGTGATTAATCGTCACCGTTATTTATATCATGTTTTAGACAAGCAAGAACTCTCTGATTCGGCATTTGATTCCCTAAAACACGAACTCTACACCTTAGAACAGCAATATCCTGAATTTATTACTCCCGATTCTCCCACCCAAAGAGTGGGCGGAGAGCCGTTAGATAAGTTTGAGAAAATAGAGCACCGCACCCCAATGCTTTCCATAGAAGATGTTTTTAACAGGGAAGAGCTGGAGCGCTGGCAAGTTTATCTAAAACGGCTGGAGCCCTCGGCAAAATTAGAGTATTTTTGCGAGCTTAAAATAGACGGCTTTGCCATAGCTCTAATATATGAAAACGGTATTTTAAAATACGGAGCCACCCGAGGCGATGGAAAAATAGGTGAAGATGTTACTCAAAACATTAAAACCTTGGAAAGCATTCCTTTAAAACTCCAAATTCATCAAGAAATTAAAAATAAACAAATCACAGACGGTCTAAAACAGCTCATAAATAAAGGCAGGATTGAAATCAGGGGGGAGGTATTTATGGATAAACATTCTTTTGAAAAAATTAATAAAGAACGGGCAAAAACAAGCTTGTCTCCTTTTGCTAATCCGAGAAACTTGGCAGCCGGGTCTATTAGACAACTTGACTCTAAATTAGCCGCCTCGCGGAATTTGAAATTTTTAGCATACGATATACCATCCGATACGTCTTCCGATATAGGAATAACCACTCATTCAGAAAAACATAAACTAATCTCTGCCATTGGTTTTAAAGCAGAAAAAGGAAAAATTTGCCAAAACATAGGTCAAATAATGGATTTTTGGAAACAATGTGTGAAAAAACGGGAACAATTGCCTTATCAAGTAGATGGCATTGTTATAACTGTTAATGACAATATGTTTTTTAATAATTTAGGCAGAGCAGGCAAAAGTCCAAGAGGAGTAAGGGCTTTGAAATTTGCCGCAAGAGAAGCTGTTGCCAAAATTAAAGAAATCAAACTGCAAGTTGGCCGAACAGGAGCGGTAACGCCGGTGGCTGTTTTAGAACCAATAACAATCGGAGGCGCTCTCATTAGCAGGGCCACTCTCCACAATGCAGAAGAAATGGAAAGATTGGGAGTAAAGATTAATGATACTGTTATTATAGAAAGGGCCGGAGATGTCATTCCTGCAGTAAAAAATGTTTTAAAGGATTTGCGTACCGGAGATGAAATAAATTTCTTTTTTCCCAAAAATTGTCCGGTTTGCCGCACTAAATTAATAAAACCGGCGCAAGAAGCAATTTGGCGCTGTCCTAATGTTAATTGCCCTGCCCGCAAAAGTGAATTTTTGGAACATTTTGTTTCTAAAAAGGCGTTTAATATTGAAGGAATGGGGCCAAAAATAATAAAGCAGTTAGTAGACGAAAAATTAATTGCCCGGCCCTCAGACATATTTGAATTAAAACAAGGCGACCTTTTGCCCTTGGAAAGATTCGCCCAAAAGTCAGCAGAAAATTTAATTCAAGCCATTGAAAAAAGCAAGCAAATTTCTTTATCCCGTTTTATTTTTGCCTTGGGCATCCGCTATATTGGCGAGGAAACAGCCATTGATTTGGCAGAAACCTTTTTAACTATAGAAAATCTAAAAAAAGCCGGGGCAGATGATTTGCAAAAGATTCCTGATGTTGGCGAAAAAATGGCGCAAAGCATTTATCAATGGTTTAGAAAAAAACAAAATATTGAATTAATAGAAAAATTAAACAATACAGGGGTGAAAATCCAACCCCCGACCGCGGTAGGAGTCGACCCACGTGTCGACCCGAACGACTCACGTGTCGACCCGGCCATTGTCCGCCAATCGCCGATTTCCGGCAAAACATTTGTTTTCACCGGACAATTGGAAACCATAACCCGCGACGAGGCAAAACAAAAAATCAGGCAATTAGGTGGCAGGATTTCCGGTTCTGTAAGCGCCAAAACAGATTATGTTATTGCGGGCAAGAATCCGGGTTCTAAATTACAAAATGCCAAAAAACTGGGCGTTAAAACAATTAACGAAAAACAATTCCTAAATATAATAACGTCGTAGGGGTCGACCCATCGGTTGGGGCAGACCCGTGTGTCTGCCCGTTCGTCGATATGATCCATTTACCCAAACGAAAATCCATCCGATTAAAAAATTACGATTATTCATTGCCCGGATGGTATTATGTTACCATTTGTACCCAAAACAGAGGCCTGTTGTTTGGTACGGTGTCCGTACCCGCCGTAGGGGTCGACCCACGTGTCGATCCGAACGACCCATTGGTTGGGGCGGACCAACGTGTCCGCCCGTTGATCGACCCGAATGACCCGCGTTTCAACCCGAACGACGCCGGTAAAATGGTTAATGAATGGTGGTTAAAAATACCGCAACGGTTCAAAAATGTGCAATTAGATGAATATCAGATAATGCCTAATCATTTACATGGGATTATTGTTATTGTGAACGGGCAGACACATGGGCAAAACGGGCAGACACATGGGTCTGCCCCTACGGATGCGGGTGCGGGTACGGGTATGGGGTTGAGGTTGCCGAAAATTATTCAATGGTTTAAAACAATGACCACAAACGCCTATATACGGGGCGTAAAAAATTATAATTGGACCCTATTTAATAAACGATTATGGCAACGGAATTATTACGAAAATATTATCCGGACCCAAAATGATTTAGATAAAATCAGAAAATATATTAAAAATAATCCCCAAATATGGGATAGAGACAGAAATAATCCTAAAAATTATAAAAAATAATGTTATTGTCTCACCTCAAAAAATTAGATTGGCCATTAGCCATCACTGCTGTGCTTTTATCCGGCATTGGCCTTATATCCCTTTACAGCATGTCTATCGGCAGGGGAGATTTTTTGAATTTTCACAAACAGGCGATTTTTTTGGTAATAGGTGTTTTTTTAATGCTTTTATTTTCTTTTTTTGATTACAGGAACTTCAAAAATAATTCTTATTTAATTCTTGTTTCCTATTTTGCCTGTATTTTATTATTGGCAGGATTGTTTTTCTTTGGAGAGAGCATTAGAGGAGTGAGGCGCTGGTATGACTTGGGTCCGGTTTCCCTTTCGCCGGTAGAGCTTGTTAAAATAGTTCTCATTTTACTCTTGGCAAAATATTTTTCTTTGCGCCATGTGGAAATGTATCGGTTTTTTCATATTATTATTTCCGGAATTTATGTGATAATTCCGGCCGCATTGGTTCATTTTCAGCCGGATCTCGGCTCTGCTTTGGCGTTGTTATTTTTATGGCTGGGAGTTCTTTTGGTCTCCGGCATCAAGGTTAAGCATTTTTTCATTCTTTTGCTTTGCGCTGTTTTATTAGGGGCTTTTTCTTGGAGCTTTCTTTTAAAGGACTATCAAAAAGAGAGGATTACCAGTTTTGCTGTTGCTGATTATAAGCCCTTAGAAGTTGGGTGGAATCAAAGGCAAGCAAAAATTGCTATTGGTTCCGGAGGGCTTTGGGGGCAAGGGTTTGGCAAGGGCTCTCAAGCACAATACGGCTTTTTGCCTGAAGCCCGGACCGACTTTATGTTTTCTGCCATTGCCGAAGAGTTCGGGCTTTTATCAATATGCGGAATTTTGCTATTATTTTCTTTGTTTTTTTGGCGGCTCACCAGAATAGCGTTTTTGGCTAAAGATAATTTTTCCCGTTTATTTGTTTTGGGCTTGGAAATAATGTTAATAATCCAGGTTTTTATTAATTTGGGCAGCAACTTGGGCTTTTTGCCGGTCATTGGCACGCCTCTGCCTTTTTTGGGCTATGGAGGTTCTTTCCTGATAATGATTTTTATTGGTTTGGGCATCGCGCAAAACATCAGAATTAACAATTTTTAGCATACGATATGTTATCCGATATAATTTCCGATATAGGAATAAATAACCATCCCATGGATCCCCGCTCTCCTTAGTCATTCCCGCGAAAACGGGAATCCATTTATTATTCCTCTAGTCCTTTTGTCATTCCCGCGAGGGCCTGTCCCCGCGAAGGCGGGGACGGGAATCCATAAATCTCCAGTTGAAATCCATTCTTTTGATTTCTGGATCCCCGCCTCCGCGGGGATGACAAAAGAGTGTGTCGGGGATGACAAAAGAAGCTCAAGCTGGGAATGACAAGGGGGCACAAGTCAAAGGTCATCGGTCCACCGTCATTACGAGGAGTGACCATGCTCTCCACCGTCATTGCGAGTCCGCCAGCAGGCGGACGAAGCAATCTCATGCGTGGTAATTCCACGTATAGATTGCTTCGCCCCTCGTTTCACTCGGGGCTCGCAATGACGTGAAAGAGAACGCCCTCGCAATGACGGGGGTGTCAATAGTCAATAGTCAAAGGTCATCGGTCCACCGTCATTGCGAGGAGTGACCATGCTCTCCACCGTCATTGCGAGTCCGCCAGCAGGCGGACGAAGCAATCTCATGCGTGGTAATTCCACGTATAGATTGCTTCGCCC
>CAYYED010000023.1:0-7025 GCA_964470785.1 uncultured Candidatus Saccharibacteria bacterium | reverse complement strand
TTGTTCTTTAAATTTCTGAATATTCTTTTTGGTAGTTATCGAAGGATGAATGCCTGTCTTAATAGCATAATTCTCTGCCGGAAGACCAAAAGCATCCCAGCCCATAGGATGTAAAACATTAAAACCCTTCATTCTCTTATAATGCGCTATTATGTCGGTGCCAATATATCCCCGCGGATGCCCAACGTGCAATCCGGCGCCGGAAGGATAAGGAAACATATCAAGAATATAAAACTTAGGCGATTTTGAAAAATCCTTCGCTTCGAAAATCTTTTCTTTTTCCCAAAACTTCTGCCATTTCTTTTCTATTTTTTGCGAATTATATTCTTCCATATCCTTCAGCTTAACCGAATTTTGATTTTTTTTCAACGAAAAAAGCGGCCCTACCGCTCACGATTCTTTTTTGGCTTTCCTTTCCGTTAAGTTTTTAGCTTTGCTACTTCTTTCTCAAAAAATTTTTGGATTTGAATTTTCGTTAATTTTTCTTTTTTAAGATCTAAAATAAAATTTTTTATGAAATAAAAAACAGGGGGCTGATAGATTTTTTTATGATGATTTAAAAAAATCATTCTAATCGTCTTTTTAGAATAAACTCTAAAAAGCCATCTAATATGGCTAAGAGTTCCACAACTTAAAACCTGGTGAGTGATATAAATTCTGTCTTTCGTTAAATCCAACTCCTTTATATCTTTTGACCAAAGGATTGGTTGAAGTTTTGATAAAATTTTTGCCATCAATTTTATATTCCTTAACAACTACAATTTTTTAAGAAAAATAAAAAAGACGGAAAAAGCCGAAAAGTAAAACGGCTTTTATAAAAAAACATTTTTAAAAAATTTTACGCAAAATCGTGCCAAATTGCCCGCCTGCAACGCTTTGCTTGCATTGCGGGCAGGAAAAAATTATCCCTGAACCCGCGCCGGTACTAAACAGAGAGAATAAAAATAGAGGGACTCTCCCTATTTCAAAAAAAGGGCTGTTTCTATTTAAAAGCGTCTTTAATATGCTTAATTTCTCTGTCGGTAATCCTGTCCCGCTTGTTTTTTTTCATTTCGTCTAACCCTTTATTAAATTCTTCTTTTGTGATCCCCCGCGTGTAGGGAGCATCAAATTTTTTCATCACTGATTTTACATATTCCTTTTCTGCAGGACGCAAGCGAGCATACATCATTCTTTGATTAAACCTTCTTTGACTAATAGGCCTACCTCCTTGCCGAGAAAAAAGGTTTTTTTTCGGCCGTGAAGACGAAGGTTTTTGCTGGTCGGAGCTTGGAGCTTGTTTTTTAGGAGCAAAAAAACTCATATTCTAAAAATTTACATAATTTAATAAATTAAAGACCTTTTATTCTGATTATATAATATATCATCATAATAAGTAAATTATATTTTCATAAACAACTATTCTTTGCCTATATCTTAAAAAGTTGTTTAGCGTTTTTGGTTGTTTGCTCGGCTAAATCTTCCAAAGAAATTCCTTTGATTTCAGCAATTTCTTGGGCAACAATTTTTACGCCCAAAGGGTCATTCCTTTCTTTGTTATAGCCCGGCGGAGAAAGATAAGGGCAATCAGTTTCAAGTAATATTTTTTCTAAAGGAGTTTTTTTAATTTGCTCTTTCAAATCCATTTTAAAAACTATCCCGTTAAAGCCGATAAAAAATCCTAAATCCAAGTATTCTTGTAATTGCTCGGTAGTGCCGGTAAAACAATGAATAACTCCTTTCATTCCTGTATCATAAAAAATGGATTGCTGTCTTAAGATTTCTAATAGATCATCGTGCGCCATGCGGCAATGAAGAATAATCGGCAAATCCAGTTCCTTGGCTAACCGCAATTCTTCTAAGAATAATTGCTTTTGTTTAAGCTTAAATTCTTCTTGCCTTTTTTTAGTTTTCGGCCGCCAATAATAATCCAAGCCACTTTCTCCAATTGCCACCGATTTTTGCCGGTTACTTTCAATCAGTTCTTTGTATTTTTCATAGTCAAATTCCTGTTCAAAAGGCGAGTCCTCGTTTGCCATCAATTCATTCTGGTCTATTTTCTGTTTTACCAAGTTAGTGGCTAAATTAATTGGATGCAGTCCAACAGAAGCATAAATACCGCTCTCATAAGCTTGAGCGATTTCTATCGCTTTTTCAGAAGTAAAAAAATTAGTGCCTATATTTATCATCCAAATATTTTCTCTAAGGCACTTTTTTATTACTTTGTCCCTATCCCGCACATAAGCGGCAAAATTAAGATGGGCGTGGGTGTCGATAAGCATAAGACAAAACCCTCTGGGTTTTAATTTTTAATTTCTAATTTTTAATTTCTAATAAATTTTTAATTTTCCTAGACTGACTGCGTCAGCGGACTAAGTCAATTTTTAAACTTTTAAATTAAATTATTGAAAATTGAGTCATTGAAAATTGATTGAAAATTGAAAATTGAAAATTAGGAACCTGCTTAGGGTCTGAAATTTAGAATTTGCTTTCAGTAAGTCGGGGAAATAGGGATTCTGCCTTTCCGCCCTCAATCTGTTCTAAAATCTTTTCTGATGTCTGGGGCAAAAATGGTTCAAGCAACAAGGCAATTTCTTTTAATGCTCCAAAAATGTCTGCCACCACTTCTTTAGAATCCGGTTTCTTTTCCCATGGCCGCTTCTCTTCTATATGCTTGTCGCAGAAACCAATCAAATCCCAAATAGCAATCAGCGCCTCATTAAACTTAAACTCCCCCAATGCTTTATGACAATTTTCATGAGTTTCGTTAATTTTTTCTTTTAATTTTGAGTTTTGCGTTGTTGTTTTGCATTTTACGCTTTGCGTTTTAAGTTTAGTGGCGAGGGTTACCGCCCGAGCAACCAAGTTCCCCAGCCCATTAGCCAAATCCGCATTATATCTTTCCTCAAATTTTTCATAACTAAAATCAAGGTCTGAAAAAGGCGATGCTTCCCTCAAAAAATAATAACGTACTGCGTCAATTCCATATTTTTCTACCAAATCTTCTGGGGTCACGACATTGCCTAAACTTTTAGACATTTTTTGCCCTTCTATTGTAACATACCCGTGAACAAACAGCTTGTTGGGCAAAGCTAATCCGGCTGATAAAAAAGCAGCCGGCCAATATAAAGAATGAAATGTCAAAATTCCCTTTCCAATAACATGTAGTTTATTATCATTGTTTTGCCACCATTCCTGAAATTTTAAATCATCGCTTCCATAACCAAGGGCGCTGATATAATTAATAACGGCCTCAAACCAGCACCAAATTTTTTGTTCCGAATCGTCTAAGACATCTATCCCCCAACCCCTGGATCTTTTAATAGAACGAGAAATACAAATATCTTCCAGTCCTTTATTTATAAAACCCAAGGCCTCGTTTTTTCTGGTCTCGGGAATTATTTTTAAAATATCTTTTTCTATTAATTCTTTGAGTAGATTTTCATACTTGGAAAGTTTAAAAAAATAATTTTCTTCTTCCACGAATTCCGGCTTTGTTTTATGCTCCGGGCATAAGCCGTCAAGCAGTTCTTCTTTTTTATAAAACTGCTCGCATCCAACACAGTAAAGTCCTTTATATTTCTTTTTGTAAATATCTTTTTTGCAGAGTTCCCATAATTTATGAACTGCCCTAACGTGCCTTTCTTCGGTAGTGCGAATAAAATCATCAAATGATAAATTAAGAATTTCTTTAAGTTGACGAAAGGCATCAGCATTTTTTTCGGCAAATTTTTCTACCGGAATACCTGCTTCTTCTGCGGCCCGGGCGATTTTCAAGCCATTTTCATCTGTGCCGGTCAAAAAGAAAACCTCCTCGCCCAAGGAACGATGATAGCGAGCCAAAACATCTGCCTGAATCTTTTCCAAAGCATGTCCTACATGAGGAAATGAGTTCACATAATCTATGGCGGTAGAAATATAGAATTTTTTATTTTTCTCTTTCATGCTTTTTAACAATAACCACAAACTCTCCTTTTATTTTTTCGCCGGTTAGTGGATTTTCAATTCTTTTAATTACCTTGTTAATTGTTCCGCGGTAAATTGTTTCAAATTTTTTAGTTAACTCTCTTCCAACAATTATTTCTACATTACTAACAATTTCTTCTAACTGTTTTAATGATTTTATAACCCTATGCGGTGATTCAAAAAAAATTACCGGATATTTTGATTCTGCTATTTCCTTAAAAAATTTATTTCTTGCTTTTTTGTGAGGAGGAAATCCTAAAAACAAGAACTTGTCCATTGGAAAACCCGAGATTGAAGCCGCGGCAGTGATTGCCGAAGCCCCGGGAACGGAAATAATTTCAACTTGCAGGGGTTGTACGCCTGCAATTTCCTCCGCGGATTCTGTAATTTGCTGAATGAGCTTATTGCCCGGGTCAGAAATTCCCGGAGTGCCTGCGTCAGATACCAAAGCCAAATTCTTTCCCTGTCTTAAAAGATTAATAATATAATCAATTTTCTGAAGTTTTGAGTGCTGATGATAGCTTATTGTCGGGGCCTTAATTTGATAGTACGCCAACAATTTTTTGGTTACCCGAGTATCCTCGCATAAAATAAAATCAGCCCTTTTAAGGATTTCGAGGGCGCGGACAGTGATGTCGCCTAAATTTCCTATTGGCGTGGCAATAATATACAAATTTGCCATTTTAGCTTTCTTTTATTTTTTGTTCCTTTCTGTGCTCTAACACGCCCTTGCCGAATTCAAAAATTATACCCACTAAAGGAATGGCCAGAATAGCGCCCGGCAATCCCCAGAGTTTTGCCCCGACTAATAAAGAAATCAAAACCAATGCCGGAGAAAGTTTTAAAAACTTTTTACTTAACAAAGGCATTAAAATATAATTCTCTATTTGCTGGGCAATATAGATGGCAATGGCAAAGATTATTGCCTTAGGCAAAGAAGCGGTAATTAATATAAATAAAGAGATAAAAAGGGTGCTTAAAAATGGCCCAATGTAAACAATTAAATTAGTAACCCCGGCGAGAATGCCAAAAACAACGGCATATTTAATATCTAAAACATAACAAGTAATTCCGGTAGCCAAGCCGATAAAAATACAACATAAAATTCTTATGGCAAACCAGGTGGAAATGTTTTTTTCCGTCTTCTTCCATATTTTCAAAACTTTTTCTTTATATTGAACAGGTGAGATTAAGGCAATAATTTCTTTGATTCCCTTTTCCTCCAAAGACAGAAAAAAAGCCATAGTAAACATAATAAGAAAAGTAAAAATCCCTCCGAAAAAAACACCCAGAGCCATAAAAATATTAGATGACGCCCGGAAAAGCACTCTCTCTGCCTCTTCGGAAAAAGTTTGAAAATCTTCAAGCGCCTCTATCTTTAAGCCCCTAAGATAAGGAGAGGCCTGGCCAAAATATTCAGGCAGTTTGTCAGAAAAGTGCTGGATTTCTACAAAAAGCAAGGGTGCCATAGCATATACTAAAACACCTAAAATAATAAAAATGCTAAGGTAAACAAAAATCGCGGAAAGCAAACGGGGAATTTTTAGTTTATGAAAAAAATTAATCGCCGGATTAAAGAGAATGGAGATAATCAAAGCAAAAATCAGCCAAATTAAAATATTCCCAATAAAATAAATTAGGTAAATAACGCTTGCGGCAAAAGCAATTCTGACAATGCTCGCCCAAGAGACATCTAAAAACACAGGCCCTGATGACCGTTCTGTCGCTTGAAAAACATCCGCTTTTTGATTCTCTTGATTTTGCTCTTCTTGATTTTGCTCTTCTTGTTCTTCCATAATTTTAAACCCTTGTTTCTGTTATATCTATTTTAATCATCTTTTAATAAAGATTCAAACTCTTTTCTCTTACAAAAGGGCCCGACCATGGCAAGATTAAGTTTCTGAGGCGTAAAAATGTCTTTGGCTACTCTTAAAATATCATCTGTTGTTACTTTTTCTATTTCTTGCAAAATTTGTTTTGGCGTTAAAATTTCTGATTTAAGAATTTCTTGAATGCTGTAAAAAGAAGCTAAATCCTCGGAGGTTTCCAGGGAAAGAGCGGTTTTCCCCTTAAGATAATTCTTGGCTTTTTGAAGTTCTTTTTCTGTTGGTTTTTCTTGAGATATTTTTTTGTATTCCCTTAGAATCGCTTTAACTGCCTTTTTTACATTCTTATTATCCACCCCGGCCCGGGTCATAAGAAACCCGGTATCCGGATCTATCTCCGCTCCGGTGGCTACATAATATGACAGGCCCAATTTTTCTCTTACTTCCAAAAACATACGCGAACTCATCATCCCCCCCAAAAGCGTTGCTAAAACTTGTAATACATAACGGTCGGGGTGAAAAAGATTGTATGCCCTTACCCCTAAACAAAGATGAGTTTGGTCGGTTTTTTTGTAATATAAAAGCGCCCGCGGCTCTTTTTGGCTTTCTTTAACCTCCGCTTTCTGGACTTTCTCGGCTTTATTAAGCGGATAAAAACATTTTTCTACTTTTTTTAATAACTCTTGGGAGTCTATTTTTCCGGCCACGCAAACTAAAGCGTTAGAGGCAATATAATGACTTTTTCTATAGTTAATTAATTTCTGCCGAGTGATTGCTTTAACAATTTGTTTGCTTCCGGCAATGTCTCTACCGGCCGGCTGATCTCCGTAAAGAACCTTCCTCCAAAGCGATTGTACATAAATCATAGGATTATCCAGATACATATTAATTTCTTCTATAATAACTTTTTTTTCCTTTTCTACTTGTTTTGAAGGAAGGGTAGAGTTTAATAAAATATCTGAAACCCAGTCCAGAGCTAAGTCAATGTGCGAGGCCTCAACCCGGGCATAATATCCGGTATAATCCTCGCCGGTAAAAGCATTATATTCTCCACCAATTTTATCTAAGGTCTCGGCAATATCCCGATGCGTAGGTCTTTTTTTTGTTCCTTTAAAAAACATATGTTCTAAAAAATGAGAAATGCCGTTAATTTCTTTTTTTTCATATTTACTGCCTACTCCCACCAAAGCCAAAACCGTCACTGCTTGAGTGTTTTTTAAAGGAACGGTAATGACCCGGAGACCGTTTTTAAGG
>CAYYED010000022.1:0-43413 GCA_964470785.1 uncultured Candidatus Saccharibacteria bacterium | reverse complement strand
TACGAATGAATTTAACAATTTCTCAATTTCCTAATTTTCAATTGAAAATTTAAGAATTGAAAATTGATTGAAAATTGAAAATTGAAAATTGAAAATTTGTAAATTACTTGGTTTCCTGCCTCACGAACTCGGCGAGGTATTCCGCAATTGTTTCTGCCGCTTCGGGCTTGGAAAAACGCTTAGCTGCTTCTCCCATTGACTTTAATCTTTCCGGTTCGGAAAAGATTCTCATTAACATGGAATAAAGCATATTAGGAGTGGGATTTTGGGGTTCCATTATCTCGGCGGCACTGGTTTTAGAATAAAGATAAGCATTTATTGCCTGATGGTTTTGAGCCGCTTCCGGCAAAGGCATAAGAAGACTCGGTTTGCCTGCCGCAGCAATTTCAAAAATGCTTCCGGCTCCTGCCCGGCTTATTACAATATGGGCAGCAGCTAAAATATGTTCCAATTCTCCTTCTTCCAAGAAGCCGACAAGATGATAGTCCTGTGAGAGTTTTTCGTCTTCTATTAAAGCGGCAGACAAGGCATTCATTTCTTTAACATTTTTCTGTCCGCATTGATGGACAATTTCAAAATTCTTGAGCAAAGGATTAATGGTTTGTATAACCAAGTCATTGATTCTGGTAGCTCCTTGCGAACCGCCTAAAATTAAAATAACCGGTTTTTGGTCGGATAAACCAAATAATTCCCTGCCTTTTTGAGCATTGCCTTTAAGAATATTTTTTCTAATTGGATTTCCCGTTACCACAATTTTTTTCTGAAATACGCCAGGGATTTTTATATCAAAAGAAGAGAATATCATTAGCGCTTCTCGGGCAAATTTTTGTGTTGCTTTTCCGGGGACGGCGTCTGACTCGTGCAAAAAGATAGGAATTTTTAAGATTTTAGCCGCAAACATTACGGGGACTGCGCCATATCCGCCCTTGCTAAAAATAACATCAGGGAAAATGGTCTTTGTTAAAAGAAAGCCCTGTATAAGCCCTATGGGCATTTTAAAAAAAATATCTCTAATGTTTTCTAAAATACTTTTAGGGGTGATGTATCTTCTAATTTTTCCTGCAGTAATTGTCTTTACGATTACTCCTTCCTGCTTGAGTAGTTTTAGTCCAAACTTGTCTTTAGGGCCGACAAAGAAAAAGTTTAGTTTCTTTTTTTGAAACTCTTTTTGTTTTTTAAGTTCTCGCACAACGGCTATGATGGGAAAAATATGTCCGCCCGTGCCGCCGCTGGTAAAAAGTATTTTCATAATAATTGAGGAGGGATGCTAATTTTTTTTAGAAATATTTAAAAGAATGCCTACGGCAATCAGCTCTATAATTAAATGAGAGCTTCCGTAACTTACAAAGGGCAAAGGAATGCCGGTTAGCGGCAATATTCCTATAATAGCCCCGATATTAATAAATGACTGGATAACAAACCAAGAAGTAATGCCGATCATAGTGAGCCGTAAAAAATCATCAGAGCATTTTTTCGCTATCTTAAACCCTCTCCAAGCAAAAACGAGGATAAGAAGTACAAAAAATATTGTTCCCACAAATCCGGCTTCTTCGGCAAAAATAGCGAAAATGCTGTCTGTCATTGGCTGTGGTAAAAACCCTGCTTTTTGCACGCTTAAACCGAGCCCTGCGCCTAAAATTCCGCCCGAACCCACGGCAATAAGCGATTGTTTGATTTGATATCCGATTCCCAGAGGATGGAGGTCGGGTCTTAAAAAGACTAACAGCCGTCCTAAGCGATAAGGCGCGCTCTTAATTAGTATAGCCAATCCGCCGGCTCCTATCAATAATAAAGCAATAGTATGGCAGATCGGAGTGCCGGCAGTGAAATAAATAATTAAAGTAACGGCAATAATTGTTCCTAAGGTGCTGATGTCGGGTTGGGCAATGAAAAGCGCGCAGATAATTCCTAAAATAACTAAAAAGGGAATAAAAACTTGGAAAGTATCTTTTGAAACCTTTCTATTTTTATCCAGCCAAGCTGCGAGATATATAATAAAAGCCAACTTTAAAAATTCTGAGGGCTGAAAAGTAATTGGGCCTAATGTAATCCATCTTTTTGCCCCGCCTAACAAAATTCCTATTTTAGGCATTAAGGCGAGAGTTATAAATGTAAGCGTGGCAAGTAGGACCGGCAAGCAAATTTTTTTCAGCCAAGCTAAATTTATCTTATATGCTATTACAAATAACAATCCTCCGGGCAGATAGCCAAATAGCATTTGGTGGATAAAAAAATGCCAACTATTATTATAAAATTTTAGAGATACGGTAAGAGAGACGCCTAATAATATCAAAAAGCCCAGCAATATCCACAAAAAGACAAAGACCAATAAGGGTATATCCGGCTTCTGCTGGCCAGTTTTTTTCTTTTTAGACATGGTTTTGGAATATAATGCGAAAACCGCGAAAGAATATTTTAGTCACAGATTATTTTTTTTCGTATTTTTCGCATAGATTTCGTATTTTTCGCATTATGAATATACTTTTTAAACTGGTTTCCCCTGTCCGCATAATCCTTGAATATTCCAAAACTTGGAGAAGCCGGAGAAAGAAGACATGTCTTCCCTACCTTTGTGTGTTTAATGGCAATTTTTATTGCCTCCTTCATATTATTTGTGAAAAAATACTGATGGCTGTTATTTAATTTTTGTTTTTTAATTTCTCTCCAAATTCTTTTTCCCGAGTCCGGAAAAAAGATAAAATTCTTTATATTTTTTTCTTTAATTTTAAGGGCTAATTTTTTGAAGTCCACTCCCCTATCAAAACCGCCTAAAATAATAGTATCTACGTTTTTTAAAGCGTCTAAGGCATAAATGGCGGCTTCCGGGACAGTAGCCAAGGAATCGTTATAGAACTTTATATTTTTAAATTCGCCAACAAATTCTAAGCGATGAGGCAGCCCTTTGAATTGTTTAATAGATTTTTCAACCGAAGAATTAGGAATATTAAAAATATCAGAAACCAAAAGAGCAGCCATAACATCATAAGCAAAATGTTCTCCCGGCAAGGGAATATGTTTTCTCCGGAACTTCCGAAGTTCCGGAGATCGCAAAAAAATGTTTTTTTGGTCAAAAAAACAATTATTTGTTCTTGCTTTGCCAAAAGTTTTCTTTTTTGCCTTGCTTTGCCCGGCTATTTTTTTAAGTTCTCTGAAATCAGCATTAAAAATAAAATAATCATTTTTTCCCTGCCATTTGGCAATATTTTTTTTAGCCGAAAAATATTCCTGAAAATTTTTGTAATAATCCAAGTGTTCGGGATAAATATTTAAAAACACGGCAATATGCGGGCTGATTTTTAGGTTTTTTAACTGATGAGAGGAAAGTTCATAAACAAAAAAGGCGCCTAAACCTCTGACTTTGTCAGCGGTCGGCCAAGTCGGTCTATCAAAATAATCAAGGGCCGGTTTGCCGATATTTCCAATTAATTCTGTTTTTATTTTGTTATCTTTGAGAATTTTATAAATTAAACTAGCCGTAGTTCCTTTGCCCTTGGTGCCGGTAATGCCAATTGTGTTGCTTCTGTGTTTTGTAAGGAAAATTTCTGTTTGAGAAGTAATGATTTGTTTTCTTGTTATATAAGGAGCAATGATTTTGTCAGCTATGCCCGGCGATTTTATAATAATCTGATATTGTTTTAATGCCTTTAGATAATCTTTGCCCAAATACAGTGTTATTTTTTTATTCTTTTCTAACAGTGTTCTCTGTTTTTTGGGCAAACTTTTAAATTCTAATCGGTCGGCAACTCCTATCTTTTTCCCCAAAGAATGTTTTTGCAAGAACCTTAAACCGGACTCCCCCTCCCTACCAAAGCCCAAAACAAGAATAGATTTATTTTCAAATTTTTTTAACTCTTTGTTCATAATTTTTACAGAAAAGAAATTCCGGCGCCGAGGAAGCAGAGAATGCTAAAGATTAGGGCAAACCGAAAGAAATTGATTTTTTGAGAAATATTCATTAACAGCTTTAAGCTGAAAAAGCCGACAATAAAACTGATGATCAGGGCTGGCCAGCCCTCGTATAATTTGACCGGGTTTTTCAAATAAAGGTAGAAACTGGAAGCAAAGACCACCGGCGCAGACATCATATAAGAGAGTTTGAGAATGTTTTGGGGAGAGTTTTTAGCAAGAGATAAGGCGAAAATTGTGGACCCGGAGCGGGAAAATCCGGGAATAGCGGCCAAACCCTGCATAATTCCGGCAAAAACAGCTGATTTATTATTGCCCACATTAAACATTATTTTCTTTTTATGGAAAAAAGCAGTAATTAATAAGCCAAAACCGGTGATTAGCAAAAGCCCGCTTCCCACTGCCATTGTTTTAACAAATTGATAAACAAAAAATCCGATTATCAGAGAAATAATCGTAGTAATAATTAAAAAATTAAGCAATCTCTTGTTTTTTAATAATAAAACATCTTTCCAGTCGTTTTTAAAATAAAAAAGCACGGCAAAAATTGTGCCCAAATGCAAAAACAGGGCCAAGTCCACAGCATTAATGTCTGGGATTAAAAAATTTCCCGCAATGGCAACGACCCCTTCGCTGGAAACCGGAATCCATTCAAAAATTCCTTGCAGTATTCCTAAAATAATATGGTTTAGAGTCATAACTTGAATTAGTTATAAAGTTGTAAGTTGTAAAGTTAACTTATTGTTAGAGCCCTTCGACAAGCTCAGGATAGGCCTTGTCGAGAACAATTCCTTTCTTTGATTGATGGCAAGCAGGACAGTAAAGGATTTCGTTATTTTACTCCACCATCATCCTGTTCCTTTCCATTGTCATCCTGAATCCCGAGCTTGTCGAGGGGTGAAGGATCCCGTTGTATGTTGTAATTCCACGGGATTAGAATGATGTGGAAGAAACGCCCTCGCAGTGACTCTCCTTATGTCATTGAGAGGAGCGACCGAAAGGAGATCCCTCGCTTCGCTCGGGACAGGCTTCGCAATCTCATGCGCAGTAATTCCACAGATAGATTGCTTCCCGCCACGCTCCCTTTTGGTCGCTCGCGGCCGCAATGACGATGAGGGCGGTCTTTGCAATGATATAGAAGAGATGGCCTCAGAATGACGTGGAGAATGTCATTTAGTTGTAAGTTGTAAAGTTCATCAAAACCGGCGGAAGTTTCTTTTCCGGATGAACATCTTGAAACTTTTTTAAAGACAATTTAAACGCTTTATTGTTTTCTTTTATTGTTCCCACGCACTCAAATGGCTTATGCTTGCTTTTACCGACTAATTCTTTCATTAAAGGAATAAGCGATTTATTTTGAAAAAGGTTTTTATTAAAAATTTTTATTAGCTCTTTTTCTTCCATAAAAGGATATAAAGAGGTAAAAACAAAAAGGCATTTAGCGCATTTTCCGCACCAATTAGGATCCTTTACCCTCCTTTTATAAGCATTATTACAGCTCAAAAAGGCCTTATGATATTTTTTCAATTGCGCAAACTCTTGGGCAATTTCCAGTTCAGACAATTTTCTTATCGGACTGTAGATTTTCATATTTTCTAAAAGATAATCCTTAACATAGTCCTGAATTTGTTTTTCCCATTTTGAGCTTTTAGACCATTGGTGGTTAATGAGTTTATTTTTATAACGCACATTGGGCTCATCAGCGCTTTTTTCCCAGGCAAAGGCAATATTTTTATAATCAAAAAGCAAAGCGATTATAAATGAAAGATGGGTTAAAAAAGCAGAGAAAGGCACATGTCCATTAAGGTAGCCCTGCTTATTTAATTTAAACAGCAAGGGGTCTATCTCTCTCTGCACAAAAATTTTCTCCTTAATTCCGGCAATTTTTATAATTTCTTTCTGCGCTTTTTGCGTATTTAAAACAAAAGCGCCTAAGTCATGATTCTTATTTTTCAATATTTCCAAGACCACAGCCGCATCCTTGCCTCCGCCGACGGGTACCAAAGTTTTATTTTTATCCAGAACAGTGCTTGATTTTTGAAGTTTTTTAATGTATTTGGCTGATTCTATTTGGAGAAAATCCCTTTTAGTGAAGTCAATTTTATTTTGGTAAAAATACTGGCCCATTCCATTAATAATCAATTTGCGTAAAAAGGTCTTTTGTTTTTTATCTAAATTTCCTGCTTTAATATTGATATTCGGCGAACAGGTCAGCTTCCAATAATTAAGCATTTCTGCCAAGCCCAAATGAAAAATTAAATTTTCTATATCGGGCTTATTAATTGTTTGGAACCGTCTGGGAAAAACATTTTTAATAATAATTTCTGTTTTAAACCGTAAGTCCGGCTTGATTAAAAAATAAAACCAGAGTTGAAGCTCGGAACTTTTGAACCGGTAAGCATAGTCCTGATAAATAAATTCCGGATATTTTTTTCGCAGCTCTTTTGCTTTTTCCATTTTTCTATTTTACCCCATAAAAGACCCTCAAAGCAAGCATGTGCAAGTCCGGGGATTGAACATACTAAACTGCGAAGACCCGGTCTTCCGCAGATTTTTTAAGAAAAAGCCCCCAAGGGGGTCCCTTGGGGGTAAAAAAAAGGGGGGGTAAAGGTGCTATTGCTATTTGGCTAGCATTGCTATTTGGATAGCATAGCTAGCCGGCGGGAAGGATGCTCTGACGCTCCGCACTCACAACTGAAGAGTCATTTTCCTTCCCGCCTAGGTAGGACCCCCGTAGAATCACAGGCTCGCCCCACCATCTTTTTGAACCCGAAGGTTCAGAGAAAAAGAAACTATAATAATTTCCTTTTTTCTGAACCCTTATTTTTTTACTCTATTTACATTATACACATTTCTGAAATCTTGTCAATCCCTCGGAGTTGTTTTTAGTATTTATCTACATTGTATATCTTTCCAGAATTTTGTCAAGGGTTTGGGTAATATAACTTTAGAGACCGAGGAAATCCAGGAGGAAGTCTAACTTCCAACTTCATCCAGTATACTTGGGAAAGACTTGAGGAAGTTAGGCTTCCTCTGACTTTCTCTGATTCAAGATGGACTCAGGATGACCTTGGAGAAAATGGGGAGGACAGCCCTCACTCTGACTCTCCCCCCGACTTAAGCGAGCTAAACTATCCCAAAAGACGGATGGCCACGCCGATGAGAGCGCTTAATAGGCCGATAATCCAAAAGCGCATAGTAACCTTATAAGAAGGCCATCCTTTGGCTTCAAAATGATAATGAATGGGCGCGGCTAAAAAGATTTTTTTCTTCCGGAATTTTTTAGAGAGTTGTTGCAAGATTACCGAACCCGACTCTATTACCAAAAGAAAGCCAATAATAGGAAGCACTAATACTGAATCAGTAAGAAAAGCAACAACTGTTAAAGAAATGCAAAGACCCATCGTGCCGGATTCTCCCATATAAAAGCGGGCCGGAGGGATATTAAACCATAAAAATGCCATAATGGCTCCGGCCACTACGGCACAAAAAGCGGCTAAGTCCATTTGCCCTTGAAAAAGGGCAATAACGGCATAGGCCCCAAAAATCGTGGAAAAGCTTCCCCCGGCCAGTCCGTCTATGCCGTCAATTACTCCGCCGGAATAAACGGCCATCATCACTAAAACGAAAAATGGAATATACCAAGCATTAATAACCAGATTTATGCTTCCCGGAATATGGATAGTATTCCAGCCGAGTTTAGAATAAAACCACCAGCCGCCGATAAGCCCGATAGCAAAAACAGACAAGAGGCGATATTTTAAACTCAAACCGCCGCCGATATATTTACCTTCTCCTTTTGTTTGCAAGATATCGTCTAATAAACCAGTAAGAGCGGCAGCTACCATAGCAAAAAGTGGCAGCCAAGTTTGTGAACGGCTTAAAAAATTAAACTTATCTAACAACGGTCCGTCTATTTTGGAAAGAAAGAAAAAGAGCAGAGCTAAAACAGGCGGAATAATCCAAATGAGCAATCCCCCGAGCCGGGGCACTTTTGTTTCCGATCCACCGTGAAATTTTTTAAAAACCGTCATTTCTGCACCGTCAATGGATTTCTGGCGAGTAGTTTTTTTCCAAAGTTTATACTTGTAAAGAAAATGAGTGAGCAAAGGAGTTAAAGCAAAAGCAATAATAAAAGAAATTGCGCCCAAAGCAAGCATTTTTATTGCTCCAAAAGTGGTGTGTGTTCCCTGAAGATATTCTAAAAGAGTTAATTCTTCTACCATATAAATGCTTTTTGCGACCAGTCAATTAATTTTTTTGTTTCCGCGAAACGGTCGCTTGATCCTAAAATTACATAAGCTATATAACCGCCTTCTTTTGGACGGGGTATTATCACAAGAAAGCATTGGCCTGCTAAAGGAGTTCGGCCGGTCTTGGCGGCGATAAAATCGGGATAGTCCTTAATGATACCATTAGTAGTAACGGCAACGTGATGTTTTCTGCCATCTGCAAAACGCACCACATATTCTTCTGTTTTGGCAATTTCAAAAATTTTTGCTATTTTTTCATCTGTTTCCGCCTTGTTGAGCAGATATTTTGTCAGTAGAGCCAAGTCCTTGGCAGTTGAGTAATTATAAGGGTCTTTATTACCATCAGGGTCAAGTCCAATAGGGTCAATAAAATAAGTTTGCTTTAGTCCAATTTTTTCTACTGCCTGATTCATTTTTTGAACAAATTTTTCTTCTCCCATTTCATCGGCCAATGCTTTGGCCGAATCATTGCTTGACTCAATAAGCATAGAATAAAGCAGGTCTTTTACCATAATTCTTTCTCCGGCGCCAAAATATGCCCTGATTCCTTCTGTCTTGGGCGTTTCCTCGGAAATAATTATTATTTGCTCAAGCTGATAATTTTCCATTACCACATAAGCAGAGACCAGCTTGCTTATGCTGCCCATAGGCAGAGTTTTCCCGGCATTTTTTTCAAAAATGAAATGCTCTTTTGTTCCATCAAATGCCATAATTGCCACTGACCTGGCGCTTAATTCCTCCTCTAAAGCCGGAACATTCCAGTTGCGGAAGGGCTTTAAAAAAGAATAATCCACAGCGCTTTCTGCCACCGAGGCAGTATAAATTTCTTTAGTGCTTTTCCAATATTGATATTCATCAATAATCTGCACTAATTTTATTCCTCCGAGGATTAATCCAATCAAAATTAGAACAGAGAGAATTTCCCTAATTTCACTTGTACCGAATTTTATTTTTCTTTTCGGCTTCCAGGTTTCAAGCCCTAATTTAATTTTTTCTATTCTTTTTTTCAATGGTTTTTATGCCTAACTCCTTTAATTGTTTTTGGTCAACTTCGGAGGGTGCATTCATTACGGAAGTAACGCCCGAAGCGGTAGTGGGAAAAGCCAATGTTTCTCTAATATTTTTTTCTCCTAAAAGTGTTTGCAACAAACGGTCAAATCCGGCGGCAATGCCTCCGTGGGGAGGGACTCCATATTTAAACGCTTTTAATATATGCCCGAATTTTTCCTCTACTAATTGAGGCGAATTTCCTAAAATTTCAAATGTTTTTTTCAACACTTCCGGATTGTGAGTTCTAATAGAGCCACCCATTATTTCTACTCCGTTTAAGACCAAATCGTATTGCTTGGCCTTAAGCCGGACCAGTTCTTTTTTTCCTTTTTTGCTAAGGAGGTCCTGCAAAGAGGTTTTTTGGAATTTCTCTAAATCCTTGTTTTGAAGAGCGGTAAAGGGATGATGCACTGCGTCCACGGAACCGTCTTCTAAAATTTCAAACATAGGAAAATCAACAATCCAGCAAAAAGCCAATTCTTCCTTATTTTCTTTTTCACGCAAATCAGGCCTATCAGTTTTATATTCTTCCATTGCTTGTTGATAAGGGATTCGGGGAAAGGGCTCTTCTTGGATTTTTTTTTCAAAAACCTCTTTGCTTAGTTTAATAATCATTTCTTCTATCAGCATGAGAATTTCTTCCTGAACAACAAAACTCATTTCTATATCAACTTGAGTGTGTTCGAATAATCGGTCTGCCCGCAGGTCTTCGTCGCGAAATACATGGGGAAATTGAAAATATTTTTCTACTCCGGCAACCATTAAGAGTTGTTTGTATTGTTGAGGGCTTTGAGGTAAGGCATAAAAATTTCCCGGATGAAGCCGCGAAGGCACTAAAAAATCCCGCGCTCCTTCGGGCGTGGATTTCGTCAAAATAGGCGTTTCTATTTCTACAAAGCCCTTTTCTGTTAAAAAATTTCTAATAAAATTTGCCGCTTTTTGGCGCAGCAAAAGATTATTTTTCAGCCGTTTCCGCCTTAAGTCAAGATAGCGATATTGGAGCCGTTTTTCTTCTTTAATTTCATAGCCGTCTCCATCAATGGGAAAAGGCAGGGTTTCTGCTTCAGAGAGCACGGTTAGGGATTCAGCCGTCATTTCGACTTCTCCGGTAGCAAGGTCTTTGTTAGCAGCGTTTTCCGGTCTTTTATTAATAATTCCCTGTATTTCTACTACCCACTCCGGACGCAGTGTTTTTGCCAGATCCTGAATTTTTTTATCTAAATCAGACAGGAAAACAATTTGTAAAACTCCGGAGCGGTCGCGTAAATCAATAAAAGTTAATTTTCCGTGCGAGCGACAGTTATTAATCCAGCCGAAGACCTTTATTTTTTCTCCTATAAATTTTGGCGTTTCGCTGATAATTCTTCTTTGCATATTACAAATATTGCTTAATTAATTCTAATAATTCCAGCGGCCGATAATTAGTTTTTAAAAAATAATCTTTGGCCTTAAGCATTTTTGCTTTTTTTCGATATTCTTCTCCCTCAAGATTAGTAAGAATTATTATTGGCGGAAATTTTTTTCTCCTCTTATTTAATTTTTCTAAATAAGCAAGGCCGTCTTCTTTGGGCAAGATAATGTCCAAGATTATCAAATCCACTTTTTCTTTTTTTAATATCCTGTCTGCTTCGTCTGTGGTAAATGCCTCAAGAATCCTTAAATTCTCCTGTTCCAGCATATTTACATACATTTCCTTTATTAGCGGCTCATCCTCTATTAGTAATATGCTTTTTTTATTTTTAGGCATAGTAAATTAAAAACACTTTTGCGTATGTTTGCTCTTTTTACTTTTAAACCCCCATTATATTATAAGATATTATCAGATTTTTTGAAAAAGAGCAACAAAAAATAAAATTTGATAGAGATATGGGCCTTGCCCAATCTTATTTTTATGTTTCCCGATTGGCATTGCTCCTCCGGGTTTTTTCTTTTTAAGAACTGCAATTGCCAAGGCCTGTCAATATTTGCTAAAATAAGGTATGGAAAAAATATATGATTTTCAAAGACAAGAGCCAAAATGGCAGGAGTTTTGGCATAAAGAGAAAATTTTTGAATTCAATTCCCAAAAAAAGGGGAAAGTTTTTTCTATTGATACTCCCCCGCCCACGGTCAGCGGTAAAATGCACTTAGGCCATGCTTTTTCTTATGCGCATCAAGATATTATTGCCCGCTATCATAGAATGAAAGGAGAAAATGTTTTTTATCCTTTTGGCACCGATGACAACGGCTTGCCCACGGAAAAGCTAATAGAAGAAATCGGCAAAGTAAAACTTTTTGATTTAGGCAGGGAACGATTTATTGATTTGTGTCGAAGAACCATTAAACACCTCTTGCCCGAATTTATTTCTGATTGGAAGAGCATTGGCATGTCCTGCGATTTTTCCAAACCCTACTCAACCATCAGCCCCGAAGTTCAAAAGCTAAGCCAGCAATATTTTATAGAACTTTATAACAAAAACAGGGTCTATAAAAAAGAATCCCCTGTTTTATGGTGCCCCGAATGTCAGACCGCTATTGCCCAAGCCGAAGTCCAAGACAAAGAAAAAGAATCTTTATTTACTGAAATTGAATTTCAGAGCGTGCATTCTGCGAGAGAGCATATGCATAGCATATGCATTGCTACTACGCGGCCCGAGCTTTTGCCAAGCTGTGTAGCAGTTTTTGTCCATCCAAAAGACAAAAGATACCGCGCTTTTGTGGGCAAAAATGTTATTGTCCCGATATTCGGACAAGAGGTGCCTGTTTTGCAGGATGACAGTGTTGATATGGAAAAAGGCACCGGTGCGGTAATGTGCTGCACTTTTGGAGATACGCAGGATATAGAGTGGTATTTTAAGCACCAATTGCCTTTAAGGATTTCGATTGAAAAAAACGGAACAATGAATGCATTAGCTAATGAATTTGCCGGTTTGTCGGTTGAACAATCCCGGAGTAAAGTTTTGGAAAAATTAAAAGAAATAGGCGCAGTTAAAGGCCAAAAAAATATTATTCACACTTTTAATGTCCATGAAAGATGCGGCACGCCAATTGAGATTTTGGTTACCGAACAATGGTTTATCAAATACCTTGATTTAAAAGATAAGTTTCTTCAGCAATCACAAAAACTTAATTGGCATCCCCCGTATATGAAAACGCGGTTAGACCATTGGATTGAGGGTTTGCGCTGGGACTGGTGTATTTCCCGACAGAGATATTTTGGAATTCCTATTCCTATTTGGTATTGCCAAGAGTGTGGACAAATAATTTTGCCTGAGATTGATGATTTGCCGGTTGATCCTTTGCACAGTGTTCCGAAAAAACAATGCCAATGCGGAAGCAAAAAATTTGTTCCGGAAAAAGATGTTTTTGACACCTGGGTAACCAGTTCTTTAACCCCGCAAATTGCTTATTCTTTTTATGGTTTTGAGCCGACTTGGCCGACCGCTGACAAAGTCAGCGGTTTAGGCCCTATGTCTTTGCGTCCGCAAGCGCACGACATTATCAATTTTTGGCTTTTTTATACCTTGGCGCGCTCTTATCTTAATTTCCAGGAATTGCCGTGGCAAGATGTAATGATTTCAGGTTTTGTTTTAGACCCTAATGGCGAAAAAATGTCCAAGTCAAAAGGAAATATTATAGAGCCCAAAGAAATAATTGAAAAATACGGAGCAGACGCTTTACGTTATTGGGCTTCCCAATCTTCTCCGGGCGATGATTTGCGCTATTCGGAAGAGGAGATAAAAATTGGCAGAAGAACGGTCAACAAAGTTTGGAATGCTTCTAATTTCTCTTTAATGCATCTTAAAGAATATGATTTTTCTATCAAAGACGCCGAATACCTTAAAGATGAAGATAAATGGATTTTGACTAAATTATATCAAGCAGTGGCAGATTATAAACAAGCAATGGATGAATATAAATATGCTAAAGCCAAGAATATAACAGATGACTTTTTTTGGAAGCTTTTTTGCGATTATTATTTGGAGATTATAAAGCGCCGCCTTTACGAGCCAAAAAGCGAGAACATTAAAAAGGGAGCGCAGTTTACTCTTTACAGCGTTCTTTTGGCCGTTTTAAAGCTTTACGCGCCGATTATGCCCCATATAACCGAAGTGATTTATCAGGAATATTTTAGAGAAAAAGAGAGAGACAAAAGCATTCATCTCTCTCTTTTGCCAGAGTTAAAAAATCTCCTCTACTTTCCCGAGGCTGTTCAAGATTTTCAATTGGCAATTTCTGTTATTGCCCAGATTCGAAAAATAAAAACAAAAAAACAGCTTTCTATGAAAGCAAAGTTAGATAGGGCAATTATTATTTCAGAAAACAAAAGCAAGCTTAAAAAATATTTGCCCTTGATTTCTCAACTGCTAAACGTTAAAGAAATAAAAATTAGTTAATAAAAACTCCTTCCTCAGTTAGATATTATATTTTATTCCCATTGCTTGTTTAACAAGAGCCAGGGTTTCTGCGGCTCTTTTTTGGGTCTTGATTCTTCCCTGTTCTAAAATTTCTTTTATTAAATTCGGTTCTTTAGCAAATTGAGCCCGTTTTTCTCGGATTGGTTCTAAAAATTGATTTAACATTTGAGCAAACTGTTTTTTACAATCTACGCACCCAAGTTTTCCTTCCCGGCATAATTGTTTAATTCTTTCGGCTTCAACCATCCCCTCTCCTCCCCCCCCTTTTTTAAGGGGGAGGATTAAGGAGGGGGTAAATAGCGCTTTGTAATACTTATAAATATTGCAAATTTCCGGATGCCCCTTGTCGTTTAAGTGAATTTTTTGAGGGTCGGTAATGGCTTTCATTACTTTTTCTTCCACAACATTAGGAGCATCAGACAAAAAAATAGCATTATTTCTTGATTTAGACATTTTTTTGCCGTCTAATCCCGGCAGGCCGGGGTTTTGGCTTTGAATTGCTTCGGGCAAAGGAAATACTTTTTTAAATAACCGGTTAAAAGTGGAAGCAATTTCTCTGGTCATTTCAATATGAGGCAATTGGTCTTTGCCTACCGGCACCAAATCGGCTCTTACACACAAAATATCTGCCACCTGCGATACCGGATAACTGATAAATCCCAAGCTTGCTCTTTTAGTGCCCGAAGCGTTAATTTCTTCTTTTACCGTCGGATTTCTTTGTACTCGGGCCAAAGTAACCAGCATAGAAAAGATTAAATTAAGTTCGGCAATTTCCGGAATTTGCGATTGGACAAAAATAGTTGATTTTTCCGGGTCAATGCCCACAGATAAATAATCCAGCACTATCTCTCGGATATTTTTTTCAATTTCTTTTGTTTTATGAAGCTGGTCGGTCAGCACCTGATAATCGGCGATAATAAAATAGCAATCATGCTTATCTTGAAAATCAACTCGGTTTTTTAAGGAACCGACATAATGGCCCAAATGCAAAGGCCCGGTGGGCCTGTCACCGGTTAACACGATTTTTTTGATAGCTTTATTTTCTTTGATATCTTTAGTTGGCATAATTTTTTTATATTTTTATCTTCAATATCCAATATTCAATACCTATTATTATTTAATTCAATTTAATACAATACTTATTATTCAATACAATACTTATTATTCAATATTTATTATTTTAATAATAGTATTACATTTATGACGATCGTCATAAATGTTATATTTTTATTTTTTTTACTTTTACTTTTTGATATTTTTCATTTTTTTTCAAAAGTCCTTCTTTGGCTCCCCATTTTCGCACACAAGCGGCTGCATTAGCAGAGGCAAATTGAATTGCCTGTTCAAGGCTTTTCCCCTGAATAATACGGGAAATAAGTCCAGAACCGAAAGCATCTCCCCCGCCGGTCATATCTTCCACTTTTTTTCTGGCTAATTTAAATTTAGCAGTATAGATATAGCTACCATCAAAAATTATTAACCTGCTTTTACTGCCCGTAGCGAAGATTCCCCTTAAATAAGGTTTAATTTTTTGAAAACATTTTTTTGGATTACCATAATCTCCAAAAAGCAAATTTGCCTCTATCTCATTCATTAAGATAACGTCTATTTTAGGCAGAATATGCTTAAGATTAATTTTTAGCCATTTAATTTGTTGTTTACTGGGGTTAAGAGCTACTTTAATATTGTTTTTTTTGGCAAAATTTAAAAAAGCATTAGTTTTTTTAGACATTTCTCCGGCCAAAGGAGCAATGTAAAACCATTTTGTTTTTAATTTTTCTGGCTTAAAGATTTTTGGTGGAAAATTAGAGGCATCGCGATATATCAGTAAGACCCTTCCTTCCTGTTTTTTGCTCAAAATTACCGAACAATTGGTCTTTTTATTAGCTAATTGAGATAAAAGGTTTTGAGAAATGTTGAATTTTTTTAAATCTTTTACCATCTGTTGTCCTGCCCAGTCCGTTCCAATACTTCCACAGTAAGCGGTTTTTAGTCCTTGTAAAGCAAAAGTAGCTGCCGCATTAGTGCCTCCACCTCCGGTTCGAGTTAAAATATTATCCATTTCCAGTTTTTCGTTCAAAGGAAAACACAAATTTTTCTTAAAAAAATCCTCGGAAAAGACAAAAATATCTTCGCTTGCTGACCCAAAAGTTATAACATCATATTTTTTCATATTAAGATTATCCTGGCCCCTCTCCACCGTCATCCTGAGCCCCGAGCTTGTCGAGGGGCGAAGGATCCCGTTGTTTCACACCACTGTCATCCTGAGCGGAGCGAAGGATCCCGATACTTTTCTGTAATACTACGGGATTCTTCGTCTGCTGACTCAGAATGACGTGGAGAGAAAGGGCTAGAATGACGCGGAGGGAATGGCTCAGAATGAGCGTTATTTTTTATTTATCTGCAGTAAAGTTTTAATCACCGCGTCAGGGCTTAAGGATAGGGCATCTATTTTTTCTTTTTCCAAAAATCGGGCAAAGTCAATAAAAGTAGAAGGCGCATCTCCGCAAATGCCAACATATTTTTTTCTCTGTCGGCATTTTCTGATTACTGTTTTTAACTGCTCTAAAACAGCTGGATTTCTTTCATCAGCAATATGGACAAGAGTGGCATTGTCTCTGTCTAAGCCCATGGTCAATTGAGTCAAGTCGTTGGAGCCAATGCTCATTCCGTCAAAAATGTCTAAAAATTTGTCTGCCAAGAGAATGTTAGAAGGAATTTCACACATTACATACGCTTTTAGCCCCTGTGCCCCTTTTTCTCTTTTAAGCCCGTGTTTACTCATAATTTTGAGCACCTTTTCCCCTTCTTCGGTGGTGCGGCAGAAAGGAATCATTACGGTTACATTTTTTAAGCCAAAAACCTCTCTTACTCTTTTAATTGCCATACACTCCATTCTAAAAGCCGGAGCAAACGCAGGGTCATAATATCTGGAGGCCCCTCGCCAGCCAATCATAGGGTTTTCTTCCTTGGGTTCATATAATTCTCCTCCCACCAATTGGGCATATTCATTGGTCTTAAAATCAGAAAACCTGACAATTACTTCATTGGGCCAGAAAGCGGCAGCAATTTGGGCAATGCCTTCTGCCAATTCTTTAATAAAGAATTCTTTTTTGTCTTTATGCTCTACGGTGATTTCTTCTATTTTCTTAATTAGCGGTTTTAGTTCTTTGTTTTTCGCGCTTTGTTTTTTGAGCTTTTTATAGTGGTAAAGCGCCAAGGGGTGGACTTGAATTTTTTGGGCAATAATAAACTCTTCTCTTGCCAGGCCGACTCCGTCCACAGGCAAAAATGATGTCTTAAATGCCAGTTCCGGAGCTCCAATGTTGACAGAAATTTTTGTTTTTAACTTCGGCACTTTTTTAAGATTAATTTTCTCTACCTTATAGGGCACCTTTCCTTCAAAAACTTTGCCATTTAACCCTTGGGTGCAGTCCACGGTAATATATTGTCCGTTTTTTATAATTTTAGTAGCGTTCCGTGTTCCAACAATACAGGGAATACCCAGCTCCCGGGAAACAATTGCGCTATGACAGCTTTTACCACCCTCATTAGTTACAATGGCTGATGCCATTTTCATAATCACCACCCAGTCCGGGTCTGTCATATTAGTTACCAAAACATCTCCTTGTTTAAACCTTCTCATATTTTTCACGCTCGGAATGATATTTGCCTTACCTTGGCCGATTTTATCGCCAATGGCAATGCCTTTCACAATTGGTTCTTTTTTAGTGTCTACTTCATATTTTTCATAAATCGCTTCTTTCTTTACTGCATGTATGGTTTCCGGCCTTGATTGCACAATAAATAATTCTCCGGTCTTTCCATCTTTTGCCCATTCAATATCTTGGGGCATCCATTTATTCCAGATTTTAGAATAATGTTCTTCAATTATTACTCCCCATTTGGCTAAAGTAAGGATATCTTTATCATTTAATGAAAATTGGAGCTGTTTACCGGGAGAAACAATTACTTCTTTTAATCCGCCTTTTTTACCGTAAACAAATTTCTTTGTCTTTCTGCCCAAATTTTTGACAATAATTGGCTGATATTTTTGACGACCCTTCGGCAAGGTCAGGGTCGGCTTAAAAACAAGAAATTCGTCAGGCGTGATTTTTCCCTGAACAATCATTTCTCCTATCCCCCAGATAGAATTAATGAGTACAATGTTTTTAAAACCGGTTTCCGTGTCTAAAGTAAACATTACGCCCGAGGACCCGATATCTGAACGCACCATTTTTTGCACCCCCACGGAAAGGGCAATTTCTAAATGGTCAAAACCTTTTTGTTCCCGATAAGAAATAGCTCGGTCGGTAAACAAAGAAGCAATACATTTTTTAAAAGCAAGCAAAAGCTCCTTTTCTCCTTTAATATTTAGATATGTCTCCTGCTGACCCGCAAAAGAAGCCGTGTTGTGAGTAATAACACTTCCTATGCCTGCAGCAAAATTTTGAGTTTTTGGAACCACAAAATCATACACAAAACCCGAATATTTGATTGGTTCAATTTTTACAATTCTATCCCACATCACGTCAGCGTCGGTTATTTTTTGTAATTCTTGAGAATTTATCTCTTCGGCCAATTTTTTTAAATAGCCAGCTCCGTAGGTTAAGCGCTGTTTTCGGTTGCCCTTGTTCCAAGGAATAGTGTTTTTCTGAAATCTGCCTAATTTATCATAATAAAGATATCTATGTGTGAACTGGCTTGGCAAATTAAGGTTGCTTCTTTCAGATGGACTAAAGTGGCAATTTTTGCAATAATAACGGCTAATTTTTACCATCGTATTCTGGTAGATAGAATAGGAACCATTTTTTCTTAGTTCTGTTCCGCATTTTGGACACAGAAAGACCTTAATTTTTTGTAATTGTGGCCGGGGTTTTAACTTTGCCTCTAATAATTCAGTTATTTTTTTACCAGGAGGAAAAGTTTCAATAAAATCCTGATGCTTAGTTCTTGTTTGATAGTTATTAATCAAGGCATTTAGTTTTTGCTTTTTTCCTTGTTCTTCAAAACCAACAAGCTGTTCAAACTTTTTTGCTTCACTTGTCGGAATACTTATGTTGGTGCAATTTTTGGTGAGATAATGTTTTATTTGCAGCATTGACAATAATTCCGATATTCCGCCAATTAATTTTTTAGATAAAGAACAGTAATATATACCACTTTGTTCAATCCAACCATCTCCATCAAATAATCCTCTTATAAATTGACCAATAATTTTTTCGGATTGAACAAACATAAAATCCGGTACATGTTTAGTTCTTGCCGATCTTCCTTTTCCAGAAAATGGCAAAGGTTTTCCACTAATGTCGTGAAGAAGCGCAGCCAAAACAGCATTAGCTACCCTAACCTTTCTCTTGCTTTTTATTTTATTAGGATTATAACTGTTGATTGATTTGTAAAATTTTCTTACCCTTTTCAACACTTCCTGCGAGTCACAATATATATCAATAGCGTTTTGCTTTTCATATATTGAACCTTCAGCCAGATAAATTCCTAGAAAATAAGCAAAATCATTATTGATAGACATCTTTGCAGGCAACCCATATTGTTGATTAAGGGTGTTTTTTTGTTTTATTTTTACTCTTTTATTATCAACTATTGTTGGCCTTGATTCTATTATTTTCTCTACATCTAAAAACGTAGGTTTTTTTTCTGCAAGGGGAAGATGCTTTATTACCGGAACGCGGGTAGAGCTGTTAACATCATCAATAGAACATATTTTTATGTTAAGGGTTTCGGAGTCTAGCGTAAGAAGAGAGTGATCTTTGGTTATAGTAATTTCTCTTCCAGAACGGGTAGTGATTTTATAAAGTTTTTTATTATGAGCAGGGTGTTTATAAACTTCTATTGCTTTGTGCCATCCTATTTTTCCCTCATTATTTAAAGAAGGAACAAAGAGTTGGCCCTGGTTTTCTACCTGTTGCTGAAGGTCAAATACCTTTTCTACTTCAAGGTATTTTATTTTGTCTCCCATTTTTACCAAGACCATTTCATCGGCAGCAATGCTGGGCAGGTCTTCTGCTGTCGCAGAGCTTCGTACGGCCACATCGGTATTTTTTTCTTTATAATGTTTAGAAAGTTTCTTGTAGGCGATTATTATCTCTTTTTCCAAATCCTCGGGCAGGTTGGTTTTTAAAATAAGGCTTCTGATTTTTTTACCTGCGGTTTGCAGCTGCGCCACATCATTTAAATTGTGTGTTTTTACAATTTTTTCTATTCTATCCCAAATGCCCTTACTCTTTAAAAAATAAAAATAAGCATAAGAAGAAGAAGCAAAGCCGTTGGGGATATTAATACCCTTTTTGATTAAATGCTGATACATTTCTCCCAAGGAAGCGTTTTTTCCTCCCACAAAAGGGACGTCTTTATGGGTAAGTTTGTTAAACCAGAAGATGAGCTGTTTGTTTTTGATAGGCATAATACTAATATTTATAATTTTTAATATGAAAGCGTAAAGCTACGGGTCGAAATTTTCAATTTACGAATTTTCAATTTACGAATGAATTTAACAATTTCTTAATTTCCTAATTTTCAATTGAAAATTTAAGAATTGAAAATTGATTGAAAATTGAAAATTGAAAATTATCTATTGGTTTTGAGTCCAGAGTTTGCCATATTTGGATTTTGAAATTAGGATTTGTTATCTAACTAGTGCTCTCATCGCCTTCACCGCTCTTAAAGGATCCGGATAATTCGGTATTTGGTTTTGCTCTAAAATTTGATGTGCTTTTCCGTCTAAACTTCCGCCCATGAATATGCTAATAATCGGTTTTTCTTTATGCTTTTGCTTGATTTTTACAATTATTTTAGCATTTTTTTCCGGTTCGGTCATAATCTGAAGGGTCTGGATAACTATTAATCCATAAATGTTTTTCTGCGATAACATTGCTCCAATTGCCAACTGATATCTTTCTGACAGCGCATCTCCAATAATGTCCAAGGGATTGCTTTTAGAAAATCCCTGATGCATTATTTTTGACTTTTCTAATTTTTTTACAACCTCTCTTGACATTCCGGGAAGATTAATTCCTGCTTGCCCGCAATAATCGGTGCATAGGATACCGGCTCCGCCTCCATTGGTTATTATTCCAATTCCGTTTTTGCATTTGGGCTGCCAAGAAAGTGCCTTGCTTACATCTAATAATTCCTGAACAGAGTTCACTTCAATAATCCCGGATTGCTTAAAAGCGGCTGAATAGACCTTACTTTGTCCGGCCAAAGCCCCGGTATGGGAAGAAACCGCTTTTCTGGTTATTTCTGTTTTACCGCCTTTTAAAACAACAATTGGTTTTTCTTGGGTGATTCTTTGGGCTATTTTAAGAAATTCTCTGCCGTCTTTTAATCCTTCCAGATATAAGGCAATTACTTTTGTTTCCTTGTCTTGTCCGGCCCAGTTTAAAAAATCAGGCAAGGTTATGCCTGCTTCATTGCCGTAAGAAATAACATTGGCAAACCCGTAATTTTTTTCTTTAGAAAGGGCAATAATAGAATCAATCAATGCACCGGATTGGGAAATAAGAGTAATACCTCCGGATTTAGGAACCAGCGGGGCAAAAGAGGCATTTAACACAATAGAGGGCCTAATAATTCCCAAGCAATTTGGTCCAATAAAAGGAATATTTTTTTTAGCGCATTCTCGTTTGATTTTTTCCTGAAGCTCTTTGCCTTTTTCCCCAATCTCGGCAAAACCGGCAGAAACAATAATAATTGAACCTACCCATTTTTGACAGCACTGCTTTACCGTTCCTAAAACAACATTTGCCGGAACAGCAATCACGGCAAGGTCTATTCTTTCCTTAATATCATTTATGCTTGAGTAAACTTTTTTCCCGAAGACCTTTTTTCTGTTCGGATTAACCAAATATACTTTTCTCTGCTTTTTCCCCTGAAAAGCGTTTTCTACCAATCCCCTGCCCACCGAACCTTTTCTGTCCGTAGCTCCGATAATGACTATGCTTTTAGGGAAAAAGATTTTTTCAAAAGAAATATAATTCATATCATTGCTGTCGACTTTGAAAGTCGACAAAGGAATCAATATATTAACTTAGCATCTACTACGGTCGCCTTTTGCTTATTGGCAATAATGGGGTTAAAATCAATCTCCTTAATATTGCTTTCATTTTGAACAAGATTAGAAAGATTTAAAAGAATTTGTTTTACTGCCTCCTTATTTATTCCTTCTTTGCCCCGGAATCCTTCCAGCAATTTATATCCTTTTATTTCCTGCATCATTTCTTGAGCATCTTTCTCTTTAATCGGCGCAATGCGGAGAGAAATATCCTTGAATATCTCCACGTAAATTCCGCCCAATCCAAACATAATAACTGGTCCAAATACCGGGTCGTATTTGGCGCCGGCAATCAATTGCAATCCTTGCTCCATTTTTTGCATAAGAGTTTTTGAACCTTTTTGTTTGGCTAAAAGAGAAATTTTTTCGCATTCTTTTAACAGAGTATTTTCATCGTCAATATTGGCAATTACCCCTTTAATTTCTGTTTTATGGATAATTTTTGGCGATGATAATTTTAAAACTACAGGAAACCCGGTTTCCTTAGCAAATTCTAACGCCTCGCTTTTAGAATTAATAATTATTCCTTTTGCCAGCGGAATATTATATTTCTCTAAAAGCTTTTTTGTTTTTTCCACACTTAACAGCATATTAGATTATTATACCACAGATCCTCTTTTTTTAACAAAAGATAGAGACCAATCTCTATCAAATTTCTCCGCGTCATTCTGACCCCGCCCCCTAAGCGGCCGAAGACGGCCTGGTGTTTCTTTACGGTAATGGGGCATATTATTATTCATAGGCATAGGGGGCGGGGGAAGAATCCCGTGGCATTACCGCAAACAACGGGATCCTTCGCCCCTCGGCAAGCTCGGGACTCAACGCCCCTCGGCAAGCTCGGGACTCAGGATGACGGTGAAAAAGTGTCATTACGAGGGTAATCAGCTTCCCCTCTCGTCATTGCGAGGAGCGACCAGCGGGAGCGACGAAGCAATCTAAACAACAATAACTTTTGACACCAAAAAACAGGGCAAATGCCCTGTTTTTAATTTCCTCCCACAATGCTGTCGGCAAGAGTTTAGTGCAAGCAAGACATTAGAGGGAAGAGAGAGTTTTTCTCCTGCCTCGTTTCCTTAGCAGAACCTCATCGACCTTGCTTACCTCCTTGCCAACAGCACCGTGGAAAGAAACCGGTGTTGTAAAACATTAATTTAAGTTATAATTTACTAATTTTTAATTTAACCAAAGGGTGGTTAATCTTAGCCGGAAAAAACTTTTATTTGCTTGCTAAGGAAAAAATATTTTCTGTTCGCTTTTTTCAACCTACCAGCCATAACTGATGCGCTGAAAAAAGCGTGCAGGAGTCCGAAGTGCGTTGGACTTTGGGATATTCATCCCCAGGGTCCTGCGTTACCTGTCTCCGGCTTTCATCCGCCTTTTATAGGCCGGAGAAGAGCCCCTTAAACATCCAGTCAGACGCTGTGTCATCTACTGGATGCCGTGAGTCAAACTCACGGTTTTTCGTCCGGCTATTCGGGGCTCCGGACTAGCAGCGTCTCCTACCGCCGTCCCCGGCGAGTGACGTGAAACTCGAAATAGAAATCGACTTCACGACCCTCCGGCTCCGGGATTCGGATCCTGACGTATTCGGGGATCTCGCCTCTAAGCTTGGCGAGATACTCGATGCCGGTGGCATCAAGTTTCCCTTTAACGTCACGGTAGGAGCGATATGGCTGCCCCTGAAGTTCCTGCAGAATTTCTCTGAGAACCTCGGGAAGCTTCCACCATATCGCTGACTTCCGCGTATGAGGAAATCTCCTCATCTTTTCTCCTCCTCTGGGAAGGACAGATTTTGCCTCAAAAAGCAGGCAATCCTTCCTCATAACAATTTTCCTTAATTTAGAAGAAAATCTGTTATGAAAAAAGATTTGGATACTTTTATGGAGTTTTATGGAGGGCTGGCCTCCATATCAAAATATAGAAGGGCGAAGAGATGGCAGAGTGCTGATTGACATCTCCTCGCCTTTTTTTAGTGGCTCGACTTCAGTCGAGCCACTTCGCTTACCCGGGCAGGGCTGTGGCCCTGCCCGGATCCCCTCTGGAGTGCCTCCTTGCGGAGGCGTTCCAGAAATCTTTCATGCCTTTCTCGCGCCGTAATGACGCGAGAAAGGCGAAAACATTTTTTTGCTTTCATTTTTTCCTCCTTTCCTAAATCCAGAAATCTTCTGAACTTAGGAAAGGAGGGTTTCTTAAAGGAAAAGTCCTTTTACTAAGATTATCTATTTTATTTTCTTGTTGCGTCGGGAACTTCGGAAGTTCCCAAGGGGTTAATGCTTCGAGCGAGCGGAGCGAATCGAGAAGTTCTCGACAAGCTCGAACAATCAAACTCGAACAATAATAATGTGTCGGAACCCGCGGGCTCTCGCAGGCAGATGAGAAAAAACAATCTTTTTTTTCCTCTCACCTGCCTTTAAAAACCCGAGGCATATGCTTGATATTTAATTGTCAAACAGCATTTCTGTTTCGTCCTTTCGGACTCATCAGGGTAAGTACACACTTACCAACAGAGAGGGTTTTGTTAATCCAGACCCTCGAACTGGAGTTGAGATTAGCGGGATCCCCACTTAGTGCGGAGATGGTTTGTAGGATATGGTCTGAGCGCCGTAGTCGCGCTCATTCATGAACTGGGCGGCGATATTCTCCGCCCAGCCGAGCGGCGCCGAGACAAGCACCCAAGTTTCGCCGCCCGACCCTCCGCTTGTGGAAGCAGAGGAAAGTGGGCGTACCTCGGGACCGACCTTTACATAGAAGCTCGGCCAACGCTTGCCCCCGGCGCCCGGGGTGTACTGCTGAATCAGCACCAGTTCCTTTTGAGGGGTTGCCTCGCAAGGAACCAGTACAATTCCTTCATCCACGATGGCCACATGGACTTTGTCCAAGTTGCCATCGGGAGAGGGAGTGCTAGCGAGCAGTCCAGTGTTATGACGCGTCATCCCCCAGCGGGGATTGAACGGAATCTGACCATTGCTGACCAATATCCCATTCTCGACGCGGTCACCGCGGAGGGTGAGGGCTATGTGTATAGTTTTCATAGCCAATCGCCCCCCCTTGCTCAATTTCTTGCAAAGTCAAGCGGGCTACCCTCTCCAGCGGAGTTTCCACAATCCACTCCTTTCCGGTCCACTTATACCAAGTGGACGCGAATTTGGAGTTGAGTCGGAACTCCGCGCCCGGCGAGAGGATTGCGAGGGCTTCCTCTCCCATATTGGTGCGTCCGGCTTGCCCGAAAGCGATCGTGCCGGACGCGATGGTCTGGACGCCTTGGGCATCGTTGATTTTATACAACCTGTAGCGGTCGTAAGAACCCACCGCGTTGATGACGGCCATACAGCGACCTTCGTCGTTCCACTCCCCGCGGACGAGGACAACTCCTTCGTCCGTCTTCTTCACCTGAACTTTGGAACCTTTCCCGATAATGGGGATAATTGCCTGCGTTCGGCCGCGACCGCTCTCGCCGATGGTAATGTTCGCCACCGGCTTTCCTTCCTCCCTCTCCAATTTCATCAAAGCCGGAGAGGATCCGGGTGAGGCAATCCTATATAATTTCATTTCTCCTCCTTCTTGCCCGAGAGACTTGGATTTATCCCGAAGAATAGTCTCGTGGGCGTGAAATACCAGCAGTTCTTTGGCCGCCGGTTTTGCCAACTCTTCTTGTATCAAAGAGCGCGTAAGATACTTTAATTGAAAATATCCTCTGCGCTCTCAACAAGAAGCGACGAAACCGAATTTTCCGCTAATTTTCGTATTATCAAAGAGCTGTAAAAAACTATCTCCTATTGTTCAGGAGAGAAAGATAGAGAAGATTTTTTACAACCCGGAAAGGACTTTTAGTCCGAGAAGGGCGGCGGGCCGAAGCTGTTCGCCGGTATCCTTCTCCCGAGTCGACTCTCTCTTCTCCATCTTTCTTGCCTAAACCTTGTTTTTTTAAACCACGAAAGGCGACTTCTTTAAGAGAGTCGCCTTTCTGGTTCAATAGTTAAATTTAACCGGGAAATTGTAGCTAAATTTAACCATTGAGCTAAGCTTATGTTACGCCACGCAAATGCGCAGCGACTCTCTCTTCTTCATTATATTTAGTTTTATAGAACTTTTTACTTCTTCCTCTTTTTCTTTCTGTTTGTATTATATCATACTATCCTTTTTTTGTCAAGAGTTTCTAACCTATTTTTTCTTTTTTCACTTTACGACAATTACATTATATCATATTATCCATTTCTTGTCAAGACCCTTTGTCTATTTTCTTGATTTCTCATTTTATGACAATTACATTATAGCACACTATCAATTATTTGTCAATAGTTTGGGGCAAGAAAAAACTACAATAATAATTATGTAGTTCTCGATGAACTCGAACAATAAATTAACTTTACAAACGACAACCTACAATTAGAGTTTCTTACCGACATATTCGGCGAACTCGGCTAAGCGGCAGGCATAAGCGTATTCATTGTCATACCAAGCAAGAACTTTAACTAAATTTTTATTAGCCGAAGTATAAGCAGAATCTACAATAGCAGAAAACGTATTGCCCTTATAATCAGAAGAAACCAAAGGCGCGTCTTCTATTCCTAAAATTCCTTTGTAATTTTCTTTCTGCGACTCTTGCTTAAAAGCATAATTTATTTCTTCAGCAGTGGCCGTTTTTTTTAAAACACAAACCAAGTCTATTAAGGAAACGGTGGGCGTAGGCACTCTTACGGCCATTCCGCCTATCTTGCCCCTTAATTCAGGAATAACTTTTCCAATTGCTTTTGCCGCGCCGGTAGTGGTAGGAATAATGTTTTCTGCTGCCGAGCGCGCCCGGCGCAAGTCCTTATGGGCCAAATCAAGAATGCTTTGGTCATTGGTGTAGCTATGGATTGTAGTCATAAAACCCTTTTCAATGCCAAAGTTATCGTTTAATACTTTGGCAACCGAAGCAAGGCAATTGGTAGTGCAAGAACCCATATCTATAATATTATTTTTTGCTATATCAAGCTCGTCCTCATTAACCCCTAAAACAAAACTGGGGATACCATTATCTTTTGCCGGCGCAGAAATTATGACAAATTTTGCTCCTGCTTTAAGGTGTTTCCCTGCCCCCTCTCTGTCTCTAAAAACACCGGTGCATTCCAAAACAATATCCACTTCCAGTTTTTTCCAAGGAAGGTTTTCCGGCTCCCTTTCATTAAGCAGTTTAATTGCTTTTTCCCGAATACTGCCGTTTACAAAAAACTCGCCATCTCCAAGCCGCACTTTTTTGGAGTAAATGCCGTAAGAAGTATCGTATTTAAGCAAATGCGCCAAAATTTTGGGGTCTCCCAAGTCATTGATTGCCACTACCTCCATATCAGGATGATTCTTTAGAATGTGGCGAAAAGTGAGCCGGCCGATTCGGCCAAAGCCATTGATAGCAATTTTTATCATAAATGTCCGCTGAATTAACGCTGATGACTACGCTGATTTGACGCTGATATCAGCGTTTTATCAGCGTAGGAATCATCGACCTATCAGCGGTTATTATTTAATATTCAACAGTCCCGCTATTTTTGCCTTATCAAATCCCACCACTATTTCCCCGTCTATCTCAATAACCGGCACGCCCATTTGCCCGCTTTTTTCAATCATTTTCTCGGCTTCTTTTTCATTCTCCGAAACATCTATTTTTTCAAATTCAATATTATGCTCTTTAAGATATTGTTTTAAAAGTTCGCAATATACGCAAGCCGGAGCAGTGTACACTTTGATTTTGGGCATAATAAGATTATTGTTTTGAATTATATTGTTATATTACTGACACTCTCCTTCGGGAACATCTACAGAAATATTTTCAGGCTCTTCCGGAGCAGGACATCCGGTAGTTTCAGCAAAAGCATAGATTGTTCTATCGTTCTGATATGTTTGGCCATTAATTAAAATAGTAGGATATCCTGTGATTTCTTTTTCATTACACAATTTTTCTTGCTCGGTGCATTCTATATATATTGGGTCTACGATTTCTCTTCCGCCAAGCAAAGCTATTACCTTCTTGGTATATCCGCACCAATCTGCGCCATATATTAAAAATCCTTTTTCTTTAAGGCAGTTAACGAAGCTTTTCATTTCTTCGGGGTCAATATTAGAAGTGGGTTCTGTATTTCCTTCTATTTCTTCTGGCTGTTGCATTTCTTCTTGGCCAAAGGTTTCCATATCAATGGGCTCAAAGAATAAATACTTTCCGTCTTTGGAAACATAAACTTTTTCTTCTTGATCTGGATATTGTTCATTCCCTTTTATTGTAAAATTTATTTTATAAAATCCGCTTTCTTCTTCTACTCCCGCATATTCAAGCTCAAGGTCTGGCCCGGCCAATTTTTCTTTGATAAAGCTTATTACTTGTTCGGCGAGCTTGTCCTTAGATATAGTGCCTTCGTTTCCAAATCCGGCATATTGGAAAAGAAGCAAGCCAAGCAAAATAACGATAATTCCGGTTTGTGCCCAAAAGAGAGGGCCTTTGCTTTGTTTATCTCTTGTATCTGCCATAAAATTAACAGTTAAAAAACTGATGATTAATTATTATATAAACAATTTAACATATTTTTATAATATTGCCAAATAAAATATCAACAACCACACTTAGAGCAAAAATTAACTAACGCGCCTTCCCTTGTTTTATAACGATTTTAATTTTTTGTTTTAATTTTTTTGGATCTCCAAGGTAATACTTTTTTATTGGTTTCATTTTTTGATTAAGTTCGTATACAAGTGGAACGCCTGTGGGAATGTTAACATTTTCTATTTTTTTGTCAGAAATATTATCCAAATATTTAACCAGTGCCCTCAAGCTATTTCCGTGCGCACAAATCAAAACTTTCTTTTCTGCCTTAACTTCTGGCATAATTTCTGATTTCCAGTAAGGAAGCAATCTTTTTTGGACATCTTTAAGGGATTCGGTTAGGGGCAATTCTTTCTTTTTTAAGTTTTTGTATAAAGGATCTTTTCCCGGATATCGCCTGTCTTTTTTCGTAATTGCTGGCGGTCTTAAATTATAACTTCTTCTCCACGAATGAACCATTTTTTCTCCATATTTTTTAGCTGTTTCTGCTTTGTTTAACCCTTGCAAGGCACCGTAAAATCTTTCGTTTAAGCGCCAAGATTTTTTAACAGGGATATGTTTTAATTGCATTTCTTTTAAAACTAAATCAAGGGTTTTGGTAGCTTTTTTTAAAAAAGAAGTAAAAGCAATATCAAAAATATATCCTTGTTTTTTAAAAAGCTTGCCCGCTTCGCTTGCTTCTTTTAATCCTTTTTTAGTTAATCCCACATCGGTCCAGCCGGTAAATTTGTTTTCTTTATTCCAAATACTTTCTCCGTGCCTTAATAAAAATAATTTATACATTTTTATTTTTATAATATTGTTTTTATGTTTCTTTTTCTATTTGTAAAAGACGATTATATTTTGCCAATCTTTCCGGTTTTGCCGGAGCTCCGGATTTAATAAAATCAGCGCCGACTCCGACGCTAAAATCAGCGATAAAATCATCTAATGTCTCTCCGGAACGGTGTGAAACCATTGTTTTCCAATGATATGATTTTGCCAACCTTACTGCTTCTATTGCTTCGCTCACCGTCCCAATCTGATTGATTTTAATAATTGCTCCATTACAAGCAGTCTTTTCCGCTGCCTCCTTGATTCTTTTTGGATTAGTTACCAGCAAATCATCTCCAATAACGGTAATTTTTTGCCCTTGCTCGCTGAGCATTGACATTAACATTTTCCACCCCTCCCAGTCATTTTCCGCAAACGGGTCTTCTAATCCAATAATTGGATATTGGACAATTAGGTCCTTATAATATTTCAGCAATTCTTGTTTGGAGCGAGTGATGCCTTCTATAAAATAATTTCCTTTTTCAAAAAATTCGCTTGCCGCGCAATCAAGAATAATTTTGATTTTTTCGGGAATTTTTTTGGCCGCATACATAATAGCGTTAAGCGCTTCTTTGGCAGTTTCTAAATTAGGGGCATATCCGCCTTCATCTCCGATCTCCAACTCTTCCCCTATTTTTTCTTTAAGAACCGCTTCCAGTTCTTGATAAATTTTTTTTGCTTGCTCAAAATTTTCTGAAAACAATTGCGACTGGGGTACAATCATAAACTCTTGAATATCCAGCTCATTTTGAGCATGCGCCCCGCCATTGATAATATTGAAAGCCGGTTTTGGCAATACCGTATTTTCTACGATCGTAGAAAATGTGGTATTGACATTTTGGGACAGTTGTTTTTGAAATTGTTGGCTAATATGCTGCCATAAAGGAATATTATTTGTTTTAGCGCCTAATTTGGCAATTGCCATTGATACCCCGACCAAAGCATTGCCGCCAAGATTTGATTTATCTTCGGTTCCGTCTAATTCCAAAAGCAGGGCATCAACCTCTTTTTGCTCTGTTGGATTTTTATCAATCAAGCGTGGGGCAATAATATTATTTACATTATCAATTGCCTGATTTATATCTATTACTTTTGCCTCTAACGAGCCGGTAGAAGCGCCGCTTGGTACGCCGGCAGTTACGATAAAATCCCCTGCTCTTGCCTCTACTTCCAATGTCGGCTTCCCGCGGGAATCCTTAATTTCTTTTGCCTGAATTGATTTTATGCCGGACATAATGCTTTTAATTACGAAATTACCCCTTCCCCCTCTATCTCCCCCTTCCCCTGAAGGGAAGGGGGAAAAAGAGGGGGCTTGGGTTAAGTTAGCCCAACTTTAATTGTCTGCATCTGCATATTTCGCATTAGTTATTTTATAGTTCTTGAATATATTGGTAGGCGCTGACTGCCGCTTTGGAGCCCTCGCCGGCTGCCGTAACTATTTGTTTAGGAAAGACCTGGGTGACATCGCCGCAAGCGAAAAGTCCGGGAGTTTTTGTCTGGCAAGTGTCAAGATCAATTTTTATTTCATCTTTTTCACTGAAGTCCACTAATTCTTTGACGAAAGAGGTGGCCGGTTGATTGCCGATTTCCACAAAAATTCCCGAAACATTGAGGATTTTTACTTCTTTGGTTTTTCTGTCTTCATATACAAGCTGTTCTACAAGATTGGAACCCTTTATTTCTTTGCTTACTACGCCGGTAATTATCTCCACTTTGCCTGTTTTTTCTGCTTTTTCCTGTAAATCCTTAAAAGCCGGGATTTGTTCCTGATATTCTAAAACATAAATTTTCTTGGCATATTTTGCCAAGAATAATACTGCTTCAAAAGCAGAATTTCCTCCGCCGATTACTGCTACATCCTTATTATTAAAGAGTGGACCATCGCAAAGCACGCAGTAGCTCACGCCCTTGCCAATAAATTTTTTTTCACCTTTAATTTCCAAAAGCCGGGGATCGGCGCCCGTACAAACAATTACTGCCTTCGTTTTAAAGTAATGCCGGCCGGAAGTTTTAACCAAAAAATAGTTTTCCAGTTTCTTTACGTTTGTTACCCCGTCTTTTTCAATGTCTATGGGATAGCTCCTTAGGTGTTTTTCAAAATTTTTGATTAAATCCATTCCCGTGATTTTTTTATTGCCGGGCCAGTTCTCCACGGGCACGGTTTTTTGGGCAATTTGCCCGCCAAAACTTTTAGTAATTACAAGGGCATTTAATCTTTCCCTGACAGCATAAAGACCGGCCGTAATGCCTGCCGGTCCGCCGCCAATAATAATTAAATCGTATAAATTATGTGTTTCCATAAATAATATTCTAAAACTAAATGAGTTTGTTTTCTTTTAAAAATTCTTTAATTGCCGGGCCGAAACGAGGGTCCTTTAGAGAAAGATAAGCATTAGTTTTCAGCCACTCTAATTTATTGCCGCATTCCAGCCACTTGCCGTCAATCTCATAACCATAAATGCTTTTGCCTGCTTGCAGCATATCTTTGAAGGCATTTGCTAAAATAATCTCTCCTTTAGGATTCGGCTTAGTGTTTTTTAGAAAATCAAAGGACTCGGAGGTTAAAATATATTTTCCCACAATAGCCAAATCAGAAGGCGCCTGCTCTATAGATGGCTTTTCTATAATATTTTTAATTTTATATACCCGCCGGGCAATCTTTTCCACCTTCACCATGCCGTAATTGGAAAGTTTGTTTTTAGGAACCTTGCAAAGCGCAATTACCGGCCTTTGGCAGGTTTTATAAACACTGTTTAATTGTTCTAAGCAAGGAGTTTCCGACTCTACGATATCATCGCCGAATAAAACCCCTACGGTTTCCTCCCTGATTTTTTGTCCTACCTGAAGAATAGCATGGCCGTCACCCAGCGGCTTTTTTTGTTCAACAAAAGAAAAACTAAGCGGTTTTGTCAGATTTTCCAAATTATTCAGCTCTTGCAGTTCTTTGTTTTTTCCTCTTTGCTTAAGAAGTTTTTTTAACTCGGGATTATTTTTGAAGTAATTAAGAATCGGCTTTTTGTCTTTGCTAATAACAAAAATTATCTGTTCTGCTCCAAAACCTCTTGCCTCTTCTACCAATTTTTGCAAAACCGGTTTATCAACCAAGGGCATTGCTTCTTTGGGGATAATCTTTGATAAAGGCAAAAAACGAGTGCCCAGTCCGGCAATAGGAATAATTACTTTTTTAATTGTTGCGTCTTGGTTTTTCATATGTGAATAGATTGCTTCGCTCCGCTCGCAATGACGGGGAGAATGTCTGCAGGATAGACTGCTTCGGGCCTCGCCCTCACAATGACAAATAGGCGGTCTTGTAATAACCCCGCTTCGTCATTGCGAGGAGCGACCGGAGGGAGCGACGAAGCAATTTTATTTTATTTTTTTTCAGCCCTCAAGAAAGCAGGAATATCCCATTTGGTCTCTTCCTCTAACATTTTTTCTTCATTTTCTTTGGCTTGGCGGTGTAGATCCAAGGCATTGCGTCTAACCGTCTTTTTTTCGGATATCAGCGGCTCTTCCTCTTTTTTTTCTTTTATTGTTTTTTTGTTTTTAGGCCTGCTTTTATGTGGCGAAGCGGTCTTTACTTTTTTCTTCTTGGGCTTAGATGTTTTGGTTTTTTTGGGATTTTTTGCCTTCTCGGGCTTTGCCGATGAGCTCGGCTTAGCCGGTTCTTGAGCCGGCTTTTGGACCGGTTTTTTGATAGTTTTTCTTTCTTTCTTCTTTTTTTGCGTTTTGCCGCAACCCACTGCCAAAAGAGTAATTCTTATTTTTCCCTCATAATGGCCGTTTTGCATTACTCCAAAAATAATTTTTGCATTGGGATTAAAAGCAGCAATCTCTTTGCTTATTTTTTCTACTTCAGCCATTTTCATATCTTTTGACCCGCCAATATTAAAAAGAATTTTTTCGGCTCCGATAATTTTGTGCTGAATCAAAGGATTTTTGAGAACTGCTTGAATTGTTTTTTCTGCCCGTTCTTTTCCGCCGCATTCTTGAGAATGTAAATATGTGGCTTTATTGGCGCTGGTGCTTTGTAAAACCGTTTTAATGTCAGAAAAATCAAGATTAATCAAACCGGGAGCGTAAAGGGTTTCAATAAGTCCTTCTAAAGCATCTGCCAGTAAATTATTCATTGCTGAAAGCGATTTTTGCAAAGAAGTTTTTGTTTCTACGATTTTAAAAATGCGCTGATTGTACATTATGGTAAAAGAATCAAGAAAAGGAACGGTCTTTTTCAAAGCGTTTTTGGCTATTTGAACCCTTTCTTTTCCCTCAAAACGGAAGGGCCGGGTGAAAATCCCCCAGCTTAAAATACCCATCTCTTTGGCTATTCTGGTAAAAATAGGCGCAGAACCGGAACCGGTTCCTCCGCCAAGACAGGTAACAAAAATGCAAAAATCGCTTTTTTGAAGTATTTTTTTAATTCTTTTCTTTGCCTCCTCAGCCGCTTTTTCGCCCAAATCTGGATTCATTCCGCAACCCAGCCCTTTGGTAAAATTTTTTCCAAAGGCGAATGGTTTTGTCTTACCCGAAATAGACCTAAGTGCTTGAGAGTCAACGTTAGCGGCAATAAATTGAATTTTGTTAAGATGAGGCAGTTTTTTATGATAGATTTTTTTAGCTATTTCAGAGACAATAGTAGAACCGCCTCCGCCAATACCAACTACGGCAATATGGGGCTGCCAGACCCTTGATTCGGCGTTTTTATCCGGCACTGCTTTTTTCATTTCTGCTTTCTTATCCTTTTTATTGGGCATATGGGGCTTTTTATTTATTTTTTTCTTTTTTGACATCTTATTTTAATTTAACCTTTTTATGAGGGAAGGTCAACCATTGTATTTGGCTACGAAATATGAATGCATACGAAACTACGAATTTATGAACCTTATCTTTCGTATATTCATACGAATTCGTATTTCGTAGCCCTTTTCACTGGTTATCAAATAATATTGCCTGCCCGCATTAGCTACGCTGAAAGCGTTGCAGGCGGGCCTGCCCGCAATGCAAGCATAGCGTTGCAGGCGGGCAAAACTACAGCGTAAAGCTCAAAATGACAAAAGCTCTTTTGTTCCCCGTTCCCTGTTCCTCGTTCCCTGTTCCCCGTTCCCCGTTTTCACGGGGACATGCTTCACGGGGACAGAATTCACGGGGACAGGCATTCCCAATCTCTTCTGTCATTCCCGCGGGGGCCTGTCCCCGCGGAGGCGGGGACGGGAATCCATTGTTTGGATCCCCGCCTGCGTGGGGATGACACTGTTGTGTCAGTTTTTCGCTTCATCTTAAAACAGTACTTTCTGTCCTATAAAACATTTTCTTTCTTCTTTGGAAAAAATCTTTACTTTTCCGAAAACACCGTCATATCCGGGCTCAATAATCACCTTTCCTGTTCTTGCTCTGATAATGCCTTCAGACACTTCGGGCAAAGCAATATTTTTTAATTCATTGCTTTCTGCTTCTAAGAGTACCTTGAGTTCGTTTCCAAATGCTTTTATTAAATTATTATATTCTTCTTGCACTTTTTTTGTGCTTACTCCGCAATAAAAGGACTCGGCAATTATTTCTTTTAAGGGAACCAAACTTTTGTAGGGAATAGCGCCTTCGGGAATAAAGCCCTGCTTTCTATCTGCCAATTTTTCTACTCTATTTTCTACGCCCAGCACTAATGGTTTTCCGCATTTTGGGCAGACATTATTATATTTTTTGGATTCTTCCGGAGAAAGCACCACTTCGCAGTCGCGATGCCCGTCATAATGATATTTGCCTTCTTGGGGATAAAATTCAATTGTGTACAAAAACTCTTTCGGGTTTTTGGTTTTAATTGCTTTTACAATGGCATTATAACTTAAATCCGTTTCAAAAACATTTGCTTCTCTGGCTATTTTTTCGCAAGAATGAGCATCAGAATTGCTAATAAGAGTAATATTGTCCAGGGCTGACAGCCGCCAGTTCATTTGGGGGTCCGAGCTTAAACCGGTTTCAATGGCATAAATGTGTTTTGTTAAATCCTCAAAACACTCTTCCAAAGAATCAAACCCGGACTTAGAGCCAAAAATACTAAACCAAGGAGTCCAAATATGAGCCGGGATAACTAAACATTGCGAATCAATATCTAAAATAATTTTTAATAATTCTTTGGCATCTAACCCAAGAATCGGCCTTCCATCGGCTTTTAAGTTGCCGATTTTGGATAATTGTTCATTAATCTTTACTACTGTTTCCACAGAAGGGGCAAGAATAACAATATGAACCTTTCTTACTTTTCCGCCCTTAGAATAAATACAGCTAATTTCACTGGTCAGCAAGAACCTTGTTTCTGTGCCGCTGTTTTTTATTTTATATAATCCTTGTTCTGCCGGCTCCAAGGTGTTTTCAATTTCCTCCAGCCATTGAGGATGGGTAAAATCACCCGTGCCCAAAACATTAACCCCCTTAATCTTTGCTGCTTCGGCAAGATTAATTAAGTTAGTTTTGGGGGAAGTGGCCCGGGAATATTTGGAATGGATATGCAGGTCGGCAACGAATTTCATAAAAATTAAAGATTAAAGACCCCTAGGCCGACCGCAGTCAGCGGGCTAGGCAAAATGAAAATTAAAAATGCAAAGTGACACAACAGTGTCATCCCCGCGCAGGCGGGGATCCATGCTCTGGATCCCCGTTTTCACGGGGATGACGCGTAACATCATTTTGAGATTTGGATTTTGAGATTTGGATTTTATAGTCCTATTTCTTCGCCTATCCCTTGCATTGCCCCCAAAGCAATCTCTACAAACTCATCTAATTTTATGCCCAAAAGCGCTTTGCACTGGGCAATAATTTCCCTGTTTGCTCCCCGGGCAAAACTTTTTTCCTTAAACCTGTTCAAAACATTTTTAGGGGTTAAATCATCAATTTTTTTGGAAGGCAAAACCAAAGTGGCAGCCACAATCAAACCACTTATCGGGTCGGAGACAAACAATGCTTTTGCCATTAAGGATTCCGGCTTAAGTCCGTGGATTTCATTATGGGTTTTGACCGCTTCGCTAATCTCCCGGCTTAGCCCTTTTTGTTCAAGCATTTGAGCGCCGATAAGAGAGTGCTGTTGTATATTGTCTTTAGTTTGTTCATAATCAATATCATGCAAAAGACCGGCCAAAGCCCATTGCTCTTTATCTTGCCCAAATTTTTCTGCTAATGCTTTCATTATTGTTTCCACGGCTAAGCAATGCCTAAAAAGATTTTGGTTTTTTTGGTTCTGCAAGTTTTCTTGTAAAAATTGTAATGCTTGTTCTCGAGTCATATTCAATATTATAGATTAACTAATTTTCCCTTACCCCTCCCTCCCCCTTTTAAGGGGGAGGGATTAAGGGAGGGGGTTAAAATAGGGTGTGGTTTTTGTTTTTTTTAGGGTAATTTTTAATTTTTGCTAACTCTTTTCTGTGATACCATTCCCACAACTCTCTGGCGCTCAAAAAGCCCTGAATATCATTTTCGTAATCCTTTAATTCTTTGAATTCGTAAGTTCCTGTGGATCGGGTGAATTTATGGAAACAATTATGATTATTCCGATAACCGCCGGTAATTTTTGCCTCTCCGCTTTTCCATCTTCGCTTGGCTCCGCAGAGAACGCACTCTTCGTACTGGTCTAATCGCAGTATCCATCGAGCCTCCGCTTTTTTATTTTTTGAAGCGGTTTTGTTGTAAGCGTTCAAATAAGCGGCTAATTGAAGAGAATACTCGTCCCAAATGCCGGCACTCGTTTTAATATCTAATATCCCGATTGTGCCGTTTACTTCTACCAGCGCATCCATTGTTCCGGCATAATAATTCTCCAAGTCAGCAACCTGTTTTTCTATCAAGTCAGGGTCTAAAATTCTTACCGAATTTTTTTTCTGCCACCGATAAAAAGCCCGTATGGAAGGTAAAATTTTAGGATCAACCTGGCAATCTTCCCCTTTAAAAAGTTTTTCTACGGTTTCATGGGTCAGGGTTCCCCAATTCGCAGCATTATTAAGCGCTTCTTGAGCAGCAGTATAATTTTTTTGTTGGGCATAATATCTTAATAGTCCTGGCTTAGCAACGATACTTGTAATACTTGTGACTCTGGGTAACCAGAAATTTTTTACCTCATACCCGTGTTTATCAATAAATTCTTCTATTCTCATTATTTTATTTTTCTTCAGGTTTTTTAATAATAATTTTATAAACATTTTCTAAGAAATCACCTCCGGCATAACCGACCACAAAAGCCAATGCCGATGGAAAAGCAGAAGTTCCAAAAATCTCCCAGCCCAATTCTTTGACTGCGACTGCGGAAAGCACGCCAACGATTCCGGAGATAAACATCATTGCCAGAAAATGAGGAAGATTAAAGCCGACGTTTTTGTAGGAATATTGGTGTTTAATAAAGCCCACCAATCCCCTTAATGATCCGCCGCCAAATCCGGCGATAAGAATAATTAAATAATACATGTTTTTAAAGGTTAATGATTAATAAGCGTAAAGCGTAAAGCCACGATATAATTTTTAATTTCTAATTTTTAATATGAAAGCGTCCTTAACCGACTGTCCTAATCTGCTGACACGGTCGGATAAGACGTCAGTGGACTAGGTAAAGCGTAAAAAGAAAAGCGCCCTCGGCCGACCGCTGAAGCAGTCAGCGGGCTAGGCAAAACTACAGCGTAAAGCTCAAATTGACAAAGGATCTTTTGTTCCCCGTTCCCCGTTTCTCGTTCCCCGTTCCCCGTTTTCACGGGGACAGGCTCCACGGGGAAAGGCTGCGCGGGGATGACACTGCTGTGTCATTTTGCACTTAGTAATTATTATCTTACCATATTTTTTTTATAACAAAAAGCGGCTTCCCTATGAAAGCGGAAGCCGCGGGTTCTGCAGGTCATACAGATCGCGCAGTGCAGAGCGGGCCTTGTTCGCGGCCATTCTCCACACCTTTCTGGTGACAATCTTGTTTAAACGACTCCTTATTTTTTCTGTCTCCCTGGAATCATAGGTGTGGTGAACAAACTCTTTGTATAGTATTATCCTCCCCCCGCGGAGAATTTTAAACTTAAAATAGATATCAATGGGGTGAGGATAAATATTGACTATTACCCGGTTGTCTTTAATGGCTATATTCCACATTAGCGGTGTCCTACAAAGGCCCTAATCGCTAGTTCGCGAGCCGCTTCAATGATTTTCGGAGACAGTTTTGTAGCAGACGTAGGGCGGCGAGATCTTCCGCATACTACTATCCAACCCTGTTCGTTCCGGCGGAAAGATATCTCATCCGAAAACGGAGAGAGTTGCACTGTCACCACCCCTTCTATGGGCCCTGTCACTTCCCAACGGTTTACTCCTGGTACGCTTTGCATGCTTCCTCCCTTTCCTTATTTGGTTTTTATGATCCATCTAAATTATACACTAAGATCTAATAATAGTCAACACAAAATATTAATGCATTTGTCAAAGGAGCAGTAAATACCGAGCAAGTCCTGTTGTGCAAGCCCTGGGTTTGCACATACCGGGATTGCACACGCGGGAACTAATTGGAAGTAGTTAATACAACAGCTGGCAACTTTTAGATGAGAACCCATTATTAGCATGGGTTTCGGGAGAAAAGAGAAAAGAGAAAGGAGAAAGGAGAAGGGAGAAAGGTTTATGGGAGCTGCCCCCCGGAGTCATTGTAAGGAGCCCTGAACCTGTCGAAGGGCGACGAAGCAATCTTATACATGGCAATAACACGGATAGATTGCTTCGGACTAACGGCCTCGCAATGACGTGTAAAAAAGGATGTCGCAATGAAGTGTAAAAAAAGTGTGGCGACTTCAGAAATCGACAAATTGTTTATTTAAAAAGTTTAATGCCTAATCCGGCTATTTTTCCTCCGCCATAAATGAGAATCCAAATAAAAATAGACCAAGCAATAAGATTCATTAATTGCATAATTATTCCCGAAGGGAAAATTTTTCCTATTTGTTTCTGCATCATTTCTTCCATATTTTCCTGCAATTTTTCCGGAGTTAAGGTTCCTGTTTGCGGAGTCGGAGCGATTTCTTCTTCTATTAATGCTGTTTCTGCAGGAGTAAAAATTTTAGGCAAACCGGCTTTCCCCTGAAAAACATTATAAGCGGAATAAAATCCCCAAAAGATTATTAATAAGCCAATGATGAGCAAAATTAATCCGAGTATTTTATTGAGTTCCATGATTTTATAATTTCTAATTTCTAATTTTTAATGGTTATATGTCAAATGAACTCCATCCCCCTCCTTCCTCCCCCTTCCCCAAGGGAAGGGGGAGGATTAAGGTGGGGGAAGGGTGCTCTTATTCCAATTGAAAATTGAAAATTTACAGTTGTCTATGCTCACAAATATCTTTAAAATCGCAGAATCGGCAATGCCATCCGGGAGTCGGGCCAAAGTCGCTCTCTTTTATTTCTGCTATTTTCTGTAAAATCTTTTCCTTAAACTCACTTATCTCCCCTTGCTTGGGAATAAAAGAAACTTTTTTATTATCATTTAAATAATAATAACTTAATTTTTCGGGCAAGTCATTAAATTGCTGTTCTGCGGCTAATTGATAAATCAGCAATTGCTCTTTATCTTGTTTGGATATTTTTTCTTTACCCGTACCGGTCTTGTAATCAATAATTTCTATTGAACCGTTTTCCAATTTATCTATCCTGTCTATCTTTCCTATAATAATATCATCTTTTAACTTAAAACGGAATTCTTTTTCTAATGCCGGCTGATTATTATAAATCTTAATTTTGGGCGGTCGGGACAAGAAATCTTTTAAAAAGTTTTTCAAAATTTCTTTTCCCAGAGCATAATATTCCTGTTTTTGCTTTTGGTCCTGATACCACTCGTCAATCCAGCTTGCCTTATAAATTTCCAGCATTTTTTGGCATTCTTTTTTGTCCTCAATTTTTTCTTGGCTTTTGCCAGACGCTTCTCCAAAAAGCCCTTCTTGCTTGGCATCATTTTCTTTCAGAAACTCTTTGACATATTGGTAAAGGGTCTGATGTATTGTTTTTCCAAAACTGAAAACCGCCGTTCCTGCTCGGGGGATTTTTAAAACATGGGCAAATTTATACTGCAAAGGGCATTTTTCAAAAGCGGCAAATTGGGAATAAGAAAAATATCCGGGTAAAATGTATTTTTCCTCTCTTTCTTCTAATCTGCTTTTTTTATTTCTACCCAAGGCATTGGTAATTTTTTCTTCTTTTTCTCCTCTCTCTTGTTTTTTCTCCATTCCCAGCTCAAGCAAAAAGCGCGATAACTTCTTTTTTCTTTTGCCGCCATAGTCATCGGCCGAAAGCAAAAACAGTCCTTTTTTGGCTCTGGTCATTGCTACATAAAAAAGCCGCCTTTCTTCTTGCAGATGCACATCTCCGTGGGGAAGAATTTCTTTAATCAAGTCCCGGGGAATTTCTATGGATTCTTTTCGTTCAATAGTAGGAAATTTTTTATCTACCAAATTAGGAAGAAAAACATATTTAAATTCCAAACCTTTGGCGCCGTGAATAGTCATTATTCGCACTGCTTCCGGGCTTCTTTCTTGTTCAAAATTAAGAGTTCCTGTTTCGCCCGCTTCCATTTCCATATCAATTTGTTCAACAAAATTGCCTAACGTCGGTTCAATTTGTGTTTGCTCGAATTTTTTAATTTGGTTATAAAATTGGGTAATAAGATTAAGCTCTCTTTCCTGCTCCTGTTTTACCAAGTATTCTAAATAGCCAGATTCTTTAATAAAGGCAATAAACACTTCGCTAATATACTTTTCCTTGGCAAGCAGGGAGTGCTTGCCAATTATTTCCAGCAAAAAATTAATATTATTTTTTGTTTCTTGAGTTAAACCCGTCACCAAAGCAATATTTTTTAAGGTTTCATAAGTGGCTTGTCCTTTCTTTTTGCTGTGCCGGTTAATTTTTGCCAAGTCCTCCCAAGAAACATTTAAGAAAGGAAACTTTAGGAGGCGAGCAAAAACTGTTGAATCATAATAGTTATTAAGTGCCTTAAAATAAGCAATAACATCTAAAATAATTGGCCGGGAATACAGGCCTTTGGAGGCCATAAACTCGTAAGGGATTCTTCTTCGCTCAAATTCCCGGCAGAAAATATCGGCCGAATTATTAGCTCTTACTAAAATAGCAAAGTCAAACAGTCTTGCCTCCTTGTCGCTTTCCATTAATTGAATAATTTTATCAGCTACTGCTTCGGCTTCTTTTTGCAAGGTTTTTACATCTAGATGCTCAATAATCGCCCCCTTGCCCAATTCTGCCCGCAACCGTTTGTCTATTTTTTTAAATGACCCAATATCAATGCCTTTCTTTTCTGCTTCCTGGCTTAACTGCTTGTCCTGATTAATTTGAAATTCCAATCGGTGGGGATTGTTAAGTTGGATGAAATTATATGCCAAATCAAGTATTTCCTGCAAAGAGCGATAATTTTTAATTAATACCACCTCTTTGATTTGCGGATAATCTTTTTTAAATTGGAGCACATTATTCAGCGAAGTTCCGCGAAATCGGTAGATACTTTGGTCGTCGTCGGCATTGACAGTTATGTTATTATATGGTAAAGCCAAAATCTTCACTAATTCATACTGCACCCAATTGGTATCTTGAAATTCATCTACTAAAATATATTTAAATTGCTCTTGGTATTGTTTTAAAATATGCGGCCGTTTTTGAAAAAGTTTTAAGCAATAATTTATTAGGTCCCCAAAATCAAGCATATTATTTTCCAGCAAAAGCCGTTGATATATGTGGTAAGCATTAGCCAATTCATTTATCCTTTGCCTTTCCTGCTCTGCTTCTTGTTGAGAGATTGCTTCTTTTTTTGCTACCGCCTTGCTGGCAAAAATGCCGTCATCAAAATTTTGTTTTAATTTGTCGGCATATTCCAAATAGTCCTCCGGATAAATTGCCTCATCCTTGCATCTTGAAAAATGAGCGATAAGGGCGTGAATAAATCTTGTCGGATTGCCCATTGGCCGGTAATAATCAAGCTCAAGCTTGTCAAAGTTCTGACGCAGAAGCAGCCAAGCCGCAGTTTGGTCTAAAAGTGTAAAATTTGTCGGAATGCCAATATCTAGGCCGTGTTCTTTTAATAGCCGTTCACAAAAGGAATGAAAAGTGGAAATCCATAGATCCGCATAGCCGTAAGGAAGCAGCTGGTTTACCCTTTCTTCCATTTCGCCGGCTGCTTTTTCTGTAAAAGTGACTGCTAAAATTTCTTCCGGCTTTGCTAAACCGGATTCAATTAAATAAACAAGCCGTTTGGTAATAACCGTAGTTTTGCCAGTTCCTGCGCCTGCCACAATCAAAAGCGGGCCGCTCTTATGCAAAACCGCCTCTTTCTGTTCCTTATTCAACCCTCTTAAATATTGTGATGGTTTAATTTTTTCATCCATTTTTTTATCATAACTTAAAATCCCTCATTTGTCATTTCCGTTTTTCTTTGTCATCCCCTCTTTTTTATCATTTCCGTTTTTCTTTGTCATTCCCGCGGAAGCGGGAATGGACGAAGCAATCTCGTTTGTGGTAATACGCATATAGATTGCTTCGGGCTGCGCCCTCGCAATGACTTGTGCTCAGGGAAGTCTAACTTCCCGCTCCTAACTTCTCGCTTGTATGTACGCTTTACGCTTTACGCTTTACGCTTTTCGCTTTAATATAAAATAATATGCAGGGAATAATTGAACTTAATATTAAAATAGAGGGCCGGGTGCAGGGAGTATTTTTCCGTGATTTTTGCCAAGAGTGGGCCAATGCTTTAGGGCTTGTCGGATATGCTAAAAACCTGCCGAGCGGCATAGAGGTAGAGATTATTGCCCAAGGCGCGGAAAAATCTTTACAAGAGTTTTTAGAAAAAATAAAAAACGGGCCTTCTTCTGCCCGAGTAAAAAAAATCTCTTCCCATTTCTGTAAGCCGCAAAAAAAATTCATCGGCTTTGAAACCTTTTGAAATAATGAAGGTTATACACATTTTTTATATCACATTTTTTGCGATCGCAAAAAATGTGATACTGTAATTGTTATCCCCGCGCAGAAGAAAAACACTCCTCTTGTCATCCCCGCCTCTCAAAATGTCATTAACACGAGTTCTCAAAACGTCATCCCCGCCTGCGCGGGGATGACAGGAGGAAATGTTATTTCCATCCATTTTTTCCATTCCCTCTTTTTTTGTCATTCCTGTCTCTTTTTATCATTCCCGTTTTTCTTTGTCATTCCCGCGGAAGCGGGAATCCAGAGTTATGAATTCCCGCCGGATTTTATCCCCGCGGAAGCGGGAATCCATTTCGTGCTTGCAATACTCTTTTAAAAATCGTTCAAACCATTTATGGCTTAGTTCCATTTCTTTTTTAGCGGTATTGCG
>CAYYED010000021.1:0-4078 GCA_964470785.1 uncultured Candidatus Saccharibacteria bacterium | reverse complement strand
TATATCGTCAACAACTGCTTGAATATAAAAACCTGTTCCGCCGCAAAATATAGGCAGCTTGCCCTTTTCAATAATTTCTTTAATAGCATTATTGGCTAATTTTTTATATTTACTCACACTAAAAATTCTTTTAGGTGAAGCAACGTCCAAAAGATGATGGGGGATTCCTTGCATTTCTTTTTTAGTAATTTTTCCTGTGCCAATATCCATTCCCTTATAAACTTGCCTGGAGTCAGCGGAAATTATTTCACCGTTAAATTTTTTGGCAATTTCTACTGCCAAATCCGACTTGCCCGAAGAAGTAGGCCCCAATACCACCACCAGCTTTGCGGAGGCCCGCCCTCCGCAAAAACTTCCCCCTCCCTTAATCCCTCCTCCTTCCAATCCGTAGGGGGTGGCATTAACCACTTTTGCCTGGACAAATTTTCCCAAAATATTTTTTTTACTCTTGATTTTAATGGTTTGATAATGGCGTGTTTTACCAAAGTAAAAGCCCTTTTTTTTATAGAGCACCAAAACATCAACAATTTTATTAAGAAATTTTTTATTGAAATTTAGAGAAGAAGCTTCAACAATCTTTACCAGTTCTTTTTCTCTTTCCTTTTTTTCTTGAGAAGTGACAGAATCTTTTAATTTTCCTGCGATGGTGTTTGGGCGGGGAGAATAACGGGAAATATAACCAAAAGCAAAACCAATTTCTTTAATAATTTTTTTAGTATTTTTGAATTCTTTTTTGCCTTCTTTTGGACAACCAACTATTAAATCAGTGGAGAGAGCTAATTCGGACTCCCGACCTTTCCGATATTTTTTAAAAGCCCTCTTGATTTTTTTGACTAAATTCTTATAATCTTTTACGGTATACGGACGATTCATTGCTTTAAGAATTTTATCATCTCCGGATTGTATTGGTAGATTGAAATAGGGAGTGATTTTTTTAGACCTTGCTATTGTTTCAATCAACCCTTTGGTTAGGTCCTTTGGATGTGAGGAAGTAAATCTAATCCAAAAATCCCCGGGAATATCATTAACCATTTGTAACAGTTTTGCAAAGTTTATTTCCGAGTTTTTCCGCGTTTTTCCGCGTCCATCTCTATAGGAGTTGACATTCTGTCCCAAGAGCCAAATTTCTTTTATTCCGCCCTTAACCAAGTTTTTAACTTCACAAAGAATTTCCTCAGCTGGCCGAGAAACCTCTCTTCCTCTGGTGTGGGGGACAACGCAAAAAGAGCAGAAATTATTACAGCCGGTCATTATGGGAACATTGGCAGTGATATTTGAGCTATATTTGGGCTCAATTTTAAAATAATTGTTTAGTTTTTTGATTTTTTTGGTTTTAAACCCGAATTTATTTAAAATTTCTCCAAGATTTGATAATTCATTTATGTTAAAAATGAGAGATGATATTTTTTCCAACTTTTTTTTGTCTTTATCCAAAATACAACCGGTAAGCAGTATATTGGCCTTAATAGTATCTCTTTTTTGTTTAATTTTAGCAGTAGCTCTATCTATAGCTGATTGTCTGATAGAGCAAAGGTTAAAAACGATCAAATCAGTTTCTTTTTCTGACATTGAGGGTTTTAAGCCGATTTTTTCTAAATAACCGGCTATCCTTTCGCTGTCTGATTTGTTCATCTGACAGCCATAAGTTATAATTTGATATTTCATTGTTTTAAGCATAAAAGAAAAAAGCAATCCGGTAAAGGCAGATTGCTTTTTTTATTTCTATATTTTTAAGATTTGTAACTGGACTTTTCTTTCTCTGGGCCTGTCAAGCTCTATAAATAATATTCTTTGCCATTGGCCCAGTTGCAGATTGCCTTCAATAATATTTAAGCAAACATTGACCGGCAGATTAACTGCCCTGCAGTGTGATTGGCCATTAGCGCATTCGTCATCGCAGAGATTAACCGTTCTCCTGCTAAAATCATCGTGATTGTATTTATTCTCGCCGGGAGCTAATTTATTGAAGTGTTTTTTTAAATCCTGCCAGAGCAAAGGCTCATTTTCATTTACAAAGACAGTAGCGGTTGTGTGAAGAGTTTGGATATTTATTAAACCATCTTGTATTTTAGCTTCTCTGACAAAAATTTTTACTTCTTCTGTAATGTCTGCGATTTCAAGTTCTCCCTTTGTCTTTAAATTTAAGGTTCTATGCATTATTTTTTCTTTATTTCTTTTTTAATTTTTAGAATAAAGTCTTTAAGTTTTCTTTCCCCAATATCTCCTTTCTTTCTGTCTCTGACTCTTACGGTTTCAGCTTGTTTTTCTTTATCTCCGATTACTAACACATAGGGGATTTTTTGCATTTCTGCTTCCCGTATCTTTTTGGATAAGGTTTCATTTTCATTTTTTACTTCAGTTCGCAAATTGTTAGCTGTTAATTGTTGATTGACCAAGTCCGCATATTCTATGTGCCTGTCAGCAATAGGCAAAACGCATACTTGGACAGGGGAAAGCCAAAAAGGAAAAGCTCCTCCATAATGTTCTATCAACACCCCGATAAATCTTTCGATAGAACCGAGCAAAGCCCGATGGATCATAATCGGCTCTTGTTTTTTTCCGGATTCGTCAATATATTTTAGTTGAAAGCGTTGGGGAAGATTAAAATCCACCTGAATAGTTGTGCACTGCCAAGGCCTGCCCAGGCTGTCTTTTATTTTAATATCAATTTTCGGGCCATAAAAAACGCCTCCGCCTTCGTCGGTTTGAAAATCAAGCTTTAGCGATTGAAGCGCATTTTTCAAAGCACCGGTGGCCTGTTTCCATATCTTGTCATTTCCTACATATTTTTCAGGACGGGTAGAAAGATAAATGTCAAAATCATTGAATCCAAAATCCTTGAGCATACGAATACCCATTTTAGTGGTATTAAGCAATTCTTCATTTAATTGCTCGGGTGTGCAGAAAATATGAGCATCATCTTGAGTAAAGCCCCTGACTCTGGTTAAGCCATGCAAGACTCCTGATTTTTCGTAGCGGTAAACAGTGCCAAGTTCTGCTAAGCGTAAAGGCAAATTTTTGTAGCTCCTAATTTCAGAATTATAAACTTTCAAATGAAAAGGGCAATTCATTGGTTTAAGCATATACTCTTCTTTATCTATTTTAATAGGGGAATACATATTTTCTTTATAAAAATCCCAGTGCCCGGAAGTTTTCCATAATTCAAGATTAGCAATATGCGGCGAAACAATCCATTGGTATCCGGCCCCCTTTAATTCTCTATAAAGATAATCTTCAATAGCTTTTCGTAAAATTGCTCCTTTGGGCAGCCAGAGAGGTAGGCCGGTTCCAATTTCTTCGTCAGCAAGAAAAAGTCCAAGCTTTTTGCCCAAAACGCGATGGTCTCTTTTTTCCGCCTCTTCTTGAATTCTTAGGAAGGAATTTAGCTCTTTTTTGGTTTTGAAAGCTATGCCATAGATTCTTGTAAGCATTTTATTTTTTTCATCGCCCTTCCAATAAGCGCCGGCTAATTTTGTTAACTTAAAACCGTCAGCAGGAATTTCTTTGATTTGTCCTGAACGAAGCTGAAGAGTTGATTTAATATGTGGACCTTTGCATAAATCAACAAATTTTCCCGAATAATAAATTGAAATCTGCTGAAGTCGGGTTTCTGCAAGGTCTCTAATGAGTTCTAATTTGTAGGGTTGTTTTTTAAAAAGTTTTTTTGCTTCGGCCACAGAAATAATCTTTTTATCAAACTTGATGTCCTGCTTAATCAGTTCTCTCATTTTTTTCTCTATTTTTGGCAGATCGTCTGGCGTCAATTTAAAATTTTGTTTTGAATTTTGAGCATTAGAATTTTGAATTTGTTTAGGGATTTGGGATTTGGGATTTGCGATTTCGACAAAATCGAAATCGTAGTAGAATCCATTATCAATTGCCGGGCCAATTCCAAACTTAGTGCCGGGATAAAGTTCCTGCACTGCGTAAGCCAAAATATGAGCTAAGGAATGTCTTAAAGTTTCAATTTTCATAATAATTCTTTCCCATCCCCCTCCTTCCTCCCCCTTCCCCAGGGGAAGGGGGAGGATTAAGGTGGGTGAAGGGGGCAATTTCGTAATTTAAGGATATTTTATTT
>CAYYED010000020.1:0-9145 GCA_964470785.1 uncultured Candidatus Saccharibacteria bacterium | reverse complement strand
TTACTAATTTACAATTTACGAATGAATTTAACAATTTCTCAATTTCCTAATTTTCAATTGAAAATTTAAGAATTGAAAATTGATTGAAAATTGAGAATTGAAAATTGAAAATTATCTATTGGTTTTGCCCCTTTTGCTTTTCGCTTAACTGTTTTGTCAATGGTCAAAAGTCAACAGTCAATAATCCCCCCTCCTCCCCCACCTTTATCCTCTCCCTTCCCCAAGGAAAGGGGGAGGGAGGGAGGAGGGAGATGGGATGGTCAATGGTCAATAGTCATCTAAAATTAGGTTTCTCAATTTAACCTTGCTCTCCAACCGGTAATCGCGGGGCGCTCTTGCCGGATCCACATTAATAATCAAAGAAACTCCCAAAAGCCGGGTCTGTTCCGGCCGGGCGGGATATTCAAGAATTTCTTCTCCGTTTTTGTCAAAATAAACGAATAATTTGGTTTCCGGGTCATCAATTTTATTTTGAACATAATGAGAAAGAATAACAATCTCTTCCTGGTCTGAAGGATAAACGGGCGGAAAGCCAGTCGGCTTAATTACTCCTTTTTTCAGCTGTCTTTCTTGTCCGGTCACGGTCTCGGTCCAAAAAAGCTCAAACCTTGCTTTCATAGAATGTCCGGGCTCTTCCCAATAACAAATAGGATCCGCCCACCAAGAAGTATCGGCAATAAATTGGATATAATTATCTTGGGCTTGCTGGAAGATATCAAATGTTTTGGTTCCTTGCCACGTTCCTGCGCAATCATTGCATTCGCCCCAGCCATCGCAAAAATTGTCTATTTTAGCGCCATCGGCAAAAATTTCCGCATATTCTATACTCCAGCCAAAATCGCCTTCTATGCCTACCCTCGCTTGCGCCTCTTCTAATATTCCTTGATAAAAATCAGAAAAAACCACTGAACAAGAACCGCCTCTGGTGAAGCTGACACAAGTTTTTATTTCTTGCTGCCGGGACGTTCCTCCAAGAAAATATCTCACCCGCTCAACCAGCCCGTCTCCGTCAATGTCGCTATAAAAGATAAACTCGCTGTCTCCTGCTTTTTCAATAGGATAAGAGCCGTCTGCCCCGGTTCTTGCTTCCCTAATCTCTCTAAGCATTGTTTTTGCCCCTCTTTGCGCCTCGTCAATAGCTTGCGTTTGCTGCCAGGAAAAAGCATAACTCTGATAAAGATGAACAATAATAGCGGCCATTGCCGTTGCCATAAGAGAAAAAATGAAAACAGCAATCAATGTTTCTACTAAGGTAAATCCCGGGCTTGTTTTATTCATATCTCTCTAAGGTTATCTGTTTAAAGGTCTCTCCTTCTACTGAAACAGAAAAATTCTCTTGATAATAGTTTTCCGCCGTTATTGTCAGGTCATAATCCGCGCTTTTCTCAAGAGGAATAAATAAGGCCTCGCCTTCTCGGTTGGTGTTTTGGGTTTGGCTGTAGCCAAAAGCAGAATTAACAAGCTCTGCCGCAGCTCCAAAAATCAATTCTCCGGTATCAGCGTCCTGCACTTTTATTAATAAAGAATTTTCTGCTTTTAAATAAAGGGTTGCTTCGGTAGTTGTGGCAGGCAAAAGGACAACGGGCATAGGTGAAAGTTCGGGATCAAGAGAAAGAGGATTATTGTCTTTAGAAAAATCATAAAAATAATAATTATCTGTTTCCATTTGAGAAAAAAACTTCTCTCCGTCAGCATTGCTGAAAACAGTGTCTAAGTATTTATATATGGGCGCCTCCTGCTCATCGGTGCCTACTGTTTTTTCTCCATATAGGGAAAACTTAACATCAGATATCGGGGTGGCTTCCCCGTCTTTCCAAGAAATCTGCCATTGGTAAAGAAACGGTGTTTTTGTTGTGTCTGTAGTGGAAAAATTTGCTTTTGCCCTTAGTTTCGGGTATTTTTCAATGTCTAAAGCGCTTAAGTCCGCAGGAGAAACAATAAGCCCCTCGCTGTTTCCGGGAAGGTCGTCATCGGGCACTAAAAACCATTCCGTGCTGGTAGCCGCCCATAGTTGATAAGAAATACCGGTTTCCGGCTCTTGAAAATCAAACCAAGAAAATTGGTACCATTCTGTTATTTGTTCGGGCGCCGCTTGCGCAGAAGTTAAACTGCCGGATTCATAATAAAAACCGGGGGAGCTTTCTGCTAAAAAAACTTCTTTGCCTGCTATTTCCAAGTTATTAATTTCAATAATTTTATCTTGGTTTAAAAAGTTATTAAAAAAACTGCCTCCTCCCCAGGGAGCGGCCGTGATAATATTAAGCTCACTTGTCGGGTCAATAATAAATGTAATTAAATAAAGTTCGCCCTCATTAATGGTGGGATTTTTTTTATCAGGAGAGGCAATAACTGTTTCGTTATACAGGTCTCCTGCTTTAAAAGTTTCGCTAAAAGCATAGTCCTGTTTCTGAACCCTAATTTTATAATCGTCCGGTTCAGAGGAGGCCTCTAAAATTAGAAGCCGGGAGCCGGGATTAGCCGGGTCGGTGCCAAAACACTGGTCAAGCCCGGTATTATCATTTTTAATGTGGAGCGCGCTTAAGGGGCAAGGAGGAAATTGGTCAATAATATCAATTTCCAGCGGGGTTCCCGTGCTATCGCTGACTAATATTCTTAAGCCCCCCATGCCTTCGCCCGTTTCTAAGCGCCCTGAAGCAATACGAGTGCTAAGAACCTTTTCTCCGCCCCATAACTCTTCCCAAGAAATCTTGACTTGAACTTTTTTATAATCATCCGGCGCAGCGTCAGGAGGCACCGACTCTCCGTCACAATCAAGCCCTTCTATGGTGCCGTCTGCGCAGTCGTCCACAAACTCAACAATAATTTGAATATCATAATTAATGCCGTCTGCTGTTATGCTCTCCTGTATGGTTTTAATCTGCTCATAAGGGAGATTCCTTATCTCCTCTATTTTTTGAGAAGCAAGATAAAGCGCTGTTGTCTGCGCCCTTGATTGCGAGGTTACCCTCATCGCCAATTGAAACCCTCCGAAAATACCCAGAAAAATAATAGTGATTAAAAAGGTGGCGATTAAAACCTCTATTAATGTAAAACCACGGTTTTGGTGGTTAAAGAAAAAATACATACTAAAAAATACAGGCAAATTTACAATTTTCAATTTTCAATTAAAAATTAGGAAATTGAGAAATTATTAAATTCATTCGTAAATTGAAAATTCGTAAATTGAAAATTATTAAAACGCCATTTTTCTCCTCTATTTTTTTGATAACACCCCCCCATTATACGCATTTCGATCTCCGGCATTATGTCTACATCGTTCCCATAATAGAATAAATCGGCTGAATCATAGAAACGGCAAAAAATCCTACCGCTCCTCCTATTAAAAGCAGGAGCAGTGGTTCAATTACAGAAGAAAGGTTCTTGGTAATATTATTAACCTGTTCCTCGTAAAAATCAGCCAATTTTGACAGCATTTCCGAGGTCTCTCCGGTCTCTTCCCCTACTTTTACCATCTGCACAAAAAGTCCGGAAAAAAGCTGGGGGTAACGAGCAAGAGAATTAGAAAGCACGCCTCCTTTTTTGATTTCCGCGGCCGAATTCTTTAACGCTTTTTTGAAATAGACGTTGCTGACTACTCCCGATGAAATATCCAATGATTCTATGATAGATACTCCGCCGCTTATTAAAGCCCCCATGGTAAGGGCAGTATAGGCAGAATTTATTTTTTTAACTACATTTGATATAAAAGGAATTTTTAATAAAAGACTATGGGCTTTTCTTTTGCCAAACCTGGTCTTTAACCCCCAGACAAAAGCGAAAATAATCGCCACAAGGATAAGGAGAACTAAGTACCATTGATGGGCAAGAAAATCACCGAAAAAAATCACGAACCGCGTCATGGCCGGAAGCTCTACCCCCAGTTCGTCAAATGTTTTGCTTAATTGAGGAACTACTTTGATAAGCATTATTGCTCCGATAAGCACCATTGCTCCAATTATAACAATCGGGTAAATCATTGCTCCCCTTATCTTGGACCTTAGCTGATAACTTCTTTCCATTTGGTCTGCCAAAACCTTTAAAACCTCTTCTATACGGCCTGTCTTTTCTCCTACCTTTACCATACTGCAATAGACCTCTGGAAATACTCCCGGGTGGGCAGAAAGAGCGGCAGATAATGACTCTCCTTTTAAAATTTGCTCCTTGATATCTTCTAAGGTCTTTTTAAAATATTTATTTTTTGTCTGAAGCATTAAGACCTCTAATGCTCTGTGCAGGGAGACCCCGGCAGAAATCATCACTCCCAAGTTTCGGGTTGCCATAAGTTTTTCTGCCAAAGAAACCTTCTTTAAACCAAAAGAAAACCTTTTTTTGGTCAAGGTTTCGGTTTTGCTTTTAGCAGAAACAAGAAAATACCCTTCTTGTTTAAGCAAGCGCGCCAACTCGCTTTCATTAGCAGCGGACTTGGCTCCTTTAGTCCTTTCTCCTCCCAATGATTTGGCAATGTATTCGTATAGGGGCATATCTTTAATTTATAAATTTTCAATTTTCAATTTTCAATCAATTTTCTCTAGGCCGACAGCCGAAGCAGTCGGCTGGGCAGGCAATGACCCAATTTTCAAATTTCAACCGAACGTAGCGAGGTTAAATAATTGAAAATTTAAAAATTGTTAAATTCATTCGTAAATTGAAAATTCGTAAATTGAAAATTATTATTTATTCCATCACTACTCTCAATACTTCCTCTATGCTTGTAACGCCCTGGACCGCTTTAATAAATCCGTCCTCAATCATTGTTTTCATTCCTTCTTTTTCTGCTTGTTCTTGAATTTGGCCGGAAAAAACTTCCTGATTAATCATCTTTTTAATGCTTTCTGTAATGGGCAGTACCTCAAATATGCCTATCCTGCCCTTGTAGCCCTCCGGACAGGTTTTGCTCTCTTGCGGCCGAAAAAAATTAATCTGCGAAAGTTTTTTCTGGCTCTTAATTATTTCTTCTTTTTGAAGCGTCTTAATAATTTTTTCATCATCGCAATACTTCAAAACCTTCTTAATCTGCCCTGCGTTCATTTTGTATTCTTCCGCATTGTCGCAAAGTTTTCTTACCAGCCGCTGGGCAATTACCACATTAAGCGTGGAAGCGATTAAAAATGGTTCTACCTTCATATCTATCAGCCGGGGAATGGCTCCGGCGGCGTCATTGGTATGAAGAGTGGAAAGCACCAAGTGTCCGGTAAGAGCGGCATTAACTGCCAAAGCAGCCGTTTCCTGGTCGCGAATTTCTCCCACCATAATCACATCCGGGTCTTGCCTTAAAAGCGCCCGCAAGCCGTTGGCAAAAGTTAAGCCAACTTTGGGCCTCACCTGGGTCTGGTTAATACGCGAAATCCTGTACTCAATCGGGTCTTCCACGGTAGAAATATTTATTTCCGGAGTATTTAAAATTTCTAAAATGGAATAAAGAGTGGTGGTTTTGCCCGAACCGGTTGGACCGGTTACTAAAATCATTCCCGTAGGTTTTTTTATCGCTCCCTGAACCTCTTCCAGCGCCTTGCCGCGAAATCCCAGCTCCTCTAGAGAATATCCCTCTGCTCCTTCTTCTAATAAACGCATTACCACTTTTTCTCCTGTTAATACCGGCAAGACAGAGACCCTTACCGAATATTTATCTCCGTTCGACTTAAAACGAAATCTTCCGTCTTGAGGCAGGCGATGCTCGTCAAGCCGCAAATTAGACAATACTTTTATACGGGCGACTATTCCTAAAGCAATTTGTTTGGGAAGGGTCATAGCGTCCCGCAAAATTCCGTCTATTCTGTATCTGACAATAACCTCTTTTTCGGCCGGCTCAATATGAATATCAGAAGCCCTGTCTAATGCCGCATGGCGCAAAAGGGTATCAACAATCTTAATTACCGGCATCTTTTGAGCTGCTTTTTTAAGGTCTTCTATCTCGGATTTTTGTCTAATGCCAAGGGGCTTAATCCCTTTGGCTTCTTTTTCAATAAACTTGCTAAACTCTGCTTTTAAGGATTTGCGGTATTGGGAAAGAATATTTTTAATGCTTTCGGGCGTGGTAAGGCGGGGAAGTATTTTCAGGTCGGACTTCTTTTTAATAAAATCAATTGTCTGAAGGTCTTCGGGGGCAAGCATAGCCACTTCTAAGCTGTTTTTATCTCTTCTAAAAGCCACAATATTGTGGGAACGGGCAATCGGTTCGGGTATAATTTCTAAAATTTCATGAGGCACAATGGCTTTTTCAAGATCAACAAAGGGTATTCCTAAAATATATGCCTTGAGACGAATTAAATCCGATTGAGAAACAAAATTAGAAGAAACCAAAACCTGTTCTATATCTTGGTTATTTTTCTGTGCCGTCTTTTGTGCCTCATTAAACTCTGCCTCTGTTAGCAGGTCCGCGTCCAATAAAAACGCCTTGAGCCGTTTAGAATCAATTTTCATAATCTATAAAATTAATCTTTTTCTCCAAGGGCCTTTTCTATTTTTTCTACTACTTCCTGCAAGCTGTAATTGTTCTTGACAAGATAAGTAGTCGCTCCCAGTTCAATGGCTTTTTCCACTTCTGCAATATTTTCCAGATTGGTTAATATAACTACCGGAATACTTTTACCTTCCTCTACGCTACGCAGCTCTTCTAAAACTTCTAACCCATGTTTTTTGGGTAAAATCAAATCAAGAAGAATAAGGTCCGGCTTTTCGGTTTTTGCCAAGCGCAAACCATCCTCTCCATCAAGAGCACTCTTTATCTCATACCCTTTTTGCCTTAAAGAATCGCCCAAGGTTTTTTGCAAAACGGCCTCATCCTCTATAAAAAGTATTTTTTTCATAATAATATTGGTTAATGATTAGTGGTTATATGCCAAATGAAATCGTAGCACCTTGAATTAGTTCTTATCGAGCTATTTATTACAAGCACGCTCCTATTCGTCATTGCGACCGCGAGCGACCAAAGGGAGCGTGGCGGGAAGCAATCTATGCGTGAGATTGCTTCGTCGCCCTTCGACAAGCTCAGGGCTCCTTGCAATAACGAGGAGAAACTTGGCTTGCTCCTATCAATAACCGAAAAAAAGAAATTACTCCGAATAATGACATTGAGGGTACACCGATTTCATATGACATTCAACCTTTAGTTGTTAGTTGTTGGTTGCTTGAGCGCCGCCGGTAAAGTAATGTAAAAAGTAGCACCCTCGCCCTCCTTTGACTTAAGCCATATCTTTCCTTTCATGGTGCCTAAAATCATTTTTACAATAAAAAGCCCTAAGCCCGTGCCGTAGAACTCTTTTACAACAGCGTTCTTTGCGCGAAAAAACTTTTGAAAAATATATTTTTTATCTTTGGCAGGAATGCCTATACCCTGATCTTGAATAGTAAATAATATATTGTTACCTTTTTTTTCTATTCTTATTTTAATTTCTCCATCCTTTTTGTTATATATTATGGCATTATTAACCAGATTCTCTACGACAATTTTAGCCAAAGGATAGTTGGCAAAAACATTGGACGAATTCGGCAATGTCATGGTCTTAACTTTCAAATTCTTTGCCTCAATAAAGGAATGGTTTTCTTTAACTATCTCTTTTATTAAAGAAGGCAGGGGAAATGAAATTTTTTTATTGTCTATCTTTCCTTCTTGAAGCCGGGCAACTATCAAAAGGTCATTAACCAGTTTTTCCATGCGGGTGCTATTCTCTTCAATAATGCTGAAATAATCCTCTGTCTCTCTTTTTTTAAGCTGACCCATTTTCTCGGGCGTCAAAAACTGAATTGTCCAGCGCAAATTGGTCAGGGGCGCTCTTAATTGATGGGAAACAATGCTTACAAACTCTGCCTTCATCCTGTCTGCTTCGGCCAAATTTTCAAAACTGTGAGTGATGATGAAAGCGATAATTAAAAGAAGCATTGTTACTATGGTAACCATTAAAGCCACCATTCTTGGGTCCTTAATATACCGTCCCCCGATAGCATAAAAAACCAGGCTTGCAATTATTATTACAATACCCATTACTAAAAAAAGGAACTCCGGGCATTGCCATAAAGGAATGTTATACTTTCCGCATTTTTTAAAAGCTTTGCTGAAAGAAAATTTTTTTGCCATTGAAGATATTTTCTTAATTTTTTTATTTTACCATAATTTCCCCTTATTTTAAATCTTAACATAAATAAGAATAATTAAGAAGAAAGCTCTTCACAAAAAGATAAAAAATGATTATAATTCGGAATACGGGGCATGGTGTAATGGTTAACATACTCGCTTTGGGAGCGAGCGATTCCCGGTTCGAGTCCGGGTGCCCCGAACATACAAAGGGTTGTCGTTTATCGTTTGCCTGCCCGCATCGCTACGCGAGCAAGCTCGCTTGCGAAACGTTGCAGGCGGGTCGCAGCTCGTTTGTTTTATCGTTTATCATTATTCGGCTCTTTACGATAAACAACAGACGATTGACGATACGCATATCGATAAATCATAAACCATGTAGGCGGGTGTCGTATAATGGTTATTATTTCTCCCTTCCAAGGAGAAGACGGCGGTTCGAATCCGCTCACCCGCTTATAACCACCAAAAAACTCCGCCTAATGGCGGAGTTTTTTGGTATAATCTTTGCAAAGTCCTTACAAGTCATTACAAATAAAACTATCTTACCATGTCTTTCAATGCCTTTCCTGCTTTAAACTTGGGAACTTTGGCGGCAGGAATCTTGATTTCTTTGCCGGTTTGCGGATTACGCCCGATTCTGGCTTTTCTTTTGCTAACGGAAAATTTGCCAAATCCGGTTAAGACCACTTCCTGTCCCCTTGTTAGCTCCTTGCCTATCTCGTCTAAAATGGTGTTGAGGCATTCATTTGCCTGGCTCTTGGAATAACCTGTCTTCTTGGCTAAGGACTCAACTAAATCTTGTTTTGTCATGATTTTATTTTTAAATTAAATATAAAGATTAATTAAGGATCGACCTTTGATTACAACAAATGGGTACATTGGTAGCACTTCACTCCCCGCCGATTTACGCTGATCTGCTCACTCCGTTCGCAGGGCGGCTGGAAGGTTGGTGGAAATACTTTGGCTTGAGGAAGCCGCCTGACGCTGATTTACGCAGATATTTTATCAGCGTTCATCTGCGCGGGCTCGCAACATTGTTAGCCCTTGTTTAAGCAGTTTACTTGGGGCGAGCCC
>CAYYED010000019.1:0-4481 GCA_964470785.1 uncultured Candidatus Saccharibacteria bacterium | reverse complement strand
TTTTGTTGTTGATTGCAGCGATGTCTTCTTATTTTATTTTTTCCAAAGACAATATTGAAATAAAGGCCCAAAGCGAACCCATTATAACTGTTACCCCCGATAGTCTTAACTTTGGAGATGTTGTAGTTGGCTCTTATGCAGAAAAAACTTTCACTGTGAAAAATAGCGGTTCCGGCACTCTTTCAGGAAAAGCTGAAACAAGCGGCCCTTTCTCTTGTGAATCAGGTTGTTTATATAATCTTTCTGCCGGGCAAAGCCAGAATATTACTATTAGGTTTTCTCCGACTGCTGCGGGTGACGCAAACGGCTCGGTTGATTTTTCAGGAGGAGAGAGCTCTTGTATTCTTACCAATAACTACCATGTTGAAACAAGTTATTCTTTTGTAAAACTTCCAGAGGCAATTGATTTTAAAATAGATTCAACTAATTATTGCACAGGTGTTCAAGAAAGAGGACACATTAATTTTAGCTGGCTTTATCAGGGAGATTCTTCTCAAGAACAATATATTCTTGCCATAGCCACTAATCCGGGATTTAGCGGCGCTAAAGAAATTATCGGGGATCAAATAGTGCCTCCGGGTTTGCGAGGAACATCCGGAGTTGATGTGGTGCCGTCGCCGGATTCAAATGAATTGGAAATTGGCTACAATGATTCTTATTATTTCCGAGTAAAAGTTAAAGACAGCGAAGATAATTGGTCTTCTGATTGGTCTAATTCCGTAAACTTGACAACTCCGGTGCATGCCTATCCTTGGCCTGATTTTTCTTGGAGTCCGGCAGACCCGGCGGCAGAGGAAACTGTGCAGATAATTAACAATTCTAAGTGTTTTGATAATAATAATAATGAGGTTAATTGCAGCAGCTGGTTTTGGACGATTTCTGAAGCCACATTTGTAGATGGTACTACTGCGACAGATGAGGAGCCGCGTATTCAATTTTTCAGTATCGGAGATAATTCGGCAAAATTAAGGGCTACTGATGTTCAGGGATTTTTTTGCCCCAAAGAAAAAATGATAAATGTTAAGCTCCCTTATCCGGGGTGGATTGAAATAGCGCCGAATTGACAGTGAATTACGACTAACAACTAACCCCCTCCCTTAATCCCTCCCCCTTAAAAAGGGGAGGGAATAATTTTTTAATCCTCCCCCTTAAAAAGGGGAGGGAAAATCTATATCAATATCCTCCCCCTTAAAAAGGGGAGGGAAGGGTGGGGGTTGCTTTTTTTTATAACTTTTGCTATATATAAATTATTGTCCTAAAGAAAAAAAAGCGAGAAACTAAAAACTAAAAGCGCCCTAGGCCGACGGCTGGAGCAATCAGCGGGCTAGGCAAAACTAAAGTGCAAAGTGACACAACAGTGTCATCCCCGCGCAGCCTTTCCCCGTGAAGCCTGTCCCCGTGAAAACGGGGAACGGGGAATGGGGAATGGGGAACGGGGAACAAAAGAGCTTTTGTTATTTTGAGCTTTATGCTGTAGTTTTGCCCGCCTGCAACGCTTTTAGCGTAGCTAATGCGGGCAGGCGCTTTACGCTTAAGAGAATTAAAAATTAGAAATTAGAAATTTTACTTAAACATGGCTGTTCCCAAACAAAGACATACAAAATCAAGGAGAAATAAATCAAGGATGCACAAATACGCAAAGCAACCGGCTTTGTCTGTTTGCCCAAAATGCGGCAAACCGGTATTGCCTTATACAATGTGTGAAAATTGCGGGTATTATAAGGGCATGCAAATAGTAGACGTTTTTAAAAAAATGGATAAAAAAGAAAGAAAAAAGAAAGAGAAAGAAGTTAAAGAAGGGGAACAAGCGCCGAAAAAAGATTTGAGTATGGAAGAGCTCAGTAAAAAATAAATCCAAATCTCAAATGACACAACAGTGTCATCCCCGCGCAGCCTTTCCCCGTAAAGCCTGTCCCCGTGAAAACGGGGAACGGGGAATGGGGAATGGGGAACGGGGAACAAAAGAGCTTTTGTCATTTTGAGATTTGCCTAGCCCGCCGACAGCGGTCGGATTAGGGTCTAGCCCGCTAATTGCTCCAGCGGTCGGCCTAGGGAGGTTTGCTTTTTAGATTATGATTTGTTAAAAGTTTAAAAATTGACTTAGTCCGCTGACGCAGTTAGTCTAGGAAAATTAGAAATTAAAAATTAGAAATTAAAAATTGTATTTTATGGGTAGCCGTCATTTATCAAGAAGCATAGCGATGCAATCCCTTTATGAGTGGGATTTTTCCGGAAAACAGGAAGGATCTTTGGATAAAATTTTGGCAAGGAATTTTGTAGAATTCGGGCCCGGGTTAGACGATAATGATTTTCCCAGAGCGCTTGCTCTCGGAGTAAAAAATAACATTGAAAAAATTGATGACATTATAGAAAAAGCAGCTCCGGAGTGGCCTTTGGACCAAATTAATATCATAGACAGAAATGTTTTAAGAATTGGGCTTTATGAATTGTTATATGCCAATAAAGAGGAGGTTCCGCCCAAGGTGGCTATTAACGAGGCAATAGAGCTGGCAAAAATGTTTGGAGGAGAATCGTCGGGCAAATTTGTTAACGGTGTCTTGGGCACGGTATATAGAGAGTTAAAAAAGTAATTTTCAATTTTTCCTAGGCCGACCGCAATCAGCGGGTTAGGCAAAACTAAAGTGCAAAATGACACAACAGTGTCATCCCCGCGCAGGCGGGGATCCAGACAATAGATTCCCGCTTCCGCGGGAATGACATAAGAGAGTGGGAATGACATAAGAGAGCGGGAATGCCTGTCCCCGTAAATCCTTTCCCCGTAAAGCCTGTCCCCGTGAAAACGGGGAACGGGGAACGGGGAACAAAAGAGCTTTTGTTATTTTGAGCTTTACGCTGTAGTTTTGCCCGCCTGCAAAGCTTTCAGCGTAGCTAATGCGGGCAGGCACTTTTCGTTTTACGCTTTGCGCTTTCATATTGAAAATTAATAAATTGAAAATTTCACATTAGGGTATGCACGATTTTTCACCACTTGAGAAAAAATTAGGTTTAAAGTTTAAAAACGAGAACTTACTAATTCAGGCGTTTTGTCATAGGTCTTATTTAAATGAACATCCAAGTTTTAGATTAGGAAACAATGAGCGGATGGAGTTTTTAGGAGATGCGGTAATAGAGTTGGCCGTAAGCGATTATCTATATAATTATTACCCTGATAAAGGAGAGGGATTATTGACAAGCTGGCGTTCTGCACTGGTTAATAGTAAAATTTTGGCTAAAGCATCTAAGGAGGCGGGTTTCGACAAGTTTCTCTTGCTCTCCCGGGGGGAAAAAAAAGAAACAGGGAAAGCACGGCAGGAAATTTTGGCAAACACTTTCGAATCGTTTTTAGGAGCATTTTATCTTGACCAAGGATTTGCTCCTTGCCAAAAATTTATAGAAAGACATCTTTTAGCAAGGTTGCCTGATATAATAGAAAATCAAAAATTTGTTGACGCTAAAAGTTATTTTCAGGAACTTGCGCAAGAGAGAGAAAAAATTACTCCGAATTATAAGATATTGGAAGAGGCCGGACCGGATCATGCGAAACAATTTGTTTCAGGAGTATTTTTAGGCAGTGAGTTGGTTGCCAAAGGAAAAGGCGCTTCCAAGCAGGAGTCAGAGGAGCAGGCGGCAGAGAATGGTATCAAAGCCAAAAAATGGGAGCGCAAAAAAGATTTTAATGAATAACATTTACCATTTAAGCTTATTTTTCTCTTATTCTTCGAGCTTGTCGAGAAGCGAAGCCCCGAACTTGCCTGCCCGCAATGCAAGCAAATCGTTGCAGGCGGGCCATGTCGCCTGCGAGCGACATGGCGGGTCGAGGGATACACTGGGGATTGTTCTCGATAAACTCGAACAATAATTTAATTTTAATAAAATTTTTATGCTTACATTGCGATACTTAAGAACAGGAAGAAAAAAACAGCCATCATTTAGGATTGTGGTGGTAGAAAGTGCTCGTTCTCCAAAGAGCGGGGATTTTGTAGAGCAAGTTGGTTTTTATAATCCTTTAACCAAGGAAAAGAAGGTTAATAAAGAAAGGGTAGAGCATTGGCTTTCTAAAGGAGTTCAGCCCTCGGCAAGCGTGTATAATCTTTTAGTAAGAGAGGGGATTGTTAAGGGTGAAAAAATTTCGGTACATAAAAAGTCAAAGAAAAAACAAGAAGAAAAAACACAAGAAAATTCTGCGACGGAACAAAAGCCAATAGAGGAAGCCACAGACGGTTCGTCCCCAGGCGATTTATTGGATGAGTCGTCGGAAAAACAAAGGGAACCGTCGGGAGAGCCGGAAGAGAAACAGGAAGAGAAACAGGCAGAAGAAAAACCAGAGAAACCTTTAGAGGAGAAAGAGGAAAAAAAATAGTGATGTGCACTTTTTTGACTTCCGTCATTGCGAGGGCGCCGTCATTGCGAGCCGAAGGCGAAGCAACCTCAAGCAATCTATCTATGAGATTGCTTCGTCGCCCTTCGGCAAGCTCAGGGCT
>CAYYED010000018.1:0-18003 GCA_964470785.1 uncultured Candidatus Saccharibacteria bacterium | reverse complement strand
TACGAATGAATTTAACAATTTCTCAATTTCCTAATTTTCAATTGAAAATTTAAGAATTGAAAATTGATTGAAAATTGAAAATTGAAAATTGAAAATTTGAAGTATGCTTTAAATTTTGCACTTTAATTTTACGCTTTTAGTTTTTAGCTTTTCGCTTCTTTATAAATACACGCAAGGACCCTGCTCTTTTCTTGGTTTTTTCCGGGAAATATCCAAGTGGGTGCCCGCACGCATGCCCCGAAGGATATGCAAATATAGGGCTCCCGAGGAAAAAAGTTAGTGCCGGAAAAATGGTCCAAAGACAGAAACAGGGTCCAACTTCATAATAGCGACTTTGTAGGGTTAGTCAAGGGCATGCGCTTATTAACAAAAATTATAGATTAGGCACGCTTTACTAATTTTCAATTTACCAATTTTCAATTTACCAATGAATTTAACAATTTTTCAATTTTCAATTAAATCATTTGAAAATTAAATCATTGCCTGCCCAGCCGACTGCTTCGGCTGTCGGCCTAGGAAAAATTGATTGAAAATTGCCTAGCCCGCTGATCGCTCCAGCGGTCGACCTAGGGAGAATTGAAAATTGAAAATTAGAACATAATATCCTCCTCCGCCCTTTTGTAATCGTGTATTTCTTCAGGCGCAAACCAAAACTTTATTTCATGGTCTGCTTCTTCAAAGGTTTCTGAAGCGTGAATTAAATTATGAATCGCCCGCTTATCACGATTGGCGGCCGTGGCATCATCAACGGAAAAATCACCTCTAATTGTCCCCATCTCTGCCTGAGCCGGCATTGTGGGTCCAACAATTTTTCTTACCATATCAATGGCATGTATTCCGCTGACAACCATTTTAATCATTGGCCCGGAGGTTAAATAAGTTATCAACCATCCCCGGGCCATTTTACCAATTTCTAAAGGATCTTCAGTGCCAATTTCTTCTTTAGCGTTAAATCCGTATTTTTCATACGTTGCCAAGGTTTTTTCACCTAACCGTTTCATCCACTTTTCGTCTTTTGGATAATGGCTGTCCACCTGTTCTTTATTTGGTGAAAACATTTCCAAAGCAATAATTTTTAACCCTCTTTTTTCAATTCGGGAAATTATTTCACCTACCAGCCCTCTTTTTACTCCATCGGGCTTGATAAGGAGAAGGGTTTTTTCTTCTTTTGGATGAGGCATATGTTATTATTTTTATCTGTTCTTAAGACCTTTATATTAAAATTATTTAATCTATCTAAAACTATTTCTGCAGGATGACCAAATCGATTATCCCTGCCAACCGAAATAATGGCAACATCCGGCTTTACTGCTTCTAAAAATCCTTCGCTTGTAGAGGTTTTACTGCCATGATGGGCTATTTTTAAAATCCTTGCCTCAATGTCCGAATTACTATCTATCAAAGCTTTTTCTACCCTGTCAGAAATATCTCCGGTAAGCAGTACTGCCTCACCCCCGCTTTCCATTTTCATTACTACTGAAGCATCGTTAAGGTCCTGAATCGCTCTATTTTCTAAACTTTCAAAAGGAAAAACAACTTTTAGCTGCATATTTCCCCCTAAAATTGCTTTTAGCCCTTTTACGGCGATTCTTATTTCTGCTCCCTCTTCTTCTAAAAGCCCTCTCCATTTTTTAGCAACTAATGTGTTTTTGTCTAATCCTGTCCAAATAATGTTTTCTATCTTGTAATTTTCAAGCACACTTATTAATCCTGTAATATGGTCTGCGTCTGCGTGGGTTAAAACAATTAAGTCAATTGTCTTGTCCCAAAACGGTATTTTCTGTTCCAGTTTTGATAGAATTGTATCGTCAGGCCCTCCGTCAATTAAAATCTGATGGTGCCAGGGAGTTTCTATAAAAATGGCATCTCCTTGGCCGACATTAAAAAAGCAAACCTCTAATCCTTTGTCCTGGGCAAGCTCAAAAACAACGGACCAAGAGAAAAGGTTTAAAACTACAAGGATAAAGCAAATGGTCTCCTTTTTTCTCATTATATTTTCCGCGCACTCTCCGATTTTTGTGCACCCGGCTTTCCGGAACTTCGGAAGTTCCAATCCTTACTTTCCGGAACTTCGGAAGTTCCAAACTAGTTCGGAACTTCGGAAGTTCCGAACTACCCCTGCTACCTTACGGTATATCCTCCGTCAACTATTAAAATTTGCCCAACGATATAGTCGGCTTCATCGCTGGATAAGAAAGCTGCAGCATTGGCAATATCTTCGGGAGTGCCGATTCTTGCTTTGGGAATGCCTTGAACAATTTGATCAGGGTCAGTTCCCATTTCTTTGTTCGCGCTGTCAAGCATTGGTGTTTGAATAGCGCCCGGGGCAATGGCGTTAATATTAATGCCTTGTCCGGCAAACTCGCCTGCCATACAAGTAGTCAAGCTAATAATGCCGCCCTTGCTGGCTGAATAAGAATGAAGCAATGGCCAGGAGACCAAAGCAGCAATAGAAGCGATATTTACTATTTTTCCGTATTTTTGCTCCAGCATTAACGGCAAAACTGCCTTGGAGCAATAAATCGTTCCCTTTAGGTTTATATCTATGGTCTTTTGAGAACTATCTTCTGTTTTTTCTGTATGGCAAATCCCGGCATTATTTATTAGAATATCCACTTTTCCATACTTTTCTTTTATTTGAGTGACTGCTGCCTCAACTTCTTGCTTATTGGAAATATCCATTTTAAAAGCAACTGCCTCTCCTCCGGCAGAAGTAATTTTTTCTACCACTTCTTGGCATCCCTCTTGAGAAATGTCGGTCACTGCCACCTTTGCTCCTAATTGGGCAAGCTTCAAGGCAATTGCCTCGCCAATGCCTCTTTGAGACCCGGTAACAATAGCAACTTTATTTTCAAAATCCACGGTTTTACTTGCTTAAATTTTTTATCCTCTTAAGTTTTTTTTGAAAACTTGGGGGGGTTGACCTTTACCCTATTAAATGCCGCTTTGCGGCAATTTCGCTTCACCCCGTTAAATAGTGCCGAAGGCAATTTAACGGGGCGGGGGCGAAATTATTTAACAGGGTGAATTATTTTTCTTCCTCTATTTCTATAGCATCAAACGGGCACGCTTCTGTTCCTCCGTGCTGTTCCAATTTTTCCTGGTCTAAAATTTCTGCTTTTCCGTCCTCCCCTATTTTAGTTGCGCCGTCAGAGACCTGCACGCAAATGCCGCATCCGATACATTTTTCTTTATTAATTCTGAATTTTTTTGGCATAAACAATTTATCTTTGAATTACAAAACTACCCCTTCCCCTGATGGGAAGGGGGAAAAAAGAGGGGGTCGGGGAAGGATTATATAGTGTTTCGTAATTCAAAGGAATTTATCTTAATTATTAAACAAGTTTTATTATAACCCAAAATGAAAAAAATACAAAGCGCTTTGTATTTTTATTCATACTATATCAACAACTGAACAACAAAAAACAAAACATAAAAAAACAGCAAAAATTTTGCTTCCCTGCGGCTAATCTCCTCTTTTGTTTTAGAAAACAGCAAAAGCGCTGAAGCCGCCAACCCTGTAAATATTAAACTATTTATATACAAGGGCAAATGATATATCTGTCTGATAGGAGAAATTAAAAACACTAATCCAAGCACCAAGGTGGAATTAATTATTATTGGAAAAAAAATAATTCCGGGAATAACATCTTTTTGTCTTAAAATTACTGACCTAATGCCAAAAATAATTTCCGGCAGGGAAACTCCTAACGCCACTCCCAGTGTTCCCATCAAAAACAAGGGCGCTCCGAAATAAAAATTCACTCTAACCGCTGAAAACACAATTGCTTGCGCGCTCAATATTAATAATGCCGCGCTCAATAAAAATTTAAGACCGGGATTCGAGATACTCTTTGGCTTCTCCTCCTTTAATATAGGTTCTTCAATAAATTTTTCCTTCAACCTTGCCTGTTGACAGATAAATTCCTTAATATATAGCCCGAAAGCAACGATAAGAATGATGCCGTCAATCCGGGAGGCCTCTTTGTTTAATAATAACAACAAGGGTAATAAAGCATAAAGAACGGCAAACGCTAAGGTCCGACGTAAGGTTTTCCCCTTTATCTTAAGCCCTTTGGTTGGCGATAAAAAGGATATTCCTCCTGTTACTAAGGTCAATAAAATAATATTGGCGCCAATAATGCTGCCTAAGGCGAGTTCGGGTTTGGCTGAAATAGCGGCACCGATACTGACGAACAATACGGGCAGAGAAGCCATAAGCCCGAACAATACAAAAGGAAAGACAATCTTTTTCCATTTTAAAAAAAGTCCTATTTTTATTAAATAATTAATGACCCAAGTTCCCGCTTGTGCTATCACCAAGCATGAAACCAAAAAAAGTAGTATATAAATTAATAACATATAATAATTTTTATTGTACTGAAAAAAATTGTTTAGGCAATGAATAAATTATTTAGCTTTATGCCTTGCAACGAATAATAAAATAATGCTTGGCTAATTCTATTAAAGAGACCTTTACAAAACCCAAAAAAATAAGAATGGCCCACTCCCCCGTGCTTAGGGGTACGGTAGCCAACAAAGAATTTAAAATCGGAGCATAAATTGCAGCTATTAATGCCAAAAAACTAAGCAGCCAAGCAACAATAAGCAGTTTATTTCCAAATAAATTAATGGAAAGAACTCCTTTTCTTAAACTTCTGCAGGCAAAAACATAAAACAAAGAATCTATAGCCAGAGCAACAAAAATCATTGTTCTAATACGAGCAATTGCTATTCCGCTGTTCCGCAACCAATAAAAAACCCCTAAAAGCATAATATCTGTAACAATACCGATAACAAAAATAATGGCTTTCATCTCTCGGGTTAAAAGCGAAGCACTTTTTTTGTCCGGATTTTTGCTCATTAGGTCTGGTTCCTTTTTTTCAAAAGCTAAAGACATGCTCGGCAAACCATCTTCTATTAAATTAATCCATAAAATTTGTACTGCTGTAACCGGTAAAATCCACGGCTCTTTTAAAATAACGGCCATGGCCATTGTTCCTCCAATTAAAATAATTTCTGTAAAACCGCTGGCAAAAAGATAAGTGATTACCTTGCGTATATTGTCTAAAATCGCCCTGCCCTCTTCTACGGCCGCAACAATTACGCTGAAATTATTATTTAACAAAACTAAATCAGAAGTTTCTTTTGCTGCCTCGGTGCCTGATCCCAAAGATACTCCAATGTCGGCTCTTTTGAGCGCCGGGGTATCATTAATGCCATCTCCTGTCATTGCCACTACCTCGCCTGCCTCTTGCCATGCCTTAATAATCCTATTTTTATGCCGCGGTTCGGCTCTGGCATAAATCTGAATATTGGATAAATTCTTCTTAAACTGGGCATTGCTTAATTTATCCAGCTCTCTCCCCTCTATTACAGCTTCTTCTGTTATAGAAAGCCCTATCTGTTGGGCTATGGCACAAGCAGTTAATTTATGGTCACCGGTAACAATTATCGTCTTCATGCCTGCCCGGCGGCAAGTATCAATCGCTTGTTTAACATCAGGCCTTAAAGGATCTTCTAATCTTACAAGCGCAAGCATTTCTAAATTACTAAAAAGTGATTTTTTAATCTTTTTTTCACCGGTATGCTTATAAGCAAAGGCAATTACTCTAAAGCCCCGAGAAGCAATGTTTCTGGTTGCTTCTTCCCATTTTCTTTTTTTTACAGAATCAAGCAAAGAAAATTCTATTATCTTTTCCGGAGCGCCGGAAACAAGTAAAAGATTATTTTTTTTATCTTTGTGCAGCGAGGAAAGAAACTTTCTTTTACTATCAAAAGAAAGCTCGTCTAACTTGGGTAACTTAGAAAGCAATTCTTTTTTAGAAAACCCCTTCTTAATTCCAAAGGAAAGAATTGCCCTGTCTGTGGGCTCCCCCCTGATAATCCATTCTCTTTTAGGTTTGTTTTCGTTTTCAACCCAGCCACCATTGCACAAAACTGCTGTTTTATAAATTAAATCTTTGGTTTTAGCGCTGGTTTTTTTGTTAAAAATTTGAGCTGGTGACAAAACTTTAGTTACTTTAATTTTCCCTTGTGTAAGCGTGCCTGTCTTGTCTGTGCAAATTATTGATGTGCTTCCCAGAGTTTCTGCTGCCGCTAACTTTCTCACCAATCCTTTCTTTTTTAAAACCCTTTGCATTCCCAGGGCTAAAACAACCGTCATTGCCGCCGGTAATCCTTCGGGAATGGCTGCTACGGCTACGGCAACGGCAGTAGTAAACATTTTTATAAAATCTTGTTCAATAATAATGCCTTGTATAAAAATTCCTAAAGCAATCACTCCGACAATTAAAGCAACAATCCTTGCAAAATGAGCTAATTTTCTTTGATAAGGTGTTTTTTCTTCCTTGGTCTCCCGCACCATTACGGCCAATTTACCAATTTCCGTATTTTTTCCTGTTGCCGTGATTATTGCTTTAGCTCTCCCTGACTCTACAATCGTGCCCATATAAATCATATTGTCTTTATCGGCAAGCGGCGTGTCTTGAGGTAATCTTTCTAAATTCTTTAGGGCAGGCAGCCATTCACCGGTTAAGACCATTTCGTTTGTTTTTAAATTTTTTGCCTCTAATATTCTTGCGTCTGCCGGAACCTTTTCTCCTGCCTCAACTAAAAAAATATCTCCTGGCACCAATTCGGAAGGGTCAATTATTTTAATATCTCCTTTCCTTATTACTTTTGTCTGATATTTAATTACATATTTCAGTTTTTGAAGCATTTGCGAGGCCTTATTTTCCTGAACAAAACCAATCACAGTATTTAAAATAACTGCACCAAATATTACTATAGCGTCGGCATAGTGCTGTAAAAATAAAACTATTATGCCGGCAATAACTAAAATATAGATTAACGGACTCTGAAATTGCTCCAAAAAAATTCTTGCTTTAGAAAAAGGCCTCTCTTTAGGAAGCAAATTAGCGCCTGTCTGTTTCCGCCTTTTTAAAGCTTCTTCATTTGTTAACCCTTGGTCAATGTCGCCGGAAAGCGCAGAAACCGTTTCTTCAATAGAAAGTGTATGCCAATTATAATCCATTAATTTTTTTTAAATCTTTTTAATATTTTCTTTTACTATGTCTTGATTTAAAAAAGCTCTTTTAAGCAATAAAGAGAATGTTTCCTCTATTACTGTAGCAAAAAAATCTTTCAAAACAAACCCCGCCGGAATAATCTCCGGCGGGGTGAGGATCTTTTAAGTTTCCAATTTTATTAGTCTCTCTTCATTGGCCTTGCCTCATCAACCACGATTCTTCTTCCATCTAATTCTTGCCCATTAAACATTTCTATAGCTTTTTGGGCTTCTTCTTCGGTTGACATTTCTACAAAACCAAAACCTTTTGACCTTCCGCTGTCTTGATGTGTAATCACAGTAGCCGACTCAACGGCGCCTGCACCCGAAAAAAACTCTTTGAGAGATTCCTCTGTGGTGTCATAGGAAAGACTTCCTATGTATAGTTTTTTGCTCATTACAATTATGTCATTCCCGCGCAAACGGGAATTCATACAAAATTAATTAATTTAACGACCTTAATTCCTTGAATCTCTAACGTCTAACCTACAACACCTCGATCCTTAAAGCTTGTAAGGAAAGCTTGTTAGGAGAAACAAAGTATATCATTCCCCAAAAAGGGAAGATTTTAAGAGTATATGCCTTCTAAATGTTTTTGTCAATAGTGTTCAGCTCTTTTAATAGTTCATCTGCTTCTACGCCATACATATTGCAGATTTCTCCAATACTTATACGGTTCATCTCTATCCGGGCAAAAGGACAGGTTACGCAGGGCACCCTGTGTTTAATCAAAATCTTCTTTGTTTTTTCTTGCTCTAAAATTTTTTCTAATATTGTGTCTTTAGCAAATTTTTTCATTTATTATTTTTCTTTATCATTTTCCTCTATTTCCTTTTTCTTTTCTTTAAGTATGGCGCTAACTTGTTTAACTGTTTCTTCTATTTGCTTAATGTTTTGTTTTTCTTTTTCTCTATTCTCTTCTTCTTCTTCTTTTATTTCCTTTTCCATCTTTTTTTCTATTGTCTTGCTGATATCATGAAAATGAAGCATGGAAAAAACTAACAAAGCTCCGAATACGACGCCAAAAAGATTAACCAAAAAAATGCCGAGCGCCTGCACTAAAATACTCCAGCTTAAAACAGATGCGGCAATGCCCGTTACGGCCAAAGGAGGAATGAGCGCCACAGAAATGGCAACGCCCGGAAGTATGCTGGCAAGGCGCGGATGAGAAAAGGCATAAGAAGCGGCTATGCCCGAAAAAAGAGCGACAAAAAAATAGGCGACAAAATATTGTGTTCTGCTTATTATCTCCCAGTTAATCTGTTTTTCTAAAAAGAAAATCGCTATCAACGATGATATAAAAAAAATCAAAGCAGCTGCTTTCAAAATGACTAAGCCGGCTTTTTTTATTAGAATAAAATCCCCGACCACAATGCCCATGGCTAAGCTCAAAGTCGGCCAAAGCATAGGAGCAATAAGCATTCCGCCTATGACAATAGAAGAAGCATCCATTAAAAGGCCGCAGGTTACGATAGCCGCTGAAAGAAACAAAAGAAGAAAAAAACTAATGCTAGGACAGCTATCTTCGTATAAATTGTTAAAAACCTCCGTTTTCTGGCTCTTGGATAGATTAGGCGTGTCTTTAATAATCATTTTTTTATTTTAATTATATGTTTTGATAATTTTAGCATAAAAACTTTTTTCTGCCTATTGCTTAACGGTCCGGTATGTTGTATTATTTTTAAAGCAAGATTATGATAAAAAATGCTATTATTTAACGCTTTCCTTTTTCTAATTTCCTTCATTCTTCTCGCGCTCGCGGCACGCTGGCTGGTCAACAGCTTTACTTTCTTGGCGCGCTTTTTTCATTGGAGAGAATTTGTGCTTGTTTATTTTGTCTTGGTTTTAGGTGCTACTATCCCTAATTTTGCTATTGGAATCTTTGCTGCCTTAGAGCAGGTGCCTGATCTTTTTTTTGGTGATGCCATAGGAAACAGTTTAATCACTATTACCCTAATCACAGGATTAGCCGCGTTTATAAGCAAAGACCTGCATGCTGAAAGCAGAGTAGTTCAGCAATCGGCTATTTTTTTAGTTGTAGCCACCATTCTCCCCCTTCTTTTAATTACAGACGGCGTATTAAGCAGGGGTGACGGAATAGTTCTTTTAATTCTTTTCTTCTTATACAGCGGCTGGCTCTTTTCTAAAAGGAAGCTCTTCACCCAAGTTATTGAGGAAGAAAAAAAAGAGCTCACTCTGGGCAAGCTTTTAAAAAATTTATCCGTTATTATTATAGGAATTCCCGTTTTACTCTTGGCCGGAAAATGGATCGTTGAGGCCTCTACTTTTTTCGTCCAATATTTTAATCTTCCTTTGGCCCTCTGGGGAATTATTGTTGTTGCTTTAGGAACCTCGCTTCCCGAATTTTTCTTTATTACTACCGCAGCCAAAGAAAAAAATAATTGGCTTGCCTTGGGAGGAATCATAGGCGATGTCATTGTCTTGCCAACCCTTGGCCTGGGATTAATTGCTATTATTTCTCCTATTAAAATTACTACTTTCTCCACTTTCTTGCCTCTTTTTTTCTTTTTAACTATCGGCAGCATTTTCTTTCTAATCTTTATCCGCAGCGGCAGAAAAATCACTTGCAAAGAGGCAATTTTTCTTCTGCTTTTTTACGGACTTTTTATCTTAACAGAAATTATCCTGCGATTGGGCTAATTGCAATCCTCTCTAATCCTCTCTCTTAATGATTTTTATCGCTTTCCCCTCAATTAGCGCTTCTGCAACTTTCTTACGTGCTAAAATTAAAATTCGCTGAAGCGTGCTTTGAGAAATTTCCATTTTTTTAGCCGCCTCAACCTGTCCCAACCCTTTATAATCGCAAAGACGCAAGGATTCAAACTCATCAAGGCCCAAATCCACCTCTTCTAAAACAGAAAGGGGCACTGCCCTTGGCTTAAAATATTTTACATTCGGGTCAAAAAATATTCTTCTTGGCTTGATTGGTCTTGGCATAATTAAAATTGTTTATAATTAATGATATATCTTGTTAAAGAAGGCCCTCCCCCCCTCTTTCAAGGTCTGTCTCTAAAAGAGGGGGCTCTATGCCTTCCCTCCCCGTAGTATCCGAGCGCAGCAAGGATTGCTTCGGGGTTTTATTTTTGGTCCTTTATTTCGCCCAAGCGCTCTTTGATTGCTTTGAGTTCTTGTTCCAGCATTTCTGATTCTTCTTTCAATGTTTCTGCCTCTTCTTTTTTAGTGTAAAACCTTCTCCATCCAAATCCTCTTCCAAATCCTCTTCCCCAACCCATTCCTTCTCCCCGCCTGCCAATGCCTGAAGCATAGGCTGATGGCGGGCAGGCACAAGGGCCCATTCCCCGACCCGTGCCGGGGCCATAACCCAAAGGACCTGTTCCATCATATTTTGGCATATTTTTTTATAATTAATTATTTATCAACAGTCCGACCTTTCTAATATTTTATTGACTGCCAGTTATGAGTATATACCCATAATCATATCTTGTCAAGGGGTTCACTAAAATTTTTCCAAAACAAAACCCCTGACCCAATCTCTGCCAAGGGATTTACTTTATTTTTCATCTATGTTTTTCTGCAATTAAAGCTCGGGTGCTTCTGATATCTGAACGCCTTCGGGCAGCTTAAACATATTGTCAGAAATATCGGTAAAATCTATCTCCTCTACTATTACCCGCTTTATTCCTTGAGCCGTCACAACCTCTGTTTTAACGGGTAAATCATATTCTTTCCCCCGTTCAAAAACCCGCTTGCTCGGGCGTATCTTGCAGAACTCCGCATCGTGGACAATATTAAAACCAAAATTATAAATAATTAAGAGTTTCTTCTAATACGAGTACGGTCAATCTCCTTAAGGAGTTGTTTTCTTAGGCGGATACTTCTGGGCGTTATTTCTAAATATTCATCATCGCTCATTATGTCTAACCCGCTTTCTAAAGTAAGCTCTACCGGCGAAATTAGTGCTATTGCATCATCAGAACTCTTGCTTCGCATATTTGTAAGTTCTTTGCCTTTGGTCGGGTTTACAACCATGTCTTTTCCTTTTGATACATTGCCAATCACCATGCCCTCATAAACCATTATTCCTGGCCCTATGTATAAATCTCCCCTCTTTTGCAAATTAAAAAGAGAAAATCCCAGGCATTTCCCTGTAGCCATAGAAATCATAGATCCAACTGTTTGATGCTCTATTTCCCCAACATAAGGCCTAAAACCAATTACTCGATTATAAATTATTCCTTCGCCGCGCGTATCCGTTACAAACTCGCCACGATATCCCAAAAATCCCCTCGTTGGCATCTCAAAAACAATAGTCGTATGATTTTCTTCTGTATACATATTTTTCATAACACCCCTTCTTTTAGAAATCTTTTTTATAACAACCCCGGTCATTTCGTTTGGAACATCTGCAATAACTTCTTCAAATGGCTCAAGTTTTACTTCATTTTCTTCTTTAAAAATAACGCAGGGCTTTGATACTTGAATTTCATAGCCATCCCTTCTCATATTTTCTAGTAAGATAGCAACATGAAGCTCTCCTCTGCCATAAACTTTAAAATGATCGTTGGGAAAAAAATCTACTCTAAGCCCTACATTAACCTCCAGCTCTTTTAGCAATCTTTCGCGAATTTGTCTGCTGGTAACAAACTTTCCTTCTCTTCCGCTAAAAGGTGAGTTATTCGCCAATAGATTGAAAGATATTGTCGGTTCATCAATGTTGATAAAGGGCAATGCTTCCTGCTTCTCGCTGGAACAGATAGTTTCTCCAATATAGATATTCGGAAGACCCGCGATCATCGCGATATCCCCGGCCACCGCTTCTTTAATTTCTTTTCTTTCCACTCCATTATGTGTAAAAATTTTAGTTATTTTCCCCGAAACTACTTCGCCGGATAATTTTTTTATAAAGACAATATCGCTATTTTTTAACACCCCTTCATATATCCTGACTATGCCTAATCTTCCCAAAAAATTATCATAACTAAGATTAAAAGGTTGAGCTCTCAAAAGTTTTTTGCTCAATTTTTCAGAAGACGCTATGGGAACTTCCTTTATTATAGTGTCTAAAAGAGGAGAAAGATCTTCTGAATGATCATCTATCTTAAACTTGGCTATTCCGTCTTTAGCAACAGAGTAAACGGTAGTAAAGTCTATCTGGTCATCGCTTGCCCCAAGCTCCATAAAAAGGTTAAATATCTCGTTTCTAACCCATTCAGGCCTTGCCGCTGGATTGTCTATCTTGTTTATAACCACGATCGGCTTTAGGCCAAGTTCTATAGATTTTTTCAAGACAAACTTTGTTTGTGGCATAGGACCTTCCTGTGCATCAACTACCAAAAGCACAGAATCGATTGACCTTAGCACCCTCTCTACTTCAGAGCCAAAATCTACATGACCGGGAGTATCTACAATGTTTATCTTTGTCCCTTGGTAAAATATAAAAGCATTTTTTGAGTAAATAGTAATCCCTCGCTCTTGTTCCAGGGCATTAGAATCCATACTTGTTCCTTTTTCTGCAGTGCCGGCTTGACGCATTAGGGCATCTGTAAGACTTGTCTTTCCGTGATCAATATGAGCAATAATAGCGATATTTCTTATCTCCATTTTGATCTTCTATTTAATAAATGTTAGCGCTATTCCCTTCTTACCCCAACAAACAGTACGACCAATGAAGTGGATATAATCTTGGTAGGTTTCGGAAACGCCTGCAACATCAGCTCCTTTTATAATATGGGAAATAATCTCATCTTGGATTGACATCAAAAAACTATGTCCCATAGGCAATATGACACTTTTAAATTTGATCAGTTTTCCCTGCCATTTTTTATTATTTTTCCTTATTTTCATAATTTTCTAAGAGAGTTAGTTTTTATAAATAAAAAAAGACCTCTTGGTCTCGTTAGTTTATTTTAAATAAAACTTTGAGATTTGATTGCCAAAAACAGAGTACCACAAAATCAATATTTTATCAATAGAATATTATAACAAATATTAAATGTCAATAAAAAACAAGCCGGTTAAGGCTTGTTCTCCATTTATCTTTAAAAAGATTAAGCGCGCTTTACACTTGTAGCGTTGGGTCCTTTTTCTGAATCGGTTTTCTCGAAAGATACTCTGTCCCCTGCTTTTAACTCTTCGAACTCAACGCCTTGAAGCTCATTTCTGTGAAAGAAAAGATCTTTTTCTTCACCATCAACAGTAATGAATCCAAATCCTTTATCTGAGATAAGGGTTTTGATTATTCCTTCCATGTTTGAATGTAAGTTAATTAATGTTTTAAGATTTTACTCTAAAGATTAATTTCCCGTATAATTTCGACTAAGTATTTACGTGGCAACTATCTTATACTAATATTAGCATGTTTATAAAAAACGTCAATACCTTGTGCTGGTCTATATGATATTTTCCGCTTAGCGATCTTTTAATGTTTTTCGTCTTTTAAATTAGTGCTTGAGTACTCAAATCCTCTGCTTATATGTCCTATCCGACTTCCTTTCAATAGCTAATACAAAAAAATTACCCTTTTTATCCTTACGAAAAATAATGCGAATATCTCCTTTGCGTACGCGAAAAACATCATCTCGACCTTTCAATTTTTTTACATCTAATAACCTAAAATTTCCTTGTTTCACTTGCTCAAGCATTGCCTTAACCTTTTCTCTCTCTTTTTTTGTTAATTTGTCTAATGCTTTTTCAATTTTGTCCATATAATAGTTCTATAATCTGGTAAGCAAATCGTTAATATCTACTCCGCCTTTATAAATTTTAGTAAAATCAACAACTTCTTCCCATTCCCCTTCGTCTACGGGAGTAATTTTAAATAAAGGATCTGATCTTCGCATAACAATCAAACTCTCTCCGTTTTTGATACGGGCTACATATTTATTAATATCTTCTCTTAATTCTTTTAAACCAATTATTTTCCCCATAATATTTTTTATTAATTTAATTCTATTATTAATTTAATTCTATTATTAGTTTAACTTAAGATAAACTTTTGTCAACCCCTTAACCAAAAAACCACCTCTATCAAAAGATGATTTATGACGCCTCTTTCCGGAACTTCTTTCCGGAACTTCCGAAGTTCCGAAAATGTTTCCGGAACTTCCGAAGTTCCGAAAATGGTTAGAGACCCGGCCTCTAACCAATCTTCTCGGCGATACTAACATTTCTACGATCGTAGAAAATTGAGTATCGCTGTTTTCCCCTATTTTCCCCTATCTTCCCCTATTTCCCGACTTTACAAATTTGACGACCGCCAAAAATGTAAAACTAAAAACAGAGGCCGGGGTCTCTGTTCTCTTGTCTCTGTTTTTTTCAACGCCTCTCGGTCAGGGGCATTTTAAAAAAATAAAATACCTTTAAATATCTTTTAAAATCTTTTACCTATGCTCTTCTTGTGCCATTTTAGGGAAATTGCAAACAAAACGATAGTGAAGCCCAAAAGAACCATCAAGTTAATAAATGGTGAAAATTGACTTACTCCCTGCACCGAATGCCTGACCAAATCAGTATAGTAGGTTAAGGGAGAAAAAAAGGATAAAACTTTAAATTTACCCATTTCGGTTATAGGAACAAATACCCCGCTTATAAAAATAAGGGGGAATTTTATTAAAGTAGCCAAAAGCATTACATTTGAAGGATTATCCGTAGGAGAAGCCGAGATTAAAATTCCTAAGGACGAAAAACAAAAAGCGGCTATTATGGTACCCACAATTAAGGGAAGAGTTACTATTCCTGTCCCCAATAAAACAATCCCTCCAATAATGACAAAAAAGGTAATCGAAAGGCCAAACAGGACTGAAGCAACAATGTCTCCCAACAGAATGGACCAAATAGAGATAGGAGAAGAAACTAATCTTTCAAAAGTTTTCATTCTTGTCTCCCAGGGCGCTATCACCGGGGTAATGGCAGAAACAGCGAAGAAAAGAGCCATCGCCAACAAGCCAGGAATCAGAAATTCTAAAGACATGTTTCTTTTGAAAGAAAAAGAAATAAACAGAAAAGCAGGTATAAGCAACCCTTGGATTATTACAGGTCCCCTGAGATAATAAATAAATAGGTCTTTCTTGGTAATGGCAAATGACCTTTTAAGCTGTTCTAAAATACTCATTTTTCTTTAGCTTTTGTTAGTTTTACAAATACATCTTCTAAACTTGGCCCCAGGGTTCTTAAAAAGATTATTTTATTGCCAGAATCTTGAGAATATCCAACCAGCAAAGGAATAACATTTTCTACCTGCTGACTATATAATTTAAACTTATCTCCTATTTTTTTAACTTCAAGAACCCCTTCAAGATTAAGCTCTTCTTTACTCGCTGTCTTTTCAAAGGCCACTTCAATTGAAGATGTGCTCTGGATAGTATTTTTTAGTTTCTCGGGACGATCAATGGCCATAATCTTTCCGTAATTCATAATTGCCACCCGATCACAAAGCAAATTAGCCTCTTCAATATTATGAGTAGTTAAAAAAATAGTAATTCCTTTTTGATTAAACCTTCTAATAAGATCTCTAATTATTCTTATGTTATCTACATCTAATCCTCCGGTAGGCTCATCTAAAAATAAGATTTTAGAGTCATTCATTAAAGCCATCGCCAAAATCAATCTCTGCTTCATCCCCTTTGAAAAAGTTCTTACCTTCTGACTTCTCTTTTCGTATAATTGAAATAGTTTTAATAAACCTTCTGCTTTATTAAAACTTTTCCCCTTTTCTATTCCATATAATTCACCCATCAATAAAAGATTCCGGAGAGCAGAAAGGTCTATATAGGCATTTGCCATTTCAGGAACAATTCCCATTATTTGTTTTGCCTCTACGGGATTTTTCTGAATGTTATATTTACTTATATAGGCCTCGCCTTCTGTCGATTTTAATATTCCGGTAAGAATTCTAATAATGGTGGTTTTCCCTGCCCCGTTAGGGCCTAACAAACCAAAAATTTCTCCTTCTTTAATTTCAAAGGAAACATTATCTACCGCTTTCAGTCCCTTAAATTTTTTAGTTAAATTTTTAACTTCTATAGCCACCATATTTTTATTCTAACGTAAGAACTAATAAAGGGCAATTTTTTATTATAGTCTTTGTCTCCCCAATACTTAAGTAATATACCAAAAAAAATAACGATATTCTCGGGTCCGTTAAAATTTATTCTATAAACTCTTCTTTAAGGTTAAAAAATAAAATAAAGGAATTCAAGAAAAGGTCAGTTCTGTATTCAATATCTTAGACCTTTCCTTAACCCGGGCCATGATTAATTCGTGAGCCCCGAAAAAACAGCCCGTATAGAACACATTTCCCAAAAGCGTATTTTTAAAAAACGGAACAGCCGATAAATAACATTGGATTAATCCAAAAAAAGTTAGAATAATAACAACTATCAAATAAGACAACCTGACCCATTTCAACCAAAAAACTTTTTTCAAGGGTTTTGAAATCTTTAAGAAATATTTTTTATTTTCCTATATTTTTTAGCCACCCTAACTTTAGCCATCTCTTTTTCCAAACTAACCTGCAATTTAGCATAATCAACGTCTTGTTCGTTTTTTCTATCCTCCAAAAGCTTTTCTACTCTTTTTCTGGCTTCTTCTGCCTTCTGCAAGTCAATCTGCTCTGCCCTTTGAGCATCATCTGCTAAAATAATCAATTCAGAATTAGGTCTTACTTCAATAATACCCGAAGAAACAGATAAAAGAGTGTCATAGCTTTCTTTGGTGGTCAACTTAATCTCTCCTGCTTTAAGCCTGGTTACCAAAGGAATATGCTCGGGCAAAATAGTCAACTGCCCGGTAATAGAAGGAACGGTGGCGCTAATATAGTCCTCTGAAACAACCACTTTTTCCGGAGAAACGATTTTTACGGTTAAATGTTTCATTTTTTAACTTCTGATATGTCTCCTCTCATATAAAATGCTGATTCGGGTTTATCATCGTGTTTGCCTTCAATAATCTCCTCAAATCCTTTCACCGTATCTTTAATAGAAACATATTTTCCTTTAATGCCCGTAAATTGTTCAGCTACAAGAAAGGGCTGGGATAAAAACCTTTGAATCTTTCTGGCTCTGGAAACTGTTTGTTTATCCTCATCTGACAACTCCTCCATTCCCAGAATAGCAATAATATCTTGAAGGTCTTTATAACGCTGAAGAATTTTTTGAATTTCTCTGGCTACCTGATAATGCTTCTCGCCCACCACCTCGGGGTCTAAAATAGTAGAACTGGAATCCAAAGGGTCAATAGCCGGATAAATTGCCAGTTCAGCTAAGGAGCGAGATAAAACAACAGTGGAATCAAGATGAGAAAAAGTAGTGGCTGGAGCCGGATCGGTCAAGTCGTCAGCAGGAACATAAACTGCTTGAACAGATGTTATAGATCCCTTGTCAGTAGAGGTAATTCGCTCCTGAAGCTGGCCCATTTCTGTAGCTAAGGTAGGCTGATAACCGACAGCTGAAGGCATTCTGCCTAAAAGAACGGAAACTTCTGAACCGGCCTGGGTAAAACGGAAAATATTGTCAATAAAAAGCAAAATGTCTTTGCCTTCCTCATCTCTAAAATATTCAGCCATTGAAAGAGCGGTTAAGGCCACTCTGGCCCTGGCTCCGGGCGGTTCATTCATCTGGCCAAAAACCAAAGCTGTCTTATTTAAAACTTTTGCCTCTTTCATCTCCCGGTACAAGTCATTTCCCTCTCTGCTGCGCTCACCTACTCCGGCAAACATAGAATAACCGCCGTGCTCCTGGGCAATATTTCTTATAAGTTCCTGAATAATAACGGTTTTTCCCACTCCGGCTCCGCCAAAAAGACCGGTTTTTCCGCCTTTCAAAAAAGGACAAATTAAATCAATTACTTTAATTCCCGTTTCCAAAACCTCGAGTTTTGTTGATTGTTTTGTAAATTTAGGCGTTGCTCTATGAATTGGATATTGTTTTTTGGTCTTAAGTTTTTCCAAACCGTCA
>CAYYED010000017.1:0-24640 GCA_964470785.1 uncultured Candidatus Saccharibacteria bacterium | reverse complement strand
TTGTCGAGAAGTCCGGGTTGTCGACTCCGGAAGTCGCCAAAGCAATTTCGGCATAGGATCGAAAAAATCTTAAAAATTCTATACGCAATATCGGGAAGAATTTTTTACGGATTTTTTCTCCTCGTTTTTCTGATTTAAGGGATTTTACTATTGTAAAGGAAATAACTTATTAGGGCAAGAAAAAAAATGTGAATAGTGCGTCCTTGCTAATTTTTTTCTTTTCTTGTAGGATAAAAGTATCTATGCCAGAAAAATTTATTATCAAAGGCGGAAAGCCGTTAAAAGGAGAAATTGAGGCGAGGGGCGCTAAAAACGCTGCTTTTCCTATTTTAGCCGCAACCCTGCTTACCGATGAGCAATGTGAGATTGACAACATCCCTTTAATTGAAGATGTTTTTTTAATGCTCAAGATTTTGAAAAAACTGGGCAAAAAGGTAGAATGGATTGGTCCAAGGAGAATAAGTGTAAAAGGCAGAACTCTGTCTGAAAAAAATATCAAAAACGGATTGCTGGGCAAGTTTAGGGGCTCGGTATTGCTTTTCGGCCCATTATTGGCAAAGTTTAAAAAGATAAAAATGTCCCAGCCCGGAGGGTGCCTTATTGGATCCAGGCCCATATCCACCCACCTTGATGTTTTTAGGCAAATAGGGGCAGAAATAAAAACCGAAGGCCGCCGCTTTAAAATAGCGTTAGAAAAAAACCTGCGCCAAGAAGTAATCTTAAACGAAATTAGCCCAACCGGCACGGAAAATATTTTATTATTGGCAAGCGGCTTGCCCCAGAAAACAATTATAAAAATTGCTGATTGTGATTATGCCGTCCAAGATCTTGTTAAGTTTTTAAACAAAATGGGAGCTAAGGTAAAGCTTATCGGCCCGCACATCTATTCTGTCCAAGGAAAAAAGAAATTGAAAGGGGCAAGTCATAAAATTGTTTACGACCCCATAGAAGCCGGCACCTTTATTTTAATGGCTATTGCCGCCCGCGGAGAGGTTTTGGTAAAAAATGTTGAGCTTCCTTTTTTAGAACTAACGCTCAAGCGACTTAGGGACTTTGGAGCCGTGTTTGAGATTAAAAACAATAATACTGTTGAAGTAAAAAGATGGACTTCTTTGAAAATGGAAAAAGTGCAGGCATTGCCATATCCGGGAATTCCTACTGACCTTTTGCCGCTTTTTGGACTGCTGGCCACGCAAACCGAAGGCACAACCCTTTTGCACGAGCCATTGTACGAAGGCAGGTTGCGTTATTTAGATGAATTGAATAAAATGGGGGCGCAGATTATTTTTGCCGACCCGCATAGGGCAATAGTGAACGGCCCTACGGCCTTGCAGGGAATAACCGTAGAATCTCCTGATTTGAGAGGAGGAGCTTCTTTGATTGCCGGAGCGGTTATTGCCAAGGGCCGGACCGTTATACATAATATTTATCAAATAGACAGGGGGTATGAGAGGATTGAAGAAAGGTTGCGAGGGTTGGGGGTGGATATTAGGCGGGTACAAAATTGAAAATTTTTTATTATGTTTATAAAAAAAATTGGCATAGATTTAGGCACTTGTAATTCTTTGGTATTTATTCCCGGCAAAGGGGTTGTTTTAAATGAACCTTCGGTTGTGGCTGTTTCTACAGAAGAGAATAAAATATTGGCAGTAGGCATAGAGGCAAAAGAAATGACCGGAAGAACTCCGGGAACCATTAAAGTGTACCGGCCTCTAAAAGATGGCGTTATCGCTGATTTCAGAGTAACCGAGGCAATGTTAAAATATTTTATCATCAATGTTAAGCCAAAATGGCAGTTTATAAAACCGGAATTAATTATTTCTGTGCCTGCCGGCGTTACTTCTACTGAAAAGAGGGCGGTAATAGAAGCGGCAACTTTGGCAGGAGCAAAAAATGCCTATATTGCCAAAGAGCCGATTTTGGCGGCAATAGGCGCTGATATTCCTATTCATACTTGTTCCGGGCACATGATTGTTGACATTGGTGGCGGAACAACAGAGGTAGCGGTGATATCTTTGGGAGGGATTGTTACTTTCAGTTCCGTGAGAGTAGCCGGAGACAAAATGAATGTTGCCGTAAGCGAATATATTAAGAGAAAACATGGCTTAGCGGTGGGAGAACAGACGGCCGAAGAGGTGAAAATAAAAGTAGGAACGGCTTTGCCTGAACAAAAAGAAAGAATTATTGAAATTCGGGGAAGGGATTTGATTACCGGCTTGCCTCGGAGCATAAAAGTAGGTTCTAACGAAGTGTGTGAAGCAATTAGAGATTGTTTGGAAGATATTATTCAGGCAATTAAAGCGGTATTGCGCAATACTCCTCCGGAACTGGCTTCTGATATTATGGACAAAGGCATGGTTATTTCCGGCGGCGGCGCTCTTCTGCAAAACTTTAACCAGCTTATTGCCAAGAGTACCGGAGTTCCTTGTTTTTTGGCAGACGAGGCATTGCTTTGCGTAGCCAAAGGAACGGGAGCGGTTTTGGAAAATTTGGATGTTTATAAGAAGAGCATTATGACCAAAAAATAATTTTCAATTTTCAATTCTCCCTAGGCCGACCGCTGTCAGCGGGATAGGCCCTAGGCCAACCGCTCGAGCGATCAGCGGGCTAGGCAAAACTAAAATGCAAAGTGACACAGCAGTGTCATCCCCGCGCAGGCGGGGATCCAGACAATAGATTCCCGTCCCCGCCTCCGCGGGGACAGGCCCCCGCGGGAATGACAGAAGGGAGCGAGAATGACGAAAGAGCTTTTGTCATTTTGAGCTTTACGCTGTAGTTTTGCGCTTTTCTTTTTACGCTTTACGCTTTCATATTGAAAATTAGAAATTAAAAATTAGCATGATAATCGGTCACCAAAAACAATGGAATTTTTTAAGAAAAAGCGCGGAAAAGGAAAACTTATCGCATGCTTATCTTTTTTATGGCCCCTCTAAGACAGGAAAAAAAACCATTGCATTAGAGCTTGCCAAGATTATTAATAATTATCAAGGCGACATTTCTTTTTTAACTGAAGCCCCGGAAACAGAAGCGATTCTTATATCTCAAACAAGAGAATTGAAAGAAAAATTGTCTCTTTCCGCAGCCGGAGGAGGTTACAAAATAGCCATTATAGATGTTGTTTCTAAAATAACTTTTGACGCCCAAGGGGCATTGTTAAAACTCCTGGAAGAGCCGAAAGGAAGAACGGTTATTATATTAATTGCTGGCCATATCAGCCAATTTTTACCAACGATTGTTTCCCGGTGCCAACTTATTAGATTTGGCTTGGTGGAAAGGGAAAAGATAGAGAGAGAACTTTTAAAAGGAAAGATTTCTGCTTCCAAAGCCGAAGAAATTGCCTTTCTCTCTTTTGGAAAGCCCGGAGTAGCCGTTGATTGTCTTCATAATCCCCAGATAGCAGAAACCGAAAAAGAAAAAATAAAAAATATTCAAAAATTACAAGATGCTTCGCTTTATGAAAAATTTAAGGACGTTGAAAAACTCGCTAAAAACCCTGAAATACTAAACAGTACAACAGAAACCTGGCTCAATTATTTTAGGTCATTACTGTTGGAGAAGCTGGGGAGAAGACATTTGCCCGAGGAATTAGAAAACAATTCTTATTCTCTTGCAAAGATTAGAAATATAATTGAATTTTTAGAAAAAATACGATTGCTTTTAAACACTACCAATGTAAATCCGCGCCTTTCTTTGGAAATATTTTTTATGAAGATTTAATTTTTTCCCAACCCTTCTTTTTTCTTTCCCCGCAGAGAGAGGGGGAGAAATTAAAGGAGGAGGATAAAATATTTTTCCTAATGCTTTTAATTTTTAAATTCATTGATTATTAATTAAAATTTATGTATAAAGAGAGTGTCGAAAAAATTAGGCCAGAATTAGAAAAAGTAGTTGATTACTACAAGCGAGAGCTCCAAAAAATTAGATCTGGCAAGGCCAGCCCCAGCTTAGTTGAGGATTTAACAGTTGATTGTTTTGGTTCAAAGCTCCCCTTAAAGCAGCTGGCTACCATATCTTCTCCTGAACCAAGACGGCTGATTATCCAGCCCTGGACTCATGAGTATTTAGAAGGTATTGAGAAGGCCCTTCAGCGGGCGGATTTAGGAACCTCACCTGTGGTTGATGGCGGTCTTATAAGAATCAATCTACCTCCTTTGACAGGAGAGTTTCGGGAGAAACTAATATCCCATGTCTCTCAAAAAGCAGAGGAATCTTATCAGACAATTAGAAGATGGAGGGATGAAGCATGGAAAGAAATTCAGGAAAAAGAAAGGAAAGGAGAAGTTTCTGAAGACGATAAATACCGTGGAAAAGATGAATTACAGAAAATGATAGATGAATATAATAAGCAAATAGAAAAAATAAAAGAGAAAAAGGAAAGGGAAATTAAAGAATAACTAATTTTTAATAGTTGAATTATTGAAGATACCAAAAGAGCGCAAAGCGTAAAGCGAAAAGCTAAAAATTACAGTACAAAGGTTAAAGCATGTTCTAAATTTTCAATTTTCAATTATCAATTTTCCCGCCTGCAACGCTTTGCGTAGCAATGCGGGCAGGCAATCAATTTTCAATTTTTAAATTTTCAATTGTAAATTGGGAAATTGAGAAATTGTTAAATTCATTCGTAAATTGCCTAGCCCGCTGATCGCGGTCGGCCTAGGGAAAATTCGTAAATTGAAAATTTCAACTTGTAGCCTTACGCTTTCATCTTTGAAATTAAACGATTATTAAGTATTTTACTTTAGATATTATAATTTAAAAATCATGTTTCTTGCTTTAATAATATTCATATTAATTTTCAGTTTCCTGGTTCTTTCACATGAATTCGGGCATTTTATTACTGCCAAAAAACTGGGAGTAAAGGTAGAGGAATTTGGCATTGGATTTCCGCCAAAGGCCTATGGTAAAAAAATAGGAGAAACCCTTTATTCCATTAACTGGATTCCTTTTGGCGGATTCGTGCGCCTTTTAGGAGAAGACCCGGGAAAAACGGATTCAAAAGAACCTTGTTCGTTTGACAACAAGCCGCCGAAAATAAAATCAGTTATTTTGTTAGCCGGGGTAACGGTTAACATCTTAGTGGCTGTTTTTCTTTTCTATATTCTTTTGGGCTTTAACAATTTTCAGACCTTTCAAACGCAACTTTTTGATTATCAATTTCCTGCAGGAGAGCAAAGAGTTTATTATCCTGCTGTTTCTAAGGTAATAGAGGGGTCTCCGGCCGAGAAAGCCGGAATACAAGAATTTGATTTAATATTATCGGGTAACGACACGGAACTTCATGACTCCAAAAAGTTAATAAATTTTTTACAAACTCATGCAGGAGAAGAGATTTCTTTAACTATATTAGGATTTGATAGTGGCGATCAATTAATAAAATTTTTAGAATCTAACGCAAAAGAAGAAACATTTTTAACTGCAGAAATTTTATACACACATAATAAAAAAATAGTTACAGTTATTCCTAGACAAGACCCTCCAGAAGGAGAAGGGTCAATAGGTATTGGAATAACATCAATTAATAGATTAAGTTATAATACCCCTGCAGAAAGAGTGTTTTCCGGTTTTTTGCATAGTTACAATATGTCCCATTTTACCTTTGCCGTTCTGGGACGATTGGTAAGAACATCGGTAGCCGAAAGAGATATAAGGCCGGTTTCTGAAGCAGTGGCCGGGCCGGTAGGAATCTTGGCTTTTACTAAATTAAGCATGGAAGGAGGTTTTTGGCAGATACTTACCCTTGCCGCCGTTTTATCTTTAGCGCTTGCGATAATGAATCTTTTGCCTATTCCGGCTGCTGACGGAGGAAGAATGGTATTTGTATTATACGAAGCAATCTTCAGAAAAAGAGCGTCGGCTAAGCTGGAAAGAAGAGTTAATTTAATTGGCTTTTATCTTTTACTTGCACTTTTTGTTTTAATAACGATTAAAGATATAAAGCAATTCAAAGATATTTTATTTTAAAAAATAAACAAAAAAAAATGCTACAATCACAACTTTTTTACAAAAGCAAAAAAGAGGCGCCTAAAGAAATAGAAGCCATCTCACATCAACTGCTTTACAGAGGGGACTTTATTAGCCAGCTTGGCTCGGGTATTTATAATTTTCTACCTCTGGGCAGAAGAGTTCTTAAAAAGATTGAAGATATTATTAGGCAAGAAATGCTTGATGCCGGAGGGCAGGAGCTTTTAATGGCAACAATGCATCCAAGAGCGGTTTGGGAGCAGACGGGAAGATGGAACGATTTTGGCTCTTTATTTAAAGTTAAAGACAGGCACAAAAAGGATTTTGCTTTAGCTCCTACTCACGAAGAAGTGGTTTGCGGCATTGCTAAAGAAAGAATCTCTTCCTACCGGGATTTGCCTCAAGCCCTATTTCAGTTTCAGACAAAATTCAGAAATGAAATTAGATACACCGGAGGGCTTTTAAGGACCAGAGAGTTTCTTATGAAAGATCTTTACAGTTTTCACGCAGATGAAAAGGATTTTGAAAATTATTACCAAACAATAGCAAAGGCATATTTTAAAATATTTAAGAGATGCGGCTTGGAGGCAAAAATGGTAGAAGCATCAGGAGAAGGATTTACCAGTTCCTTTACCCACGAGTTTCAGGTTTTGGCTCCGGTAGGGGAAGATGTTGTTGTTTACTGTCCGCAATGCGATTTTGCCCAAAACAAAGAAATCGCTCAACACAAAGCAGGAGAAAAATGTCCCAAATGCCAAACGACTCTTCGGCAAGAAAAGGGAATTGAAATAGGAAATATTTTTCCTCTGGGAGACAAATATTCAAAAGCGTTTAATATTGTTTTCAAAAACGAAAAGGGAAAAGAAAAATTAGTCATTATGGGCTGTTACGGCATCGGCTTGGGAAGATTGATGGCTGCTATTATTGAGATCAATCACGACGAAAAAGGAATTATTTGGCCTAAAGAAGTTGCTCCTTTTAAACTGCATATTATTCCTGCAGAAGCAAAGAACGAGGAAATAAGGCGAATGAGCGAAGATATCTATAGAGGGGCTAAGAATCAGAAAATAGAAGTTTTGTGGGACGATAGAATAGATAAAGGGCTGGGAGAAAAATTTGTGGAATCAGATCTGCTTGGTATTCCTTATAAAGCAGTAGTGAATAAGAATTCCTTGAAAACAGGACGGGTAGAGTTTCAAAAAAGAGGAGAAGAAAAGTTGAAAATGATGAGCATTAAAGAATTATTAAGTTTTCAATATGTTTGACAAATTTTTTTCTCAAGTAGGCAAGGATGTCGCTATCGACCTGGGTACTGCCACTACTCTTGTTTATGTAAAAGGCGAGGGCATTGTTACCGCAGAACCGTCCGTAGTTGCCGTTAATCAGAAAACCGGGCAGATTTTAGCAATAGGCGAGGAAGCAAAAAAAATGGTAGGGAGGACTCCTAACCACATTGTTGCCAGCCGTCCTTTAGTTAAGGGCGTAATTTCAGAGTTTGAGATTGCTGAACAAATGCTTAAATATTTTATTGAAAAGGCATATAAAAATAAAGTAATTTTTCCAAGACCCAGGGTTATTGTCGGTATTCCCTGCGGATTAACAGAAGTAGAAAAAAAAGCAGTTAGAGATGCGGCAAAAAATGCCGGAGCCAGAAAGATTTTTCTTGTAGAACAGCCAATTGCTGCAGCTATTGGAGCAAGAATGCCCATTCAGGAGCCGGGCGGAAATTTTATTGTTGATATTGGAGGAGGCACTACGGACATCGCGGTAATTTCCTTAGGAGGGATTGTTTTGGCACAAAGTTTAAAAGTTGCTGGAGATAAGCTTGACCAAGATATTATAGATTTTTGCCAAGAAGAATATAAATTACTTATAGGAACTCGTACCGCAGAAAAAGTAAAGATTGAAGTTGGTTCTGCTTATTCCGGCAAAAATAAGGAAAAACAAGACGCCAAGATAAAAAAAGAAGTGTCTGTGCGAGGCAGGAACCTGATTACCGGTTTGCCCGAGGAAGTGGTTGTCAGCGAGTCCAGTATTAGAACGGCGCTTGCTAAATCGGTAAAACAGATTGTTTCTGCCGTTAAAGATACTATTGAGGAAACGCCTCCGGAATTGGTGGCTGATATTATGTCTCGAGGCATTTGTTTGGCAGGGGGCGGCTCTCTACTCAAGGGATTTGATGAGCTTATTATCAAAGAAACCAAAATACCGGCTTATATTATTGAAGACCCTTTTACCGCAGTGGTAAGAGGGGCGGGCATGGTTTTAGAAAACTTAGATGAATTAGAAGAAGTGCTTATAGACAGGGAGGAGTTTGAACCACCCAAGCAGTGATGAACACGAGATTAAAAACGCGATTAACACGAGATTATCTTGTGTTCATCGTGCTCTCATCTTGTGTTCATCATATATCATGCTAAAAAAAACCGATATAGAACATATAGCCAAACTGGCGCGGTTAAAGCTTACCGAGAATGAGAAAAAACAAATTGGGGAAGAGCTTTCTTCTGTTTTAAACTATATTGAAGAGTTAAAAGAAGTAAATATAGATAAAGTTTCTCCCGTGAGTCATTCTATCAACATTACCAATGTTGTCAGGGAAGATAAAAGTTTTCCTCTAAATCCGGAAAACAGGAAAAAACTTTTGGATTCAGCGCCTTCAGTCAAGGATAAGCTCATAAAAGTTAAAGCAGTTTTTAATGATTGATTTAAAATCTCTTACAATTAAAAAAATCCATCAAGGGCTGAAAAACAGAGAATTTTCTTCCCAAGAAATTGCCGGCGCTTATTTAAATAATATAGAGGCAAACAATAAAGAACTCAATGCTTTTATTACTATTACTAAAAAACAAGCGTTAGAGCAGGCAAAAAGAGCGGATTATTTATTAAGCCAAGGACGGGAAGTTTCAGTCCTTGCGGGCGTGCCTGCGGCAATTAAAGATAATATTTTAATTCAAGATATTGCCTGCACGGCCGGTTCTAAAATTTTAGAAAATTATATTGCTCCCTACGATGCCGGGGCAATAGCGAAACTCAGAAAACAAAATGCTGTTTTTTTAGGCAAGACCAACTTAGACGAGTTTGCTATGGGTGCTTCGGGCGAGCATTCTGCTTTTGGCCCGACAAAAAATCCTGTTAATAAGGATTATGTGCCCGGCGGCTCTTCTGCCGGCTCTGCTGCAGCAGTATCTGCTAATATGGCGCCTTTTGCCCTTGGCTCGGACACAGCCGGCTCGGTAAGACAGCCGGCATCTTTTTGCGGAATGGTGGGGATGAAGCCAACCTATGGCGCGGTTTCTCGATACGGACTTATAGCAATGGCTTCTTCTTTGGACCAAATAGGAGTTATTGCTAAAAATACAGAAGATGCGGAAATCGTTTTTAAGGTTATTGCCGGAAAAGATCCGCTTGATTCTACCAGTTGCGCTCTGCCGGAAAAGGAATCAAAAGATGTGATGCCGAAGAAAATGACCGTAGGGCTCCCAAAAGAAATTTTTGCCAAAGGGGTTGATGAAGAGATCATCCGGATTGTTAAAAAAGCAACACTTAAGCTGGCCCAGGGAGGAGTGAATATAGAAGAAGTTACTTTGCCTCATATGCAATATGGCATTGCCTGTTATTATATTATTATGCCGGCAGAGGTTTCTAGTAATTTGGCGCGCTATGACGGGATTAGGTTCGGTTGCTCCGTAACCGAATCACAGATGGACCCCATGAGAAATGATATTTCTGGGGCAGGTACAGATGCTTTGTTGGAAGTTTATCTGCAAAGCAGGGAACAAGGATTTGGAATAGAGCCAAAAAGAAGAATTATGCTTGGCACATATTCTTTGTCTTCGGGCTATTATGAAGCGTATTATTTGCGGGCGCAAAAGGTAAGGAGTAAAATAATAGAGGATTTTAATAAAGTTTTTCAATCGGTTGATTTGCTCTTAATGCCCACTTCTCCGACATTGCCCTTTAAGCTGGGAGAAAAAATATCTGATCCTCTTTCTATGTATATGTCCGACCTTATGACTGTTCCTGCTAACTTGGCAGGATTGCCTGCTATATCTTTGCCCGCAGGGGCTGCGAAGGGGCTTCCGGTAGGAATTCAGTTTGTTGCGCCGCAATTTGGGGAAAAACCAATGTTTCAAATGGCAAAATTCTTTGAACAAATATGGATTTCCTAAACACAATTTTTAGAGCGATAATTTCTCCTGATTTACAAAGAGCTCTTTTACCGATTAAGCTGTTTTTACTGGTTTTTTCTTCGGTTTTAATCTGCTCTATAATTTATTTTTTAATAAAATCAAGCTATTTAAACGTTTTATTTCTGGAAGGGTGGAGGGAATATAGGAAATGGAAACAAAAAGAGAAACAAAAAAGAAAGAAAAAATTTAAAAAAACGAGCGTCTCTACAGAGGAAACACGGCCTCCTGTTCAAGAAAGTGAGTTTCAGGGCAGAACCGCGAGAACTGATTGGGAAAGGATTTTAGATAAGATAAACACAGACAACGAGCTTAACTGGAAGCTTGGTTTAATTGATGCTAATAAGCTTTTTGATAAAACACTGGCCGATCAGGGCAAAGAGTTTTCTTCCGGCTCTATTTCCAATTTTAAAGAAATTAACAAAACAAAAGAATATTTAGAAAAAGTTTTAGAAAATCCTGAAGCAAGCATTGATTTGAAAGATGCGAAAAAAATAATTGGGATATATGAGAAAGCATTGAAAGAAGCGGGAGCAATAAAAAATGAGTCCTAAATCCTAATGGTTATTGGCCAAATGAAATCGGTGCACCCTCTTTTGACCTTTGATTGATTTTAAACGATAATTTTTTAATCAACCCCCCTTTTTATCCTCCTTTTCCAAAAGAGGGAGAGTAAATGAAAAAACCTTTATCCTCCTCCTCTTCAAGGGGGAGGAGATGAAAAAACCTTTATCCTCCCCCTTCCCCAAGGGAAGGGGGAGGAAGGAGGGGGATGGGTTTCATATCCACCCATAGCGCTCTGGTCTCATTTAGCATATAACCCCTAATTTTTAAACAAATCATAAAATAAAGTTTATCGTTAATGGTTTATAGTTTACCCGTCTGCAACGTTTTGCTTGCATTGCGGGCGGGCGGGCCGTTGCTCGTATCGTCAATCGTCTGTCATTGTCATTTATCGTAAAGAGCCGAAGGACGATAAACGATAAACCAAACGAGCTGCCATAAACGATAAACGACAAACGACAAACAGAAGTGTGTTTTTAGAATTTTTTAATTTGGGTTCTTGCTTTATTCTCGCTTTTCTTGTAAGATACAATAACGCGAGCTAAGAAAAGTTCCCAAATGACATTGTAAAATCCTTGTATTATTAAAAAGGATTTTTTATAATTGACATACATTTATAAAGCGGGGTAGAGGAGTAGTACCTCGGGGGTCTCATAAGCCCCAGACCCTGGTGCAATTCCAGGCCCCGCGACATTAGAAAGAGTTACGAATTTTAGAGAGCTTGCTTTAACAACGCTCTCTAATGCCGGTGTAGCTCAGGGGTTAGAGCAAAATCTTCATAAGGTTGAGGTCGCTGGTTCGACTCCAGCCACCGGCATAAATTTAAAAACATACTGTACTTTAACCAGAAACCAGAAAACACTACTATACTACGTAGCATGGCAGTGGAGGAGGTTTTAATTCATTTAGTTTAAGCACCAGAGTTTTTTGAAATTTCCCTAATTCTTGGTATTATAGAATTATGATGGCTTAAGAAGTAATCTATTTTTGGAACGTAAGAAACAAAAATTTGATGAATTTATTAATATACGGGGGGGCGTAGATCAATTGGCAGATCGCATCCTTGTCACGGATGAGGTTGCCGGTTCGAGTCCGGTCGTCCCCGCATTTTTTATAACTCTATTTTATTCTAAAAATCGGAGGGGTGCTCCGAATTGGCTAAGGAACTGGTCTTGAAAACCAGCGCCCGCTTGCGGGCTTGTGGGTTCGAGTCCCACCCCCTCCGCCCACGTTGACTATTGCCTAGCCCACTGATCACTCCAGCGGTCGGCCTAGGGACCTTTGGCTATTAATTATCTCAACCCATCCCCCTCCTTCCTCCCCCTTCCCTCATCAGGGAAGGGGGAGGATTAAGGCGGGGGAAGGGGGGAAGTGTCCCTTTTTTAGAATTTCGGAACTTCCGAAGTTCCAATTTCGGAACTTCCGAAGTTCCGGAAAAGTAAGGTAGTTGGGGAAAACAGGGGATTTTGCTGTTTGATTTTTAGTTGGATTTGGGGTAAAATAAAGATAAGAAGGGGGAGGAAAACATTGCATAAATCTAAGTTATGGCTTGCCCGGAGGGCAAACATGCAAGTAAAATGATTCAAGAAAAAGGCAAAAATAACTTCCAGCAAAACGATAAGCTGGATGTTACTATTCCCGGAAAGAAGAGAGAAATGGGGCATCTTCATCCGATTACTCAAGTTCTTAGAAAAGCAGAGGAGATTTTTTCTTCTTTAGGATTTAAGGTTGCCGAAGGTCCGGAAATAGAAACTGAATGGTATAATTTTGACGCTTTAAATATTCCCAAAGACCATCCGGCAAGGGACAGGTGGGACACTTTCTGGTTAAAATCGCGGAATGACGCGGAAATTAACGCGGAAGAACGCGGAAAGGTTCAACGTAATTCTGCGTTCAGGGTTCGGCGTAGTTCCGCGCTTTTATTGCGGACGCATACCAGTCCGGTGCAGATTAGGTATATGGAAAAAAATCATCCGCCTTTTCGCATCATTATTCCGGGCAGGGTTTTTAGATATGAAGCAACAGATGCTTCCCATGAAATGAATTTTTATCACTTAGAAGGATTGATGGTGGATAAGAATATCAGCGCGGCCAATTTTAAAGCGATTATAGAAAGATTTTTTCAATTATTTTTCCAAAAAAACGTTTCCATACGAATTAGGCCGAGCTATTTTCCTTTTACCGAGCCGAGTTTTGAAATAGATATAAATTGTTTTGTTTGCATGGGAAAGGGTTGCAGCACTTGTTCTCAACGGGGCTGGATTGAGGTAGCGGGCGCCGGGATGGTGCATCCCAATGTTTTGAAAGCAGGAGGACTGATTCCCAAAAGTGTTAACCAAAAAACAGGATGGCAGGGGTTTGCTTTTGGAGTGGGCTTGGATAGATTAGCAATGATGAAATACAAAATTGACGATGTGCGATTGTTGTATAGCGGAGATTTGAGGTTTTTGAGACAATTCTAAGCACAAACCAAGCAACAACCAACAACTGACAATAATTTAAAATTTCAAATTTCAAATTAGAAAACAATTTTTAAAAAAGCGAAAAATTAAAGTGCAAAATGACACAGCAGCGTCATCCCCGCGCAGGCGGGGATCCAAACAATGGATTCCCGCTTCCGCGGGAATGACAGAAGAGAGCGGGAATGCCTGTCCCCGTAAAGCTTGTCCCCGTGAAAACGGGGAACGGGGAACGGGGAACGGGGGAACAAAAGAGCTTTTGTCATTTTGAGCTTTACGCTGTAGTTTTGCCCGCCTGCAACGCTTTCAGCGCAGCTAATGCGGGCAGGCGCTTTACGCTTAAAAGAATTAAAAATTAGAAATTAAAAATTAGAGAACAGGGGTTTGCATTTTGGATTTAAGTAAAGCGAATATGGTATTTTCCTATAACTGGCTACAATCTTTTTTTAAGAACAAATTGCCCGAGCCGAAAAAATTGGCCGAGCTTTTAACGCTTCACATTTTTGAGGTGGAGGATGTAAAAAAAGCAGGCAATGATTGGATTTTCGATATTGATATTACGCCGAACAGGCCAGATTGTTTGTCTTATTTAGGAATTGCCAGGGAATGTTCTGCTATCACGGGGAAGCCATTGCGGATGTCAAAAATAGAAATTAAAAAAATCGAAGAAAGCAAAGAAAAAATTCAGGACTTTGCCAAAATAGAAACGCAGAGTAAGGACTGTAAAAGATATCTTGGCAGAATGTTGTTTGAAGTTAAAGTGGGCGTTTCGCCGAAATATATTCAAGAACGATTGGAGTCCTGTGGACTTGAGCCGATTAATAATATTGTTGATGCGGCAAATTATGTAATGCTGGAGACAGGGCAACCGATTCACGTCTTTGATTTTGATAAAATCTCAAGCGTTCAAAATCAAAAGCATGCCCCGTACAAAACTGAAGGTTCTGTTAAGGGGTCAAAAATCCATAGGCCGACCGCTGAAGCGATCAGCGGACTAAGCAAAAATCAAAAATCAATTATTATTAGAAGATCGAGAAAAGGGGAGGAAATTAAGGCATTAAATGGCAAAACATATCAATTAGGTGAAAATATTTTGGTTATTGCCGATGAAGAAAAACCATTGGCCATTGCCGGAATTAAGGGCGGGCAGGCCGCTGCCATAGACCAAAATACAAAAAATATTTTTTTGGAATCAGCTAATTTTGAATCGATTTCAATTAGAAAGGCATCGCAGAAACTAAAACTAAAAACAGATGCTTCGTTTAGGTTTGAGCACGGCATTAATACAGAGCTTGCAGAATTTGCCATTGATAGATTGGTTTCCTTAATAAAGGAAACTGCCGGAGGGAAGGTCTTAAAAGGAAAAATAGATTTTTATCCTCAAAAGGCAGTAATAAGAAAAATTGTGCTTGATATTGATTATCTTAATCAGCTATTAGGCACGGATATTTCTATCAGCCAGGCAATAAGCATTTTGAGTGCTTTGCAGATTAAAGCAAAACAGAAGGCAGGGCAAAAAATAGAAGCAGAGATTCCTTCGGATAGGGAGGACATAATTTTACCGGAGGACTTAATTGAGGAAATCGGCAGGATTTATGGATATCAGAATATTGTTTCTAGGTTTCCAGTTGCCGCACTGGTGCCGGCAGAAAGAAATCAAGAAATAGCTTGGGAAAATAAAATCAAGGACTTACTGAAAGAAGAAAAATTTATTGAGACATATAATTATTCTTTTATTCCGCAAAAAGAAGGGGATTATCTTGATTGGAAACAGGTTGGTTTAGAAAATCCGTTTTCCAAAGAATTTTATTATCTTCGTCCCTCTTTACTTTTAAATATTTTGGCAAGTATTGAAAAAAATTTAAGACACATTAAATCAACCGGCAAGATAAAGATTTTTGAAACCGGAAAAATTTTTAGAAAAAGAGGCAAAGAGGCAACGGAGAAGAAGTGTCTGGCCGGCGCTATCTACGGAGAAAAAAAACAAGAAGGGTTTTTGTTTTTAAAAGGACTGGTAGATTTTCTTTTACATTCTTTAGGCATCAGCGATATTTATTATGACCAATTTTCAGCCACTTCAGAAGAAAGCCCTCAAGCACTTTGGAATAATTTTCGTTCTGCGGAAATCAAAATAAACGGAAAAGAGGTGGGTTTTTTGGGAGAGATTTCAGAAGAATTTTTGAATAAAATCGGGATTAAGGGCAGTGTGTTTTGCTTTGAGTTTGACCTTGATTTGCTAATCCAATTTTGTAACGAAGAGAGGGAATATCGCCCTGTTTCTAAATATCCCTCTGCGGTGCGGGATATCGCCGTTCTGGTCCCTATAGAGACTAAAATAGACGAAGTAATGGAAATAATTTATTATAGCGGAGGAGAGTTGGTGCAGGATGTTGATTTGTTTGATATTTATCAAGGAGAACAATTACCCCAAGGAAAAAAGAATTTAGCTTTTCATATCGTTTTTCAGTCGCAAAAGAAAACGTTAAGACCGGAAGAAGTAAATGAGCTTCAGAAAAAAACAATTGTTGCTCTGGAGAAAAATCCGGGGTGGGAGGTAAGAAGATAAAAGTAATAATGCGAAAACCGCGAAAGAAGACGCGAAAACCGCAAAAAGATTTTTTATTTTTCGCATTATCCTTAATTTTTTCGCATTTTTCGCATAGTTTTCGTAGTTTCGCATTATATTTATAATTATGAGTAAACGAAAAACAGACAGCAGTGAATATAGCGCAAAAGACATTTTTGTTTTAAAGGGGCTTGACCCGGTCCGCAAAAGACCGGCAATGTATATTGGCTCTACCGGCGTTGACGGCCTGCACCACTTGATTTGGGAGTGCGCGGATAATTCACTAGACGAATCTATGGCCGGATATGCCGATGAAATAGAAGTAACGCTTCTTCCGGACAACATGGTAAGGGTTTCTGACAACGGCAGGGGAATTCCGGTGGATATCCACTCACAAACCAAAAAGTCTGCCTTAGAAACAGTAATGACCACCTTGCATGCCGGTGCTAAGTTTGGAAAGAAAGTGTATCAAGTGTCAGGCGGTTTGCATGGTGTAGGAGTTTCCGTTGTTTGCGCTCTTTCCTCATATATGAAAGCAGAAGTTTGTAGGGACGGGTATTGGCATATACTGGAGTTTTCTCGGGGAAAACCCAAGAAAAAAATAAAAAAGGGAGCCAAGTGTCGGAACTCCGGCACAACCGTGACCTTTCAGCCGGATAAAGAAATTTTTGGGAATATTACTTTTGAGAAAAAAACCATCCTTAATCATTTAAGAAGACAGGCATATCTTACTAAAGGAACTAAGATAAATTTTAATGATTTTCGCAAAGAAGATGATAAATTTAATTATGTTTTCTATTTTGAAGGGGGACTACGCTCTTATACAAAATATCTTTGCGGAGAAAATCCTGTTTTACACGAAACGCCGTTCTTTATTGCTAAAGAAAAGGAGGAAGTATTAGTAGAAGCGGCTTTTCAATACACTCAAGAGCAGGAAAGTTATGAGGAAAGTTTTACCAATAATATATTTACTTTGGAGGGCGGAAGCCACTTGACCGGATTTAGGAGCGCTTTAACCAGAGCGATTAACGAGTATGCTAAAAAGAATGATTTTCTTAAAGAAGATGAAGAGGGCTTTACCGGCAAAGATATTAGAGCGGGGATTAATGCGGTAGTTTCCGTCAAAGTAAGAGAACCGCAATTTGAAGGGCAAACCAAGACCAAGCTGGGAAATCCGGAAGCCAAAACAGCTGTGGAAGCAGTAGTGTATGAGGGATTAATGGAATACTTTGAACATTATCCGCAGGACGCCAGAATCATTATTCAAAATTGCCTCTTGGCAGCTAAAGCCAGAAGAGCGGCTTCTGCCGCCCGTCAGACGGTCTTGAGAAAAGGGGTTTTAGATGGCTTGACGCTTCCGGGAAAATTAGCTGATTGTTCTTCTAAAGTTCCTGCAGAGTCAGAACTGTTCATCGTGGAAGGACAAAGTGCCGGGGGCAGTTGCCGAGCAGGCAGAGACAGAAGGTTTCAAGCAATACTTCCTTTGCGCGGAAAAATTCTTAATGTAGAGCGGGCAAAATTAACCAAAATTTTAAGTTCTGAAGAAGTAAGGTCCCTGGTGATTGCCTTGGGCACGGCCATTGCCCAGGATTTTGATATTAATAAAGCAAGATACCACCGGATAATCCTTATGGCAGATGCAGATTCTGATGGAAATCATATTAAAACCCTATTACTAACGCTTTTTTACCGTTATTTTAGACCGGTTATTGATAGGGGATATCTTTATATTGCCCGGCCGCCGTTATATAAGATTCAATCGGGCAAGAGAACAGAATATGCTTACAATGAAGCAGAAAGAAAAGAAATTATAGATGATATGAATAAACAAGAGGTGAAAAATATTAATATCCAGCGGTATAAAGGGTTGGGAGAAATGAATGCCGAAGAACTTTGGGAGACGACAATGAATCCGGAAAACAGAATATTGTTTCAAGTTACCATAGACGATGCTAAAGAAGCAGACCATATTTTTGATATTCTTATGGGAAAAGAAGTGGCGCCCAGAAAAAAGTTTATCCAAGCGCACGCTAAAGATGTAAAGAATTTGGACATATAGCGCAATCAGCGCCCGCCCGCAACGCCTGAGCTTGCGATGGCGGGCGGATAAATCTGCGGGGAGTGGAGTGTTGGCAATATGCTATCCGATGAGGTTGACATTTGGACTCGGGGTGCTAATATGAGAGCGAGACCCCGCCCAAGGGGTTTTTAGGAATGACTAATGACCATGACGATGATCCCGAAGGAGAGCAAGCTTCCTACGGAGCAGGCGATAACAATGACAATGACGATGACGATGATAATTTCGGGCTGAGCTAAGCTCGTCTTAACCTAAGGGCCCTTGAATGAAGCATTGTCCCTTCCCCCTTCTTAATCCTCCCCCTTCCCTTGGGGAAGGGGGAGGAAGGAGGGGGATGGGTATAATAATTTTGACGATCGTCATAAATGTAAACTTATTAAAATAATATGAGTATTTCCGGTGTTCCGCAAAAAATTGGCTTGTATTTAAAGCAGGTAAAGACCGAGGCCAAAAAAGTTAATTGGCCCACTCGCCAAGAAACAATCAAATATTCTTTGATCGTTGTTTCTATATCAGCGGCAGTGGCTATATTTTTAGGCGGTTTTGATTTATTATTCGGTGCCATTGTGAGAAAGATAGTCGCTTTATTTTCATAAACAATTATGCCAAAACAGACAATTCCCAAAACAAAGAATTGGTATGTTCTGCATACTTATTCCGGATATGAGGACTCGGTAGCCAAAAATTTACGTCACAGGGTTGAGTCCTTAGGCATGGAAGATAAAATTTTTAATGTTTTGGTTCCTAAAGAGAAAAAGATTAAAATTAAAAACGGTAAAAGAAGGACCGTAGAAGAGAAGATTTATCCGGGATATGTTTTAGTAGAGATGGTTGTTACCGATGATTCTTGGTATGTGGTGAGAAATACTCCCAATGTTACCGGGTTTGTTGGTGCGGGCACAACGCCGATCCCCGTGTCCATAGAAGAAATAAGCGAGATTTTAAAAAGAAGCAAAGAAGATGAGCCCAAGTATAAAATTAGCGTGGAGATAGGGGATGCGGTGAAAATTGTTGACGGTCCGTTTAAGGATTATGAAGGGAAAGTATCGGAAATTGATCAAGGGCAAGGAAAGGTTTGGGTAATGGTGAGTTTGTTTGGCAGAGATACGCCCGTGGAATTGGATTCTTTACAAATCAAGAAAATTTAGGGCGGGGTGCGCATGGTTGTAGCATTCAGGCTGCGCCATAAAATTAGTTTGTGCATTTAAATAAATAATATTTTTTAGTAAGTCCATTTGAGAAGTTTCTTCCGAATCGGGCTTGCCTTTATTAGCAACCATGGCAAAAAAAATTATTGCAAAAATTAAACTACAAATTGCGGCAGGACAAGCCAATCCCGCGCCTCCAATTGGGCCTGCTTTGGCTCAGCACGGAGTTAATATCGGCGAGTTTTGCCAGAGATTTAACGATGCCACCAAAGAACAAATGGGTACCAAAATACCCGTAGAAGTTACCGTGTATGAAGATAGGAGTTATGATTTTAAATTAAAGCAACCGTTGATGTCAGAATTAATTAAAAAGGCAGCCGGCATTGAAAAAGGGTCAGGAGAGCCCAATAAGAAAAAAGTGGCTAAAATCAGCAAGGCGCAAATACAAGAAATCGCTAAAACCAAGATGTCTGATTTAAACACACAGGATTTGGAACAGGCAGTGAAAATAGCATCCGGCACAGCTCGGGCAATGGGAGTAGAAATAGAAGATTAAAGTACAAGCCCCCAAGCACTAATTTTTAATTTTAAATTTAAAGATAATATTCAATTTTCAATAAATTAATTTTCAAACAATTGTTAAAAAAGTTTAGAAATTTAAAATTAGAAATTGTTTAAAAATTTAAAATTTGTAATTTAAAATTTATTCATGTTGCTTTCCGACCGCGATATTAAAAGATATATTATAGAAGGAAAAGTTAAGGTTGTGCCGGAACCAAACTGGGATATTCAATTAGGCCCGGCTTCGGTAGATTTTCGGCTTGGGGAAGAGGTAAGGATTTTTAACCATCACACCAAGCCCTATATTGACCCGAGAAATCCTGAGACCTTTCATAATCTCACCCAATTATCTTATATCAAAGAAGAAGAACCCTTTGTTTTACAGCCCGGGCAGTTTATTTTAGGAATTACTTTAGAGGAAATAACTATGCCCGAGGACATAGGCGCCAGAATTGAAGGCAGGAGCAGTTGGGGGCGGCTGGGATTAATCGTTCACTCTACGGCCGGATATATTGACCCCGGCTTTCAAGGACGGCTGACTTTAGAAATTTCCAACATTGGAATGCTTCCGATACTGCTTTATCCTAAAGCGAGGATCTGCCAGATTGCTTTTGAGACATTAAGTTCTCCGGCAGAAAAATCATATTTTAAGAAAAAGGACTCAAAATATTTTGGAGATAAAACCCCGGAAGAAAGCCGGATCCATAAGGATTTAAATAATTAAGCAAAATTTATTCTTTAAGCCACCATTTATTCTTCGAGCCACCATTTATTCTTCGAGCTTGTCGAGAAGTACATTAGGAAATGTTCTCGATAAGCTCGAACAGTAATTATATTGCAGTTGTTGAAGGACTCAAACAGTAACATTTATTCTTCGAGCTTGTCGAGAAGTACATTAGGAAATGTTCTCGATAGACCTGTCCTGAGCTTGTCTGCCCGTAATGCAAGCATAGCGTTGCAGGCGGGTCGAAGGACTCGAGCAGTAATATTTACCCTTACTCTTCGAGCTTGTCGAAGGGATTGAATGCTAATAGGAATTCGAGCGTCGCCAGGGCGATACACGCTGTTTTAAACAATTAACAATGTTAGTTTATATACCATGGGAGAAAACAGAACCTTAAAAAGGAAAAAACAAGGAGGAGATATGCAAGACAAAGAAGCAAAAGTAGGAGAGCAACAGGGCAAGCTCGTCGTTATAGAGGGAATAGACGGTTCCGGAAAAGCAACACAAACCAAGTTGCTAGTTGAGCGGCTAAGAGCCGAAGGATACGAAGTAGAGACCATTGATTTTCCGCAATACGGTAGTAAATCCGCTGGGCCATTAGAAGAGTATCTAAATGGAAAATACGGAAGTTCCGAAGAGGTAGGTCCTTGGATAGCATCTATGTTTTATGCCTTTGACAGGTATGATGCTTCGTTCCGTATGCGAGAGTGGCTTAAATCGGGCGCAATAGTTGTTTCTGACAGGTATGTGGCTGCTAACATAGGCCATCAAGGAGGAAAGATCATAGACAAAGCAGAAAGACAAAGGTATGTGCAATGGTTGCATGATTTGGAATACGGCCTTTTTGGCATTCCCGAACCAAATATCACTTTTATTCTGAAAACTTCGCCGGAATTAAGCAGAGAGCTCGCACCGCAAATACAAGATAGAGAAAAGCTTACAAAAAGAAGGGCATATCTCGGGGACAGGGTCAGGGATATTCACGAGAAGGATTTAGTACATTTAGCCCAAGCTCTTGAGTCGTATTTGGAAGCAGCCGAGGAGTTTCCGGAACAATTTTATGTGGTTGAGTGTCTCGACGAACAGGGGAAGTTAAAGAACAGAGAAGCGATTCACGAAATTATTTGGGAGCGAGTATCGTCAGAGCTCGCGAAATCGGACAAGGATTAACAACTCAAAGAAATTATAAAGGAGGAACCAAATGAGACAATATCTTGAACTCTTGAAAGAAACATTGAAGGATGGTGATCCGCGGATAGATCGAACCGGCGTTGGCACGATAGCTATTTTTGCCAAAACAAAGGAATATGACATGGGTGACGGATTCCCGATTATTACTACGAAAAAAATAGTATTCAACTCAATTAAGGCAGAACTTCTGTGGTTTCTTAGCGGTAGTTCTGATGTGAGAGAGCTTCAGAAACTTGGCTCCCATATTTGGGATCAGAATGCTATTTCTTCTTACTGGGAACCGTATGCTGCGTTTGTAGGAGATTTAGGTAGGACCTATGGCGTTCAATGGCGCCGCTGGAAAACAGTAGATGGCAGAGAGATTGACCAGATAGATAGGGCAATAAGGTTAATCAAAAACAATCCTTATAGCCGGCGTATTTTAGTAAGCACTTGGAACCCGGGTGAATTAGACGCTTTTGAACAGTATCCACCGGCCACAGCTCTCTGTCCCTGTCATGGTTATTTTGAATTCTTTGTTGCCAGAGGCAAACTTTCTGTGATGATGGTTCAACGAAGCGCTGATATGTTTTTAGGGGTGCCCTTTAATATTTCTTCCTATGCATTACTTTTGCATATGGTAGCTCAAGTTACAGGGCTTAAGCCCTTTAGACTTATACATGTTACCGGCGATACCCATATCTATTTTGATCACTTTGAACAGGTAAGACAACAATTGAAGAGGGATCCGTATCCTTTGCCAAAATTAGTATTAAATCCGAATATAAAGAATATTGATGATTTCAGAATGGATGATATTGATATTAAAGGATATCAACACCATCCATTTATGCGAGCAAATATGGCGATTTAAAGAGGAGGAAATAGAATGATATCAATAATAGCAGCTGTTGATAATAACGGGCTTATTGGCAACAAAAATCGTTTGCCATGGAGTCTGCCCGCAGATATGAAACGCTTTAAACTTCTTACATTTGGCAAAACAGTTATCATGGGGCGAATAACCTTTGAAACCATGGGAAAATTATTGGATCGGTTTAATATCGTTCTTTCCCGCAATGAATTGTATGTACCTCCGGGATGCGTGGTAGCTAATTCTGTAGGAGAAGCGCTACGGATTGCCGGCAATATGAGCGAAATAATGGTTATAGGAGGAGCTATAGTTTTTAACCAATTTATTGATAAGGCGAGTCGGATATATCTGACATGGATAAAAGCTGAATTTGAAGGTGATACTTATTTTCCGGCATTTATTTATAGAGATTGGAAAATAGTTTGGAAAGAGGAACACCAGGGCAAAGGAGAGAATCCTCCATACAGTTTTTTAATTCTGGAGAGGAAATAAAATTTTTGCTTCCCGTATGCTTTATTTATTACGCACGGGTCAAGGCACAAAAACTTATGCCTGCATTGTTTGATAATTTGGTTGTTAACAAGAAGCGTTCTTGTGTCCCAAAATCAGCACATAAACTCACAGGGCTTCTGTTCGACAGAGGCCCTGTTATCTTTCTTTTTTAAAATAACCTTGTTATAATAAAATAATATCGGATTTTACTTTTTCGTATTATTATGAAATACAAACCAACAATCGGACTGGAAATTCATACGGAGCTTAAAACCAATTCTAAGATGTTTTGTTCTTGCGCGAATAATCCTTTTGCCCAAGAGCCAAATATTAATGTCTGCCCGATTTGTATGGGACATCCGGGCACCTTGCCGGTTATTAATAAAAGGGCATTGGAACTGGTGATAAAGACCGGTTTGGCTTTAAAATGTCAAATTGCCGAGAATTCGCAATTTGAAAGAAAAAATTATTTTTATCCTGACCTGCCCAAAGGGTATCAAATTACTCAATACGCCATTCCTTTGTGTCAAAAAGGAGGACTTCAGATAGGCAGTAAAAAATTTGGTATTACCAGAATTCATTTAGAAGAAGATACGGCCAAGCTTATTCATCAAGGGCAGGATTCTTTGCTTGATTTTAACCGGGCAGGAGTGCCTTTGATGGAGATTGTAACTGAACCGGATTTTTCTACCGCAGAGGAGGCCTATGCCTTTGCCAAAGAACTTCAACTAATTTTACGATATATAAGGGTTTCTGATGCTGACATGGAAAAAGGGCAAATGCGCGTAGAGGTCAATGTTTCTTTAGCCGGAGAAAATGCTTCGGAATTAGGAACAAAGGTAGAATTAAAAAATTTAAATTCTTTTAAAGCAGTTGAAGAGGGCATAGAGTATGAAATTAAAAGGCAGTTAGAGGTGTTAGGGGCAGGGGAGAAAGTGGTTCAAGAAACAAGAGGATGGGATAGTAAAAAAAGAATCACCGTAAGCCAGAGAGAAAAAGAAGAGGCGCATGATTATCGTTATTTTCCTGAGCCGGATTTGCCACCCCTTGTTATCAAAGAAGAGAAAACAAAAAAAAATAAAAAGCCAAATACCAGAATTGCCCGAACAAAAAAGGTGGCGCTTTAAAGAGGAGTATAGAATTAAACCTGAAGATATCGAAGTTTTTGTTCAAAACAGGGACTTGGGAGAATATTTTGAGCAAGTAATGTCTGAAATAAGGGAATGGGTCAAAGTCAAAAAAGAAAAAAAATCACTTACAGAAAAAGAGCATAAAAAAATAGCGCAGATTGCTTCAAATTATATTATTAGTGATTTGTCAGGGCTATTGGGCAATATGTCGGTAGAGTCAGATAAGTTTTTAATTACTGCGGAAAATTTTGCTGAACTCATTTCCTTAACTTATTTTAATAATATTACCAGCAATATTGCCAAAAGCGTGCTTAAAGAAATGTTTAACACGGGCAGAGATCCGTCAGACATTATTGAGGGTTCCGATTTAAGTGAAATATGCGGCGGAAAAGAGTTGGAAAAAATTGTAACCGAAGTTATTGCCGAGAACCCGGCCGCAATTGAAGATTGGAAAAATGGCAAAAATAATGCCTTACAGTTTCTTATTGGAAAAACTATGGCTAAAACAAAAGGCAGAGCAAATCCCGAGGAATTAGAGAAGTTATTTACAAGATGGTTAAAATAGTATATAATATTTAATATATTTTAGCACCTTAAAAATTGATTCGTAGGAGGTTGGTTATTATGAAAAACATATTAATGTCAGATTTTGATGGGACGCTTGCAAGAGGCAGTGTGGCTACAAATTGGATAATACAACATCCAATAATTGAAAACATTA
>CAYYED010000016.1:0-4148 GCA_964470785.1 uncultured Candidatus Saccharibacteria bacterium | reverse complement strand
AATTTCTAATAAATTTTTAATTTTCAATTTTTAAACCTTCAGCGAGTAATAATCCAAAATGCAAATCTCTGTTCTCTAATTTTCAATTTACGAATTTTCAATTTACGAATGAATTTAACAATTTCTCAATTTCCTAATTTACAATTGAAAATTTAAAAATTGAAAATTGATTGAAAATTGCCTAGCCCGCTGATCGCTCCAGCGGTCGGCCTAGGGAGAATTGAAAATTGAAAATTACTTTTTTAGTTTAGAAATTTTAATAATTAACCTAACAATAATATGACATTGCAACAATTAAAAGAAATCATGCAAAGGGAGGGGGCAAAGATGATTATTGTAGAAAACGGAGAGCCGGTTATGGTTATTTCTCCTTTTCATTCCGGCGTTCAGAAACAGTTTGATCTTGACAAAAAAGAGAAAAAGGTAGAAGGTGAGAATAAAGAGATGAAAGAAATTAACCAAAGAATGGATCTGATTACCAAAGAGGAATTGCCTGTGGATGAATTAAGGGTTGAAGATTTACCCTTTTAATGTTATATATAAATAAAGATAGGCAGTTAAGTAATTTTTGGCGTCAGTTTTGCGGTAATAATAATTAATTTTTTATAAAATTATGGCAGAGAAAGAAAAATTTGAAAGAACAAAGCCCCACTTAAATGTGGGAACCATTGGTCATGTGGATCACGGAAAAACCACCTTGACAGCGGCCCTGCTTAAGGCGTTGCACCTTAAGGGGTTTAAATCGTCTCAAAAAGATGTAAGTCAGATTGATGCTGCTCCGGAGGAAAAAGCGCGCGGGCTTACTATCAATATCTCTCATGTAGAATATGAGACAGAAGCAAGGCATTATGCCCACATTGATTGTCCGGGCCATGCTGACTATATAAAAAATATGATTACCGGCGCTGCTCAAATGGATGGGGCGGTGTTGGTTGTTTCGGCCGTAGACGGGCCTATGCCTCAAACCAGAGAGCATCTCTTGCTGGCAAGACAGGTAGGCGTTCCCGGAATCGTTGTTTTCTTAAACAAATGCGACGCAGTGGACGACCCGGAAATGATTGATTTGGTTGAGTCAGAGGTGAGGGAACTTCTTAAAAAATATGAATTTCCCGGAGACGAAATTCCAGTGATCCGCGGCTCTGCGCTTAAAGCAGCGGAAGCAAGTTCATTGGATGATGAAGCAATAAAACCAATATTGGAATTAGCCAAGGCATTAGATGATTATTTGCCCCAGCCGGAAAGACCTATTGACCAGCCGTTTTTAATGGCAATAGAAGATGTTTTTTCTATTGAAGGAAGGGGAACGGTAGCTACGGGAAGAGTGGAAAGAGGTATTCTTAAATCAGGAGAAGAGGTGGAGATTGTGGGCATTAAGCCAACCACAAAAACAACGGCCGTAAGCGTTGAAATGTTTAATAAAATATTAGATGAAGGAAGAGCGGGCGATAATGTTGGCGTCCTTCTAAGAGGAACGAAAAAAGAAGAAATAGAAAGGGGCCAGGTTTTATCAAAACCGGGAAGCATTACTCCTCATACAGAGTTTGAGGCAGAAGTATATGCTCTTACTAAAGAAGAAGGAGGCCGCCATACCCCGTTTTTTGCCGGTTATAAGCCGCAGTTTTATATTAGGACAACCGATATTACCGGAGATGTTATTTTGCCGGAAGGAACGGAAATGGTCATGCCCGGAGATACGGCAAAACTGAAGATAAAACTTATTGCGCCGATTGCCCTTGAAGAACAGCACAGATTTGCTATTAGAGAAGGAGGAAAAACAGTAGGAGCAGGAGTGGTTACTAAAATAATTAATTAGAAACAAAACAATATTTGTTTTAGAGGGTTCTTTAAGAGATGACTACTCAAAAGAAAGTCAAGTCAGAAGAAATCGCTACTAAGATTAGAATCAAGCTTAAGGCTTATGATAATAAGGTCTTAGACAAAAGCGCTCGACAGATTGTTGAGACGGTCTTGCGTTATGGCGCAGAAGTTCTTGGGCCGGTGCCTTTGCCGACAGAGATACGAAAATATACGGTAAACCGTTCCACTTTTGTTCATAAAGATGCCAGAGAGCAATTTGAAGTCAGAGTGCACAAACGGCTGATTGATATCCGTAAGGCAGACCAGCGGGTTATTGAGTCCCTCACTAACCTGAATCTTCCGACAGGCGTAGATATTCAGATTAAACTATAAAAGATGGGATTTTAAGGTTGAGTTTGCCTTGAAACTGGGCAGCTGCCCAGTTTTTCGTTGTTAATGAATGTGGTGCCGGAATTATAAAGGACAGGTATGAGCGAGTTTTAAAAACAAATTTGAATTTTCAAGTTCCAATAAAAAAAAGCGAAAAGCGTCCTAGACCGACCGCTGGAGCGATCAGCGGGCTAGGCAAAACTAAAATGCAAAGTGACACAGCAGTGTCATCCCCGCGCAGGCGGGGATCTATACAGCAGTGTCATTCCCGTCCCCGCCCCCGCGGGAACAGGCCCCCGCGGGAATGACAGAAGAGAGCGGGAATGCTTGTTCTCGTGGATCCTGTCCCCGTGAAGCCTGTTCCCGTGAAAACGGGGAACGGGGAACGGGGAACGGGGGAACAAAAGAACTTTTGTCATTTTGAGCTTTGTGCTGTAGCTTTACATAGTCCGCTGACAGCGGTCGGCAAAGGGCGCTTTACACTTTTGTTATAATACACTTTTGTTATAAAATGAAATACATTTTAGCCAAAAAATTAAGTATGAGCCAGACATGGAAAGAAGATAAAGTGGTTCCGGTTACTTTGGTTGAGGCGGGCCCCTGCTTTGTGACACAAGTCAGAACAGAAAACAAAGACGGTTATTCGGCTGTGCAGTTTGGATTTGAAAAATTGAAAGAAAAAAGAATCAAAAAACCGAATAAAAACGCGCCTTATAGATATTTAAGAGAGTTTAGGGAAAAAAATGCTAAAATAGAAGAAGCAAAGCTGGGAGATGCTGTTACCGTAGAAGTGTTTGAGCCGGGAGAAAAAGTAAAAGTATCGGCTATTTCCAAAGGAAAAGGATTTCAGGGCGTAGTAAAAAGATGGGGATTTTCCGGTTTTGGCAAGTCGCATGGCGTGAAACATGGAGAAAGAGCGCCTGGATCTATCGGTTCGGCTTATCCCCAAAGAGTGTTTAAGGGCAAAAAAATGGCCGGTCGCATGGGCGGAGAAAGGGTTACGGTAAGCAATTTAGAAATAATTAGCATAGACAAGGAAAATAATTTAATTGCTCTGAAAGGTGCCATCCCCGGAAAAAAAGGGACATTAGTGGAAATTAGAGGGTAATAAAATTTCCAATTTCTAATTACCAATTTTTAAACTATGAAGACAGCGATTTACAATCAAAAAGGCGAGAAAACATTACAGATACAGTTACCAAAAGAGATGTTTGAGATAGAAGCAAATCCTGATTTAATACATCAGGTGCTTGTTTCTTTGCAAAGCAACCAGAGACAGGGAACTGCTCATGCTAAAGACAGATCCGAAGTGAGAGGAGGAGGAATAAAGCCCTGGCGACAGAAGGGAACGGGCAGAGCCAGGCACGGTTCGCGCCGGTCTCCCATTTGGGTAGGGGGAGGAGTAACTTTTGGCCCCAGAAAAGAAAGGAATTATAAAAAAGAAATTCCGGTTAAAATGAAAAGAAAGGCCTTATTCGGGGTTTTTTCGTCTAAATTGAAAAATAATCAAGTTTTTGTCATAGAAGATATTAAAATTAAAGAACCGAAAACCAAAATTATTAAAAATCAATTGGAAGAATTTTTAACTAAGGCATGTTCGTTTGATGATAAAAAAGAAGCGCTTAAAAGCGTTCTTATTATTTTTCCGGGAAAAAGAGAAGACATTGTAAGAGCAGTGAAAAATATTCCGGGCGCAAAAGCGATAGAGGCAAAAAATCTTAATGTTTTGGATTTGGCAAAATATAAAAATATAGTTTTATTGAAAGATTCTATTAAAGTTATTAAAGAAACATTTTTACATCATGCTGCAAAAGATGAAACACACTGGCAACACCACACTAACGCAGATAGACGCTGATAAAGGGCTCGCCCCAAGTAAACTGCTTAAACAAGGGCTAACAATGTTGCGAGCCCGCGCAGATGAACGCTGATAAAATATCTGCGTAAATCAGCGTCAGGCG
>CAYYED010000015.1:0-2962 GCA_964470785.1 uncultured Candidatus Saccharibacteria bacterium | reverse complement strand
AATTTCTAATAAATTTTTAATTTTCAATTTTTAAACCTTCAGCGAGTAATAATCCAAAATGCAAATCTCTGTTCTCTAATTTTCAATTTACGAATTTTCCCTAGGCCGACCGCGATCAGCGGGCTAGGCAATTTACGAATGAATTTAACAATTTCTCAATTTCCTAATTTATAATTGAAAATTTAAAAATTGAAAATTGATTGAAAATTGAAAATTGAAAATTTTTAAATTGTCTTGAGCGAAGCGAAAGATCCTACCAGGCAAAGTGCGCAAATGCCTTGTTCGCTTCAGCCATACGATGAACATTTTCTTTCTTTCTCACTGCATTGCCTTCGTTTTTCGCTGTTTCTATCAATTCTTTGGCTAACCGTTCGCTCATTGTTCCTTTTCCTCCTCGGGCCGCTTCAATAATCCAGCGCATCGACAAGGCCAACCTTCTTTCTCTGCTTACTTCTACCGGCACCTGATATCTTGCTCCCCCAATTCTTTTTGACCTCACCTCTAATATCGGCGAAGCGTTTTGAATTGCTTTTTCAAAAATTTCTTGCGGGTCTTTTTTCGTTTCTTTCTGAATAATCTCAAAGGCATTATAAATTATTTTTTGCGCAATACTCTTCTTACCCTTTTGCATCAAGTAATTAACAAACTTAGCAATAATAATACTGTTGTGCAAAGGGTCGGGTGCTATTTCTTTGTTTTTTATTTGGCTCATTTCAAATTGATAAACATAAGATCAGAGGCGCGATGAACGCAAGATTATCTCGTGTTCATCGTGCCTTAATCGTGTGTTCATCATTTAGTATCTTGTGTTCATCTTGCTTTAATTGTGTGTTCATCATTTACTACGTTTTTTTCGCGCCGTATTTGCTTCTTCCCTGTTTTCTTCCTTCAACTCCGGTCGTGTCTAACACACCTCTGACAACATGGTATCTCACGCCGGGCAAATCTTTTACCCTTCCGCCTCTTAATAACACTACCGAGTGCTCTTGCAAATTATGCCCTTCACCGGGAATATAGGCAGAGGTTTCCATGCCGTTGCTCAAGCGGACTCTTGCTACTTTTCTAAGCGCAGAATTCGGCTTTTTCGGGGTAACGGTAAAAACTTTTAAGCAAACCCCCCTCTTAAAAGGAGAAGGAGATTTTTTCGGCCGGTTCTTTAATGTATTAAAAACAAAGCCCATCGCCGGTGATTGGCTCTTCTTTTTTCTCGTCTTTCTTCCTTTTTTTATTAATTGATGAATCGTGGGCATAAGTTCCTTCACCGCTTACAGCGGTTCAGTTAAATGTAAAATGCAAATCTCAAAATGCAAAATTAAAGATAGCAAATGATAAAAATTTTGTCAAACCGGAAAACCTATAATTAGTCCCGTTAGCCAAGTTACTGCCAAAACGATATATTGAAAAAAGAAAAATAAAATGAAAATTAAAAGCAGAAATCCGTATTGGGACAAAGCAATTTTCATTTCTCTCCCCCGCTCTCCTAAAAAAGTAAAAAAAATATGCGAGCCGTCAAGAGGCGGCACCGGCATTAAATTAAATATCGCCAAAATCAAATTAATCTGAACAATAAATAAGAAGACGGCGCTGATGCCGGGTATGCCCCAAAGCACGGGAAAAAATCTTAGAGCCAGTCCAAAAGTTAATGCTAAAATAAAGTTGGAAAGGGGCCCGGCCAAAGCCACTTTGGCTTCTCCATATTTTTGGTCGCGGAAATTATAAGGGTTTATTGGCACCGGCTTGGCCCAGCCAAAAATTATTCCACCGGCACCAAGAACGGTCATTAGAATTAAAAATCCGGGCACCAAAATAGAGCCAATCGGGTCAAGGTGTTTAATCGGATTTAAAGTAAGCCGTCCCGCATACTTTGCCGTCGGGTCTCCCAGAGAATAAGCCACCCAGCCGTGAGCCACTTCGTGAATAACCACGGAAAATAAAAAGATGATTATTAAAATAATTAATTCAATTCCGGCCATATGTTTTATATTCTACCAGAAAACTCTTGCCAAAGCAAAGAAAATAGATTATATTATAATTATTCTATTATCAAATCTTAATTTTCCCTCCCCCACCCTTCCCTCCCCCTTATTTGGAAGGGGAAGAATTAAGGCCCGCTCTTCCCTCCCCCTCATTTAGAGGGGGAGGGATTAAGGGAGGGGGTGAAAATTAAGTAATCAATTTTATGGCAAAAATTTGCGAATTATGTGGAAAAAAAACGGTTGTCGGGAGAAAATATAATAAACTAATGTCCCGCTACAACCCCTCCCCCAAAATGAAAAAAAAGCCCAATCTCCAATGGGCAACTTTATCTTCTGGCGAAAGAATCAAGGTTTGCGCAAAGTGCAAAAAAACCTTGTCTAAAAAATCAGCCAGATAACGCCCAAGCAAATTGCCCGCCAAAGCTTCGGGGAATGGTCCAGTGGTAGGATGCGCGCATGGGGTGCGTGCGGCGGGAGTTCGATCCTCCCTTCCCCGAAAATGAAACCTATCTGATTAAGAGTGCATATAAGTCCCGGTTCGAATTTTATCCCGCACTCTAAGCGGTGCGGAATCCGCCACCCCGACAAAAAAATCCTCACTCTTTACGAGTGGGGACTTTTCTTTTAGAAAGATTCGCGGGGCAGGAGCCAAGGCCCATTCGCGCAAGAGACGGCTGTCGGGACAGGCCCGCGTAAGACCAGGGCTTGCACGGGCTTGTGAACTTCCATGGGGAGTTAACAATTTCTGGAACAACCGAGAAAAAATCATTTTTTGCTTTTCTCTCGGCTGCTCCCGGAGGGCAGGAACAGCACTTTTTAAAATGTACTCGTACACTAAAATAGTGTACAGCTATAATATATCATATTTTAATTATTTTGTCAATAGATTCACCACTTTTTCAAAATCATTTCCCTTATATTGTCCCCTAGGCAACATTTTAACTCTATCATCTGAATATCGAGGGACAACATGAAAATGAATATGG
>CAYYED010000014.1:0-2882 GCA_964470785.1 uncultured Candidatus Saccharibacteria bacterium | reverse complement strand
AGGTTTATAAACACTGTGAGCATAGGGTTAGACGCAGAGATAAACCAAAAGGCCATTGGTCTAAAATCAAGATTTTCTAGATTACCATTGTTTTCTTATGTTCCAGCGATTATAAAAACAATGCTGTCTAATCATTCCTGGCCATTGGTTTCTGTTTACTTTGGCAGAACACTTTTCTACCGCGGAGAAGCAGCTCTTGTGTCAATTACCAATACTCCTGTCTATGGCATAGGTTTCCCTATAAATCCTCAAGCTAAAATAGATGACGGAAAACTCAATTTATGTCTTTTAAAAAAGATAAGGGAAATAACTCTGCCTTATTACCTTTTGAGAATGATTCTTAAGGAACACTCTCAAATTAAACAGTTTCTGTTAGAAGATTTTACCAAGGCACGTATTTCAACTGTCAAACCAATGCCTCTACAGATTGACGGCGAACCAGCTGGTTTAACACAAGAAATTAGCATCTCGGTTATGTCAAAAATGCTTAATGTTCTTTATATACCAAATATACCAAATCCTAAATAATACCGTCCTCTTTTGAGAAGGACGGTTTTTATTTAATGTATTTGTCCCGTTATTCTGTTCGGGACAAAACACCACCTAAATAAATTAAAAGCCGGAGATCACTCCTTTGGCTCTTCTTCTTCATTCTGGGTTTTTTTGGAACAGATAGCGGTAAATAGTTTTGTTACCAGCCATCCCAAAAAGATTCCCCCAAAAGAGCCAAGTAAAACACAAAGTATTACATTCAAACCTTTACCCATCATGTGCAACCTCCTTTAATGTACTAAGTTTCAATATAACAGATTTTTAGAGTTCTGTCAAATTGTCTATTACTGACAAATTTCCTTATCGCAATGACGAGTGGGAAAAGTTATTGCGACCGCGAGTAAACAAAGAGAGCATTTTCCGGAAATTCCGGGAGCGGAAATTCCGGGAGAGATTCCGGGAGTCTAACTTCCAACAACTTCCAACAAAAGATCGGGAACTTCCGAAGTTCCTAAAAAAAGCGTGTCAGGATACCTGAGAAGAGGGAGGAAAACTGCTCAGGCACCTGGACACGCTTTTTTAAAGATATGTTCTCGACAAGCTCGAACAGTAATATATACCTACTCTTCGAGCGAACGCCTCTTTATTCTTCGAGCGAACGAAGTGAGTCGAGAAGCACATTGTTTTCAACAAAGTCTATCCCGATCCTGTCGAGGGACTCAAACGATAACGCTTATTCTTCGAGCGGAGTCCTGTTACAGATTTGTAATTTGTAACAGGACGGAGCCGAGAAGAGAAGTTCTAAATTTACCTGTCTGAATGGCTGTCCACATTACTTATTTTGTTTAATTTTATTTTAATCAGTTTAAAAAACTTGTCAAGGGGGTGTCCAGAATAAAAATAAGTTGTCCCCTTTGTGTCCACTTTGTCTCTTATTTGTCCATATGCTTGTCCGGACAACGCAAAATCGCAGATATTAAGAAAATAAAAAAACGCTAAAAATCGTAGTTAGCGAGCACTTAACGAAAAGAATAAAAAAGAGGAGGAATTACCCTTGACAGGAAGGGCAATAATAAGTAGAGCGGGATCCCAGTTTCTGCCTTTGGATTTTAGCAGAACATTTGAAGCACTTCTCCCCTTCTCTGCGATATACTTTAGCTTCTTTTTGATAGTCGCCTTTAGTGCCGTCTGCTTTGCGAAAATCAGATATGCTGCTGCCGGAAAGAGCTAAAGCGTGCCCTAAAATCTTTTCCCTTGCGCCATAAAGCGCCTTAATTTCATAGTCCTCCAGTCCTTGTGCGCTGCGCAAAGGGTGCACTCCGGCTTGAAAAAGAATCTCATCGGAATAAATGTTGCCAATGCCGGCAATAGATTCTTGGTTCATCAATGCCTGCTTTATTTTCTTCTTGCCAGCACTTTTTATAATCTGCTGGAATTTTTCCAGAGTTAATTCTGGGCTTAAAGCATCAATTCCTATTTTAGTTATCATTTCTGCTTGGTCTAACTTATCTGTATCCCAAAGCTCTACCCGCCCAAACTTCCGTAAGTCGGAAAACCCAATCATTTCTTCGTTATCTAAATAAAAAATCAGATGAATAAACTGGTTCATCGGGTCTTCCATTGGGCCTTTGTGCCGGGGTTTTAAGCCCTCTTTGGTATGAAACCACCGGCTGACAAGAAAATGGCCGGTCATTTTAGGATGCACCAAAAGAGTTTTATTATTATTTAATAAGGTGAAAATAATCACTTTGCCTTTTCTGGTAATATTTTCAATTTTTCCTCCAATAATTTGCTCTTTAAAATCAGCAAACTTTTCCGGTTTTTTAATAATCTTATTATTTTCATCAGTCCAAACATCAACAATGGTTCTGTTAAGAACCTTTTGCCGGAGACATTGAACCATTGTGTTCACTTCGGGTAATTCGGGCATATTAAAATTAACTTAACAATTAACAACTGACAACTGTCATCCCCGTGAAACCTGTCCCCGACCCCGATCGAGGAACGGAGATTCAATCTCTCTCGGGTTATAGATTCCCGCCTTCGCGGGAATGACAAAGGGAGACAATTAACAACTGACAACTTTGCGTTTTTCGTTTTAAGCTTTGTGTTTTTCGTTTTATGCTTTGCACTTTTTTATTATCTCTTGATTATCAAAAAAAAACAACCCCTTCTTTTAGGGTTCGCGCCGGCGGTTCACAAAGGAGTCAATAAGAGGTTGATTGATTACTATATTTTTGTTATGTTAAGAATATAGATGTAAGATGTACAAACCTCCTTGATAGCGGAGGTAGCCAAGTGGTCTAAGGCAGAATCCTGCAAAGATTCTATAATAATGACAGGCTCCCGATTCCTGGTCATTATCGGAGGTTCGAATCCTCCCCTCCGCT
>CAYYED010000013.1:0-6474 GCA_964470785.1 uncultured Candidatus Saccharibacteria bacterium | reverse complement strand
GCGGAAAAATATTTTAAAACTGATATTAATTACCTGGCCCAAGGCAGTTTTTGGTGGGTTCTTTCCCGGGGCATTACCGCGCTTTTTTCTTTGGCAACAATGTTTGCTTTTGCCCGATGGGTTAATAAAGAAACTTTCGGAGCTTACGAATATGTTTTATCAATCGTAGGCATATTTGCCATTTTTTCTCTGCCGGCAATGGGAAGTGCGCTGACTAGAGCCGTTGCCAAGGGCAAGGAGGGAATGCTTGTTAAATGCACAAAAACACGATTAAAGTGGTCTGTTTTGGCGTCTGTATTGTGTTTGTCAACTGCCTCTTGGTATTTTTGGCACCAAAATTTCATTTTGGGCTATTCTTTTTTAATTGCCTGCGCGCTTTTGCCTTTTATTAAAATTTTTGCCACTGCTCTTAATTTTCTAATCGGCAAAAAAAAATTTGATTTAGAGGCAAAATACTCTATTGCTATTAATGCGCTGGAGGCGCTCTTTTTTATTCCAATAATTTTTTTAACCGACAATTTAGCAATTATTATTCTCGCCTATTTTGCCACCAGAAGCATTCTTCCGGCTTTAACTTTTTGGCGGGTTCAAAAAAGTACAGAAAATAAAGAAGTTGACGAAGAAACCATTCCTTTTGGAAAACATTTAACATTAATGAAGGGACTCAACACAATAGCCACGCACGTTGATAAAATCATTATTTGGCAATTTTTAGGACCTGTGGCTGTGGCAACTTATGCTTTTGCCTGGATTCCCATTCAAAGAATTCAAGAATTTATACCGGTCTCTGCTCTGGCCTTGCCCAAACTAAGTGAAAAAGATTTTTCTGTTGTTAAAAAAGAGCTTTTTAAAAAATTTTTAAAGTTTTTCTTATTATCTGCTCCAATGGCTTTGGTTTTGGCTATTTTAGCTCCATGGGCATATAAAATATTTTTTCCTGCTTATCTTGATTCCGTGCCTTATGCCCAAATTTTGGCTATTACTTTAGTGCTTATTCCTTTTTCGCTTTTATCTACTGCGCTAGTGGCGGCAAAAAAAATGCGCGAACTATATATTATTCAAACTTTTACTCCTTTGATAAAAATTATTTTATTTTTTGCGCTCGTGCCTCTTTGGGGCATTTGGGGCATTGTTTTTGCCATAATCAGCACGCGCTTTTTGGGAGGATTGCTTAATGCTTATCTTTTCCAAAGGGCGGTTTAGGCGCTATTTTCCTTATTTAAATAAGCTTGCACCTCTTTTTCTATTTTTTTTGTAACTTCTTCCCAGCTTACATCTTTTATCATCTCCGGCCTTGGAGTAGTTTTAGCGTCTTCAAAATAGGTCAAGGCCTTTAAAAGATGCACCTCGTTGTATTCAATATTGCTGAATTTTTTCCGGATAAATGAAAGCAATTCCTCTAAGGAATATTGCTGCAAAAGAAAATAAACATCAATAAAGTCCTTACAAGAGCCACGACTGGCAATGGCTTCCATTTTCATTGCTGCTATGTCCGGTATGCCGGCTAAATAAACATTTTGAGCGTATTTGGTTTTTGGCGCAATTAAAGGATAAGGATATTCAAAAAAACTTATTTTCACTCCGTTTAAGGAGCCATTAAAAGTTTTTTCTGATTCGCTGTCTATACCTAATCTGCCAAGCTTTTCCAATTCCCGACGAAAGGAAATAGTATAATCAAATTTTTCAGAAAACCAATCTAAGTCAATAGAAAAACGATGGCTAAAATAAAGAGCCAGAGCGGTTCCTCCGGCCAAATAAAAATTTCTTGCAATGCCGGCTTCGTTTATCGCATCAAGAACGCTTTTGGTGTTTTGAGTGAGGGTTTCCGGGTGCATTTTAATTTTTTTGAAGGAATATTCAACATTATAGACCAAAAACTAACGCTTTTAGGGTCGGAAAAGATATGCTTTTCCGCTGCTTCCTTAATCTTAGACAAACCATAAAAGTCCCTTATCGCCCTCCATTCTTTTAAATTTCCAAAATCTAAAACACGGCCGATAATAAAATCAGCATGTTTTTGTGTATCAATATTTTGGGGATTTGTTTCCCAAAAAAGAGTGGACCTTAATGGTAAAGATTTATCCATAATTATATTGGCCTAATTATCTTTTCATTATACCACAGAAAAGCCCTGATCTCAACGGCAATTTAGAGGAATTTCCGGGAAAAATATTTTAAAGTTTTTTCCAATCCCTGCTCCAAACTATGCTTTGGCTTCCAGCCCTCCCAAGTTTTTCGACCTGGAAATAATGTTTGAGAACCCTTCTAATGTAATTTTTACCCCAGCCCGATTTGAGAAATTTCTCCCTTTCTAACGCATCATTTTTATCCTAATAAGCCTCATAATAGATTAAAACAAAAGGTTTATAGGGTTTGGTAGAAAATACTTTCCCCGAATTATGTAATTTTAGTCTTTCTCTCAAATCGTTGGTATAGCCAATATAAATTATTTTATTTTCTCTACTTTAAATGGCATAAACATAATACATAGATCCAAAAATTTGGGAGGGCCAGCCAAGCTCAGTATCAATTAAACAAATCAGCGTGAGTACCGGTGCGAATCAATAAAATTTCTTTGTCTGTTATAGTATAAATAACCAGCCAGTCGGGCTCAATGTGGCATTCCCAAACCTTGCCCCATTCGCCGCTAAGTTTATGGGGCCTAAATTCGGTTGGCAGATGACCTTTATGGGCAAGCAGTTCCACAATATAAAATAACTTTTCTTGGTCCTTACCGCGCTTCTTCATCTGCTTGAGGTCTTTCCGGAAGCGACCAGTTTGGGTAATTTTACACATAAAGTAAGGTCTGTTAAACAGAACGCATTTCTTTTTTCCACTGTTTGAAAGAGTCAAAAGTTTCCAGTTTTTTTCCGGCTAAGGCCTCGCCAATGGCTCTCATGGTCATCTTATTCGGATTTCTGGCCGAAAGAAGAATCTCTTTTTCCCGAACAAACTGCTTAAGCATAGCATTTATTACAGTGCCTAAAGGAATGCCAAGTTCATTAGCCGTTTTCTTGGCTTTATTCCGCAGTTCTTTATTGGTTTTAATGGTTAATGTGGTTTCCATATGCTATTATGCTATTATACCTTTATACTAATAATGGTATGATTGATTGTCAACCCCCTTATAATCCCGGGGGGGTTATTTGTTATATTATTTATTATTTGCAAACCAATTTACCGTTTTTTCTAACCCTTGTTCCAAACTAATTGCCGGCTCCCAAGCAAGCTCGTTTTTAATTTTGGAATAATCTAAAGCGCTTCTTTGCTGTTCGCCTGTTTTTGCCGAGCCATAAACTGCTTGTTGTTTTGCTCTGATAATATTCTTTAACATCTCAAAAAGCTGATTAACAGAAGTTTCTTTACCAGTACCCACATTAAACATGCCGGTTTTAGGCGTATTGGCTGCCAGCAACAATGCTTCCGCAACATCTCCCACAAAAACATAATCCCGGGTTTGTTCGCCTGTGCCGTTAATCACGGGCTGTTCATTATTGAGTAATTTATTGCAAAATATTGCCACTACCCCGGCTTCTCCTTGGGGGTCTTGCCGGGGACCGTAAACATTTGCCAAACGCAAAGAAATAAAAGGCAGGTTAAAAATTTGGTGGTAATAATAAAGGTATTTTTCTACCGTGCTTTTGGCAATGCCGTAGGGAGACAGGGGCCAAATGGGATAATCCTCGGAAGTAGGGATTTGTTCGGCGTCTCCGTAAAGCGCGCCGCCAGTGGAGGCGAAGATGACTTTTGACTTTATCCCTCCCCCACCTAAATCCTCCCCCTCCCCAAGGGAGGGGGAGGAAGGGAGGGGGAGGGTTTTAATAAAATTTTGAAGGAGGTTGAGGGAGCCGAGGATGTTGGTTTCAGCATCTTTGACAGGATTTTCCGTGGACTGGCGCACGCTGATCTGGGCGGCTAAATGAAAAACAATTTCCGGATTTTCTTTGGCAAAAACCCCTGACAAGTCGGGGGATAAGATATCCATTTGATAAAAAACTGCTTTGGGATTGATATTTTCTTTTTTGCCTGTGGATAGATTATCCACTATTATGACGCGGTAGTTTTCTGCTATTAAGCGGTCTGCAAGATGCGAGCCAATAAAACCGGCTCCGCCGGTTACTAATGCTGTTTTTTGTCTTTCCGAAACAGTTAATTTTTCTTGTTCAATTAAAGTTTCTGTTTTGGAGTTCATATATGCCATTATTATTCAAATTTATTTATTATTTTTTTCCTTAATACAATAAATTTGCCGTGGGCGGCGAGTAGTGCCGGTTCTGGATTGTCACCCATGAGCCGAGGGGTATAATTCCCCTGCCGTCCACGGCTTTTAGATTATTCACGCCCAACGACTTGATAAGATTTTTATATTTGATATAATGCTGTCAGAGTGACAATCTAGAATAACGACGCTATGCGCAGTTCCCAAAGAATCCGCCCCAAAGGCGGGTTTTTTGCTTTTTTTTATTGTTCGAGTGAAATCGAGAACAATCGATTAGGTTCTTCTCGACAAGCTCGAAGAGTAATTTGTGGTGCTTATATTCTTCTCGACAAGCTCGAAGAGTAGTTTGTGGTACTTATATTCTTCTCGACAAGCTCAAAACTGCGTTTCTCTGCTCGCTTACGCGACTTCTCTTTGTCGTTCCCGTGACTTCTCTTTGTCATTCCCGCAAAAGCGGGAATCCATTAAGATATACAATGGGCTATTTTGCCTGGATCCCCGCCTGCGCGGGGATGACACTGCTGTATAGATCACCGCCTGTGCGGGGATGACACTGCTGTATAAATCACCGCCTGTGCGGGGAGACACAGGTAACCCGGCATCTATCTGGCTAAAATTTCATTTATTTTTCTACGGGTATTTGGCCCGACAATTCCGGTAGGGCTGTTCATACCCAAGGGCGCTAAAATTTCATCAGCATATCTTTGCTGAAAACGTTCTACTGCCTGTCGGGTAAGAGTTAAGAAATTGCCGGTAACCAAGCCCTCGGGATAAATTTCCGTTCCTTGGCTTTTTAAAAACTCCTGCAAACATTTTACTTGAGCATCATCCGTTAAACCGAAAGAAAGATTTTTATCAATGCTTGCACAACTTGCCTCTTGGGCTTGCATCCGGGCTAATTCTTCTTGAAGCTGGCTAATAAGCAGAGAAATTTCCTGAATTTTGGCTATTAATTCCTCAACCGTCATTTCATCAATGGGCTTGGGCTGCTCGTCATTATCATTGCCATTGCTTGGCTCTTGTTGTTTCTCGGTGCTGGAAATATTCAAGGTAAATCTCCAAAAGGGCTCATCATTAATGAACCCGGATGTTTTATTTAAAATAGAAGGAACAACAACCAAGGACTGGGCATTCTGGCCAAAATAGGGAAGTTCAATAATTCCTTTTCTTTCGCTATCAAGCTCAAGAAAATGAACCGAGTCAACTTTATTGTTTTTTTCTACAAAATAAACCACTGTATAATTAATATCAGAAAGCCCTTTGAATTCCGCCTCAATGCCTGTGTCAGAACCAATAATTTTATACCATCTCCCGCTCCATTCTTTAATGGCATAGGTCAGAGAAAGCTCGCTTTGCTGGGTGGCGGGCAAATAAATTAGAGAAGGTAAAACGCGCAAATAATTAAGCGGCTCTTCTGTGTAGCAGTAAAACTCTCCCAAGGAGCAATCATTTGCATACACGGCAATAGTCCATTCAGTAAAAATTTTGGCAAAATCTTTGTCAAAGCCCATTTTTGCCAAAGTATAATTCAGAGAAGCAATGCCGGTATAAGGAGCGGCCATTGAGTCCTTTAAAAGCTCTTCTCCATAGTGCCGGACAAGATATTGGGCAAAGATATTAATTATTCCGTAATCCCTTTTTTGAAACCTCCATTCTGTCAAAGAAGTGTTCGGGCTTCCAATAAATGTCTGCACTCTTGTCTGCAAATTGCTGTTTTCAAATTCATCGTCATATCCCATTAAAGTAGGCGCGTGCTCGGCTCGGAGTTCATTAAGCCAGATATCTTCTTCTGCTCCCAGCTGCCTTGTTTTTTGGTTAAAAGTAATCAGGTGGACAAATTCATGGGCAAGATAGCTTTTGACGATTTCTTGGGTAATATATTCTACATTGACATAAAACATTTCGCGCTCATTGGAACTGGGCGCTTCAATTCTTCTGTATCCGTCAGTATTTCTAAAATACCCGGCTGCATCTTCTCTCATCTGGTGGAATAAAATAGTAATCCGCACATCTCCGTCAATGCCCGGCTTCCATTCTGAGCCGTAAAACGCGGTCAGTTCCGGATAAATCTTTTGGTCAAACTCTTGGGCTAATATCTCCAACCGCTGATTGATTTGGTTTCTTTTATCTACGGGTGCTTCCTGCCACCATTGGTCTTCAATATAAAAATAGGCATTGGCAGAAACTTTTCTTAGGGTAGCAGAAATTTTATTCCTTTCCAGTTTGTCATATGAAGTATCAATAAAAAACTCTGC
>CAYYED010000012.1:0-19622 GCA_964470785.1 uncultured Candidatus Saccharibacteria bacterium | reverse complement strand
CCCCTCGTTTCACTCGGGGCTCGCAATGACGTGAAAGAGAACGCCCTCGCAATGACGGAGGTGTCAATAGTCAATAGTCAAAGGTCATCGGTCCACCGTCATTGTCATTCCCCTGAAAACAAGGGATTTTAGTTCTCCACAGGTTTCCCTCTTGACGAGGGGTTTTTTTATTGAGAAAATTAGTTATGCGATACGGTATCGGATATATAGAATTTGTTTGAACTAAGAAATATGAAAAAATATGATTACATTTCTCTTGCTCAAGCGGCAGAGGATTGCCCTTATTCGCAGGCATATTTAAGCTTAAGGGCGAGGCAGGGCAAATTAAAAGCCGTGAAATTAGGAAGAAATTGGGCAACTACAAAAGAATGGATAGACGATTATGTGCAAAAAGCAGAGCAGTATTTTGAAAGAAACATACAAAAACAGCCGGAGAAAAAACGATTTCAAGCAGAAGTACAAAAACAAGAACAAGAACGAGAGCGAGAACAATTTTTAAAAAACCCCTCCCTAAACAGCTCGCAAAGACAAAGAGAGCTGTCGGGCATCCTAAACAACTCACAAAGAAAGCTGTCGGGTAAACCGAAATTAAATTTTGGCATGGTGACAATTCTGGCTTTTTTAGTACTGATTTTTTCTACATATTTTTTAGGAACAGGAAACGGCTTTTTTTATGATATAAAAATCATTGCGGAACAAGGGGCGGGCCTGGCGCGCGAGAGCATAGAAAACATAGAGTTGGTCTTGGAAAATTACTGGTTGGAGTCCGGACAGGCCGGGCTGGTGAGGATAGATCATCAACACGGTGTTTTTAAGGAAACATTTAAGATTTTTGGCGAATACTTTCAATGGCTTGGGCAGGGAATCACCCGGACCGTATTGCCAAAATAGCTTTTTAATAAAATTAATAAAATTAATTTAATATTATGGATAACCAAACGGTATCTATTTTAGACAAGACAAACAAAATATCTCTTTATCTTGCCGTTTTTTTGGTACCGATATTCTTTTTAACATTTTCTCAAGATTTTTTGGGGCACCCCAAGCATCTCTTGCTGATTTTCCTATTGACCATAAGCTTTGGAGCGTGGTTTTCAGGACAATTATTGCAAGGGAAAATTGTAATTAAAAAACAGGCCCTGTTTTATGGAGCAGCGATTTTTCTTTTAATTGCGGCCGGCGTTTCAACCGTCTTTTCTCTTTGGAGAGGCGGCTCCTTATGGGGGTGGCCGACGAATATGGCAGAAAGTTTCGTTGCAACTGCTTCTTTTTTAATGCTTGCATTTCTTATTGCCAATTCTTTTCAGAAAGAAAAGGAACTCTTGTCTGTAATAAAATTATTTATTGTTTCAGGGGCGGTTGCCGGTCTTTTTACAATTTTTCAGACTTATGGCGTCTTTCTTTTGCCTTTTAGTTTTGCAGGGACGGCTTTGTTTAATATTATGGGAGCGATAAGCAGTGTTGCGCTTATGGCAAGCATACTGCTTCCCATTTCTTTGTTTTTGATTCTCAAAAGTAGTCGCTTTTGGAAAGTAACATTTATTTTAAGCTCTTTTATCTTTTTGTTAAATCTTGTTTTAATAAATTTTAGAACCGCTTGGGGCATTTTGGCGCTGGTTTCAATGATATTGCTGGCGTTTAGCGTTAAAACAACAAAAGACAAAAATGCTTTTATCTGGATAGGGACACTGATGGTTTTATTGACCCTATCTATATTCTTCTCTCTTTTTCCTTTTCGTTCTGGCTTTTTGCCGTCCATTCCCATAGAGGTTTCTCCGAGCATTGCCACAGAAATAAATATTTTGAGAGGAGCGTTTCAAGAGAGTCCCAAGAATGTTTTTTTGGGGACCGGTCCGGGAACTTTTACCTTTAACTATTCTAAATTTCGCTCGCCTGCTATCAATCAAACCCCTTTTTGGGGAAATAGATTTCTTAAAGGAAGCTCAGCGGTCCTTGGTTGGCTGATGACCCAGGGGATATTCGGGGGAGCCGCTTTACTTTTTTTAATGGGCTGGGCGTTTTATATCGCGGGTAAAAAGATTATAAGTTTTTGTCAAAACAAAGAAAATTTTCTTTTAGACGGCGTGTTTTTTGCTTCGGCCATAGGCCTGCTTGTTGGCGGAATTTTCTATTCATTTAATTATGTTTTATGGTTTGCTTTCTGGCTTTATGCCGGCATGCTCTTATTTTATGCCGCAAAAAAAGAGAAAAAAATTAGTTTAACAAATTTTCCGCATAAGGCAGGCGTTTTTGTTCTGGCTTCCGTGCTTATTATTACGGTCTGTTTAAGCGCACTTTTCATTCAGGCAAGAAGATATTGGGCGGATGTAAATTATTTCCAAGGAATCAGAAGCGCGCAAGACGGCAAGATAGATGAAGCGCTTGATTATTTGACAAAAGCAGTAGAAATTAATCCGGGACTTGATGTCTATTGGCGCGAATTGGCGCAATTATATCTTTTAAAAGCAGATATATTCTCACGGGATGAGAAATTGACAGAGGAACAGCGCCAGCAATTAACATACAATGCGGTTGCCAGGGGCGCGGAGGCGATTAATAGAGCAACGAGAGAGGTGCCTGTTAACGTGGCTAACTGGAATGTTAAGGGGTACTTTTATCGCAACTTAATAGGAATTGAAGGAGCAGACGAGCTGGCATTGTCAGCGTATCGCAAGGCAATAGAGCTGGAACCATCCTCTCCTTTCGCCTATAGTGAAATAGGCAGGGCATATGTTTTAATCGCCCAGGAAGCCGCTAAAAAGCAAATAGATTACAGAAAACAAGAAGCGCTTTCTTTCGCAGTGGAAAATTTACGCAAAGCGATACAGCTTAAGCCGGATTATTCTCCTGCCCATTATCTTTTAGCAGTGGTTTATGACCAGCAGGGGAATTTAATAGAAGCCATTGCAAGATTACAGGAAACCAGAAGAACTTCTCCACATGATTCCGGTGTCGCATTTCAGTTAGGACTTTTATATTGGAGAGACCGAGACTTAGATAAGGCGGAAAAAGAATTTAAGGCATCGGTTGAATTAATGCCCGATTACTCCAATGCCATATATATGCTGGGCTTGGTGTATGGCCAGCAAGGAGAGACAGAGAAAGCAAGAAAAGAATTTGAAAAGGTGGGCCGATTGAATCCGGAAAACGAAGAGGTGCAGAGAATTTTGCGGGATTTAGAAAAAGGGTTGCCCATAACAGATGAAATCCCTCTCGACCTTCCAATTGAAGAGGAAGTGCCGGAGGAGATTAATATATAATCTATGAAAACGCAAAAAGAAATAAGCAGAGAAGAAATTTTTAGTATTTTAGACCATCTTGGCGATGGTTTAATGGTTTTTAATGAAGCAGGCAATCTTTTGCTGGCTAACCATATGGCGCAAAAGATGTTTGGAATTGAAGAAAAAATAAGAGAACTTTTGAATAAGCCCGTTGAAGAATTTTCTAAGCATTCTCCGCTGAACAACCTTTTTTATCTATTAGGAAAAGAGATCAAAGAGTTTTTTAGGAAAGAATTGGAAATTGAAAAAAACTTCATATTAGAAATTACCTCATCTTTCATAGTAAGAGAAGGTGAAAAAATAGGAACCCTGGTTGTTTTACACGATATTACCAGGAAAAAAACAATTGAAAGGACGAAAACAGAATTTGTTACTATCTCTGCCCATCAGCTTAGAACTCCGCTTTCGGCAATTCAATGGATGCTAGAACGGCTTTTGCAGGAAAAAGCAGGCGAACTAAACGAAGAACAGAAAACATTGATTCAAAAGGCCTTTGAAGACAATAAAAGAATGATTTCCTTGATAAATAATTTGTTGAACTTGGTTAAAATAGAAGAAGGAAGGCATGTTTATAAGCTGGAAGCAGCCCGCTTTGACAAAGTGGTTGACTCTGTAGTAAAATTTTATAAAGAGGAAATTAAGAAAAAAAAGATTAAGTTTGAGATTCAGGTCTTAGATAAAAAATTGCCCAAGATAAGGATGGATATTGAGCAGATAAGCTTTGTGGTTCAAAATTTGCTTGATAATGCCGTTAGATATACTCCTCTCGGCGGAAGAATAACCATTATCTTGCGCTTAAAAGAAGAAGAGTTATGGTTTGCCATTGAAGACACTGGAATCGGAATACCCAAAGACCAGCAAGGCAGTATTTTAAAGAAATTTTTTAGGGCTTCCAATGCTGTTAAAGCAGAAACAGAGGGTAATGGCACAGGACTTTTTATTGCCAAAAACATTATTGAGGCCCATGGAGGGAAAATTTGGTTTGAATCGGAAGAAAACCAAGGGACAACCTTTTGTTTTACCTTGCCAGTAAATTGATGAAAACAAGATGTTAACACGATAAACACAAGATAATCGTGCGTTCATCACGCCTTTATCTTGTGTTCATCATTTTATAATATGAAAAAGAAAATTTTAATTATTGAAGACGAAAAAGAATTAAGGCTTCTTTTGGGCCAAGCTCTATCCGAAGATGGTTTTCAGGTTGAAGGGGCAATGACAGGAGAAGAGGCGATGAAAAAAATAAAAGAAGGCCTAAGGCCGGACTTAATTTTATTAGACCTTCTTTTGCCGGGAATCGGCGGCTATGAATTTTTGGTGAAAATTAAAAAAGATGCCGCCTATGAGTCAATTCCTGTAATTATTATTTCTAATCTTGGACAGGAAGAAGAAATTAAAAAGGGTTTACAAATGGGAGCAGAGGACTATTATATCAAAGCGCATTTTACTTTGCAGGAAATGATTGGCAAAATTAATAAATTTTTTGAATAGACAGGGTTATAGCCCCAAGAAAACAGTTACCTCATCTCCGCTGACCTCTAAGACCCCCCGTTCGAATTGATAGTTAATTTTCTTTTTATCGGGGGTTAGAATAATGATGTTTTCAAAGATAAGAGTGATAAAATTGGTGTGTTGAGGCAGAATGTCAAACTTGCCTAACTTGTTTTGGGAAGAGACCGCCATGGCTTCGCCTTGATAAAAAATTTCTGCCACAATTGGCAGCCAAAAAACTTTTACCCCTAAAACTTCTTTTTTTGACTTCATTTGCTTAACTCATTTAAATTGCTTATAAAAAGCAGGGATTCGTCGGGGTGGCTGTCTAAGTCACCGTTTAAGATTTTATCTACGCCCAAAATAGCTTCTTCTTTCGTCACATATTTTCCTTCCCTGCCGGCTTGGTCCGAGATCACAAAGAAGTCCTGGCTCATAAAGTTCAGGATTTTTTTTGCCCGATGATAAGTAGTTCGTTCTTCCATTGAAAGTTCTGCTTCGCCGACGATGGAAACAATTCTTTGCAGTTGTTTGTGTCTTTCTAATATTTTTTTTGCTCCCAAAAGAGTGTCATAATGTTTTTCTCCGATAAAGTCGGGTGTAGTGATTGAAGAGGAAGATTCTAAAATATCAATTGCAGGATATCTTCCTTCTTGATAAATGTCGCGGGAGAAGATAATTAAAGAGTCAAAATAGGGGATGACTGCCTGAACCCCGGGGTCAGTAATATCATCGGCCGGCACATAAATTGCCTGAACACTGGTAACCGAGGCATTTTTTGTTGAAATCAATCTTTCTTGGAGCATTCCAATCTCGCTTTCTAATGTTGGCTGATATCCTCCTTCTGAAGGAATAATAGAGAGCAAGGTTGATAGTTCATTGCCTGCCTGGAGAAAGCGGTAAAGATTGTCAACAAAAAAGAAAATTTCTTTTTTATGGATGTCGCGAAAATATTCGGCAATAGCGGCGGCGGAGAACCCTACTTTAAATCTAACAACAGCCGGCTCATTCATTTGTCCGAAAAGCAAAACCGTTGAGGGAAGCACCTTACTTTCCTTTAAAATCTGGTAAAGCTCGTGGGCTTCTCTTATTCTTTCTCCGATTCCGGCAAAAATGGAAATACCTTTTTGAAGAAAAGCGACATTATGAATTAATTCCAGGAGAAGAACGGTTTTTCCTACGCCCGCGCCTCCAAAGATTCCTAATTTGCCTCCTTTTGCCAGAGGCGCGAAGAAGTCAATTGCTTTTATTCCTGTTTCTACCAATTCTTTTTGAAAAATAGTTTCCTGATACATAGGAGAGTGTTGATAGGCCTTCTTACTTTGCTCCGTTTTTATTTCAGGGCCATTATCAAGCGGTTTGCCAAAAACATCAATTGCTCTTCCCAAAAGCGTTTTATCTACCGGAATTTCAAAAGTTTTTCCGGTATTTTTTACCGTTGCTCCGCGATACAATTCTTCGGTTTTGGCAAAAGAAAGGCATAAAAAAATATTTCTTTTCTCAGCGCTAACAACTTCCAGCTTTGCTTCCGGATTTTTTTCTAAGACCAAAATCTCTCCCGCAGAGAGGTTGCCGTTATAAAACTCTACTTCCGCTATGTTTCCTTGAATAGATATAATTTTTCCTGTTTGGTTCATGATAATATAATGCGAAACTACGAAAACTATGCGAAAACCGCGAAAATTAAAAGTTTTTGTCTGAATTAATTATTCTTTTTGGAAGCACATTGTATTGTCTCATATTAGCCAATATTCCTAATTTTAAATTTAAATCTGATAAATATCTGCGTATTTGAAAGTAATCGTCCTTCGCGACAAAAGATTTTGCCTTTACCTCTAAAATGATTTTATCATCTATTATAAAATCAATCCTACTTCTAAATCCTTTATTTTGAGTTGGATTTTCCAAAATTTTTTCTCTTTCATATTTGATATTTTCTTTTTTGAACTCTTTTTCAATAGTATCACAGTATTGTTTTTCATTCTTGTATCGGCCAAGCATTCCTTTTACTTTGAATAAAACGCTATTAATATTATAAGACAATTCTGGATAAATAATTTTTTTGTTGAGATTTCGCATAATTTTTTCGCATTATACCTTATTCATTCGCATTTTTCGCATTCTGTTTCGTAGTTTTGCATTATACCTTATTCATTCGCATTTTTCGCATTCTGTTTCATAGTTTCTCATTATATATTGATATTACCGAAGATCTCGATTTGTTTTTTGTTTATGATTTGTTTTTGCAGCTTGGCTTCAAGCAATTTCAGTTTTTTCTGCGACTCTTTGGCGTTTTCCGTTGCCTGATGCATTGCAATCATTCTGCTGGCATATCGGGCCAATTGGTGTTCTAAGAGCGTTTGGTTAAATAATGTAGCAATGATTTCTCTTTCAAAAAATTCTAAAATTGCCTCGGGCGACGGCTCAAACAAATAATTTTTAATTACTCTTGGGCCTTTTTTTGGAGAAGGCAAGCCGCCCGAAATATCGCTGATTACCACGGACTGTCTAAGAACCGTATCGTATTTGCCGTGGGAAACAAATATTTTTTTATAGCTTTTAACGAATTCAATAATTTTTTTAATTTGTTTTGGTTCCGGGTTTTCGTCGTCCAATTCAAAATAGAACATTTTGAAGCCAAGATTGTCTTGTTCGGCCAGATATTTTCCCACTTTCCCTATTACCGCCAAATCAATATTATTCTTTTTTTGTTTCGCCTTTAATTCTGCTCTTAAGCGCACTTGGGTCTCCTGCCAGATATTTAGAATTAATGGCCCATAGAAGAACTTATTAGCAGAGAGAAGAATAATCACTTTTTCTTTTTTCGGCTGGTGAACCGGGATTTTTTTTTCTTTAATCCACCCTTTTTTTATAGAAAGAAGATAAGCCGCTTTAGTCCTTTGGTAGACGCTTGATAGTTCAACAAAAAATTTTCGATTTTTTAATACTTTTTCCCGAATTAAATTCATTCGCAAATTAGCGATTTCCTGATATGACTGAACAATGTTTTTAATCGTTGACACGCTTTCTAAGTCCTCTTCTATTTTTTTTAGAGTAGGCATAGGTTGTTAGAGGATTATTTTAGCAATTTCAGGCATTAGTTCTTTAATTAAGAATTTAAGGTGGTTGATATCTTGTATTGCCTCGGCCCTTTCTCTTAATTTAAGAAAACGCTCTTTTTTACGACAATATTCTAAAATTTTATTAATTTCTTCTCTCATTCTTTTAAGGGATTTATCTTCCCAAAATCCGTTAATTAAAAGTCCTGCCAGAATTAATTGAAGGTCTCGGGGAATGGTGGTTTCCGGCGCTTGATTAAAGAGAGTTTCTAATCTTTTTCCTACTTCAAGAATTTTATATGTTTCCGCGGTTAATTCGGTTCCAAATTGGGCAATTTCTGAAGCCCTTTCGTATTCTAATAATCTTTTCCGAACCCAAGTAGCAATATTTTTTTCTATAACCGTTTTAGTTTGGTTTCCCACCCTTGAAACAGAAAGAAAAGCATTAATGGCCGGCCTTTTGCCTTTTCTAAAGGCATTGATGTCAAAAAAGATATGGCCGTCTGTCATTGCCATTAAGTTTGTTTGCGTATATCCGGAAAGGTCATTTTCCAGGGTTTCTGCTATCGGAAGAGCGGTAATGCTTATTTCTTTTTCTTTGCTTTTAAAATTTCCCGCTCTTTCCAGGAGAGCGGCGTGAATATGAAATATGTCTCCGGGATAAGAATCCCTTCCCGGCGGCCTTTTTAACAAAAGAGATATCTCTCGGTAGACCTTGGCATGGGTGGTGAGGTCGTCAAAAACAATAATTACTTTTTGTCCTTGGTCCTTAAAATATTCGGCAATGCTAATGCCGCTGTAAGGGGATAGATAACTTAGGGTCGGAGAATCATCGGGCGTAGCATTGACAATGATTGTTTGGTCAAAAACCCCTTGTGTTTTAAGATAGCCCTCTATTAATCTAATGGCGATATCTTTTTTTCTTATGCCTACATAAATACAAACCGTTCCTTTTTGCGCTTGGCTTGCGAGAACTTGCAAAGGAAGGGTGGTCTTTCCGGTTTTTGCATCGCCAATGACTAATTCTCTTTGTCCTTCTCCAATGGGCACCAGAAAATCAACCACCATCACTCCCGTCTCTAAAGATTTTTTTACCCTTTTTCTTTCTATAAAAGGAGGAGCTGTTTTTTCTATTTTTCTTAAGCCCTTCTCTCCTCGGATAGGCCCCTTGCCGTCAATTGGTTGGCAGAGCGGATTAACAATTCTTCCGAGCAAATTTTTATTAACAGGTATTTGAAACAGCTCTCCGGTTCTGGCCACTGCTTCTCCTGTTCTTAACCCCCTTGCCTCAATTATGAGCACTTCGGCAAAGTTTTTCTTCAAGCCGTGGACAATTCCTATTTTTCCGCTTTCTGTAACCACCGTTTCTCCGATTTTTAAATTAGGAAGTCCTGCAATATGGGCTATTGTCTGGGAAAAAGCGATAATTCTGCCTATTTCTTTGTTTTTTTCTAAATAATTCTCAAATTCATTCATATTTTCTTTTCACTAATTATTTCGTTAATTTTCTTTTCCAATGAGAAGTTTCGATATTCTCCTTTATATTCAATAATTGCTCCGCCGACGATTTTGGGGTTTAAAATTATGTTTAAAATTATTTTTTCGCCCGGTTCTTGAGATAACCGAAGAGAGATGTTTTTTAAAAAATTATTTGAAAGGGCTCGGGCGACCTGTATCCTGATTTGAGGAATTGTTTGGAGATGCGTCTTGAGGCGCTCTAAAAAAGCAGACCGCTCATCCGTGTTCTCGGGAATTAATTTTCTTTCTTCCCATTCTTGCAGGCAGTTTCTTAGCGTCTTGTTTTCGCTTTCTTCCGCTTGCTCGCTTAAGGGCTGGCTGTTTTTACTGAAAATGTTTTTTTGAATTCGACCAATTTCTTCCAAAACAAAACCCAGCTCTTCATTGGTGATTATTTGGTCTGATAAGGTTTTGAATGTTTGGTCCATAACCTATAGTATAATTTTTAATTATAATCCAAAATGCAAATCTCCCTAGGCCGACTGCTGTCGGCGGACTAGACAAACCTCCCTAGGCCGACAGCCGAAGCAGTCGGCTGTCGGCCTAGGGCGCTTTGCGCTTTTAGTTTTTCGCTTTTAAAATATTTCTTTCTTCGCTTTCTCTATCGCCTCCTGAACTAATTTTTCATGAGCAGCAAGGTCAATTGTTTTTCCAAGGGTTTCCTTGGCAATTTCTCCCAGTTGTTGATAAATTTTTTCATCTATTTCTTTTAATCGGTTTTGTTTATAGTTATTAATTTCATTATTTGTCGCTGTGATACGGTTTCCAATTTCCTTCACTGCCTGTTCATAAGCAGGGGAGAGCTTTTCAAATGTTTCTTCTCCTGCTCTTTTTATTTCTTTCTCCGCTTCTTTTAACAGAAAGGCCTTGATTTCTTCGTGCTCTTGATTGATTTTGGCAATTTCTTCGGCAAGTTTTTCTTCTCCTGTTCTTTGGAGCTTTTGCTGGCTGTCTATGACTGCCCGTTGGAGCCCCAGGAGTTCTTTTTCTGAGGCCTGTAAGAGTTCTTCAATTTTCTTTTTCAATTCTTTGCTATGTTCAGAAAATTGGCTCAATGTGTTTTCTCCTTCAGAATTTATTTTTTGTAAAAACCCTTCGGTAGCGTTTTGAATCTTTTTGTTTTGTTCAGAAAACTGTTTTAATGTTTCCTCTCCTTTGGAGTTTAATTTTTGAACCAGATCGTCGGCTTGGCTCCTGTATGATTTAATTATTTCTTCGGAAAGTTGTTTGATTTTTTGATTGGTTTCAAGAATTACCGGCTTCATTTCTTCGGCAATCAGTTTATTAATTTCTGCAATACTGTTTTCCGACGCCCTTAAGCTTATAACAAGCTCTCTTGTCTTTCTCCTGCTTAAACGGTCAAGGAGAAGCCAGATTAAGAAAAGTAAATTAAGAGTCAACGCCGCAATGATTATAATTGGGAGATTGCCCGCGACCATTGTTAAGATATTGTTTTCCATATTTTTTAATAAATTATTTTTCCGCGTTGTTTCGCGTGAAATTTTGCGTTATTCCGCGCCAATTAATACAGTATAACAAATAGCGCTAAGCCCAGTCCAGCCAAAGACAGGACTATAATTCCGGTAAGATTAAGAATCATTGCCGTGGTAATACTCCGTTTTGCTAAAGGATTTCTGCCGATTGCTTCTAATCCTTTACGCAGGGCCTTGATAAAAGCAAAAAAGCCCAAAAGAAAACTTCCGCCGCCCAAAAGAAGGGCGAAAATGTAACGCAAAACCTCGGGAATGTTTTCCGGCTCTCCCATTGCTTTAAAAATACGGCTAAAAAGAGCTCGCGGCGACATATCGGGAGGAGTAATGTGCGCATAGTGTACATTAACATCTATTTTTAAAAGCCCTTTTTCTTCATTAAAATTTTCTAACGCTTTTCCCAGAACAAAACCGGATTGGGTTGCTTTTTGTCCTTTCCCGGTTGTTTCTGAAGAAGTAATAAAATCGCCTTTATTAATTATTGAGTCCGCCTCTATTATCTTAACCAGCGCTTCTCCTGAAGTTATAATAGGCACGGTTTGCGGTGTTGGCTTATAAAAGCCCAAAACAGGGGGTTCTCCAATAACTCCAAAGAGATTTGAGTCATAAGGCGTGTCGGTGCGGATTATTCCTTCATCTGTCTGGGCAACAATGTCGCCAATTTCCGCTTCGTTGTCAATTAATTCAAAATAATAGCCAATAGAAGCAGCGTTGGTTTGATTAAATGCGTTTCCCGAAATAGCGAGCAATAAAAAGCAGAGAAGTAAAAAGAATTTTGCAGAAAATTTTTTCCACATATTAATCTATTATATCATAAAAAAGATGTAAAAAGAAAAATCGTGAAATTTGAAACATGAAAGACGACACCCCACCCTGTCATTCCCGCTTTCTCCTGTTCCACGTTCCGCGTTTTCACGGGGACAGGCTTACGGGGACAAGCATTTCCGCTTTCTCTTGTCATTCTCCATTCTTTTGTCATTCTCCATTCTCTTGTCATTCTCCATTCTTTTGTTATTCTTCATTCTTTTGTTGTTCTCCATTCTTTTGTCATTCTCCATTCTCTTGTCATTCTCTCTTCTTTTGTCATTCCCGCGAAAGCGGGAATCCATTTGTCATTCCCCTGGAAAGGGGAATCCATACTCCTGGATTCCCGTTACAAATCAAAGATTTGAAATTAGGGCTTCGCTCGCTCGAAGAGTAAGTTGTTCCCACCCAAGACCATTGACACGGAACCAGGAAGCGATAAAATATATTAATATATCGGATATAGTTAAAAGGCTTGTAAAAACAGCTTTTCTCGCGACGGAATTACAGCGTATTTTATGAATGATTTAAAATGTAACTAATAATATGGATACTTCTTCACGGAACCAATATCTAAAAACTCTTATTGAGAAAAAGAGATATCATTTAAGAACCAAGAAAGAAAAATCTAAATTATTAGACGAGTATTGCGTTCTGACCGGACAAAATAGAAACTATGTTATCCGTAAAATACAAACAAAGGCATATTTGGGCCCGGAAAGGAAAAAAAAGAGAAAACCAGAGTATGGCGAGAAAGAAATAACGGCTTTGATTAAAATTTGGGAGGAGTTTGGCTTTCCTTGCAGTAAAAGATTAGAGAATTTATTGAAAACCAAATCTATAAAAGAAATAAAACAAATTTGCGGGGCAGGGTGTTCTTTTGAAACAGCCAAAAAATTAAAAAAAATAACCTCTTCCACTATTGACCTAAAAATTAAAAGCAAAAAAAAGTATTATCGCTCTAAAATATATTTAAAAAAAGACAAGAAAACGAACAAAAAAAGAAAAATCGGTTCAAAAGATAATGAACAAAAAAAACAAAGCATTTGGCGGGACTTGTTAAAAAATATGGGCATGACATCATAATATGATTGTTGCATAGGAACCTTGTTTTACCCTTCCCACTAAAGGAAGGGTTTTTCTTTTTTCATTTCTTTTTTACAAAAAAAGGTATTTAAAAAAACGAATTTCGTTTCCAAAAAGTTTTCCACAACCCCGGTTTTTTAGGCCCTTGACAGGGGTATTGGGTGCGATAAAATATACTAATATATAGCTAAAATAAAAATTTCTCGTGACGGGAAACGCTGTTTTAGCCCATATAAACGCATGGAAGAGGAAAAATTTATAAAAATTGATGAAGCAATAGAGAGGGCAAGGTTTTTGGGTGTTGATTTTGGCAAAGGCAATCCCAGAAACCGCTTAAGATATTATGCTAAGCTCGGGCTCCTTCCTCCTGCTAAAAGAAAAATTTTTGAAGGCAAATTACCCACCGGAGCTTACCCGGAATCAGTGATTGATATTTTGGTTGATATTGAGCGTGAGTTAAAAAAAGGTAAAACGCTTCACAAAATCGTTGAAGAAAAAAAACAGCAAGAAGAAAGCAAAGAGGCCTTCTTGCCATCAGAAACCGTTTCTTTAAGGCGCGGCAGTTTTTTCCCTCCGGAACAAGTGCAAGAACCGGAAAGGTCAGTTCGTATTTTTGAAAAAGAACCAGAACCTTCGTCGCTGTCAGAGGGTTTTTCTTTTAAGCCAAAAGGGCTTCCGGTTTCTGTTTTGTCAAGCGTGTTAATTTTTTTGAGCATCGCGGCCGGGCTAATTTTATTATTTTTAGGAATTATGAAAAGTGACGCTTTTTTTGCCGCGCTTGTGGGCAGGGTAGGGAGAATTGCTCAAGTTGAGAGTCCATTGGATTTAATCACAGAGACGCCCTTGTCGCGGGAGGAATTTTTATTTCGTCTTCCCGAGCCCTACTTAACCATAAATGCAGAAACCGATATTAACGCCCCTTTAAATTTAAAAAATAGAGATGGTGCTTCTACGCTCAATTTTTTTCAGAACGAACTGCAAGGAACGGTTGTTTTGGGAACTCTAACAGAAGACAGGACATATGTTTTGCCAAACCAGACAGGCACTATTTGTCTTTCTACCGGGAATTGTTTAGGGCTTGCCGGCGAGGTTACCGCTCCGGGAGGAACGGCAAATCGGCTTGCCAAATTTATTGCAGGACAAAGAATTGGTGATGCTTCAATCAGTGATATGTACGATGGTGTTTCAATACATATCACTTCTGCGGGCAATGTCGGTATAGGGACCGATGATCCTGACAGCACCCTACATGTAGCCGGAGACATTACCACAGACAACCTTTTTGCAGGTAATCTTTTGAGTGCCAGAACTTTTTATGCTCAGGACAGTGTCGGCATAGGCACAGAGGCCTCTGATTATGCCTTAGAAGTTGACGGTAGAATACAGGCAACCGGAGATGTCTGCACCGACCTTGGAGGGGGAAAATGTTTAAGCGAAGTATCAGCAGGAACAACTGTGTTTCTTGGAGGCGGAAGTTCTGGAATTAGCGGAAGCGGCTCCTCGGGATACTTGTCTAAATGGACGGGTGGTTCTGCCGTAGGAAACTCTATCCTTTACGAACAAAGTTCTTTAATTGGCATTGGCACCACTAGCCCGAATGAAAAATTGACTGTTTCCGGAGCCATTAGCTTGGCGCATATGGACGAACCAAGCGAAACTAGTAGCTACGGAAAGCTTTATGTAAAAAGCGATGGAAAACTTTATTATCAAGACGAAGGCGGAACAATTTATGATTTGCTTGCCACAGAAGAAGCCGGAGTCGGCGGAGAAGGGAGTGCAGGGCAAGTTGCTTTTTTTACCGCAACTTCAACTCTTTCCGGCAATAGCGGTTTTTTCTGGGACAATGAAAATAGCCGTTTAGGCATTGGCACAACTACCCCCTCGGAAAAACTGGAAGTATCGGGATCAATCAAAACAACGAATTTTATAACAAGCGGGTTTCAATTGCTTACAGGCGCGGCTGAAGGAAGAGCCCTTATTTCAGATGCTTCCGGAATAGGAACATGGCAGACCTTGCCGGCAGGGACAATGCCATCCGGAAGCGACGGACAAACAATGCGATATAGCAACGGCGCTTCTAATTGGATAGCCAGCTCTTTTCTTTACAATAATGGCGCTGCCATAGGGATTGGCACAACCACACCATCTTCTATATTGACCGTAGCCGGTGATATGTCATTGGCCGGGCCAATGACCATTACTACCACCACTTTGCCCCAGCTTGTTTTAAAATATGATGCAGAAAATTACCTTAATATTTCTATTAATAGCAGCCAGACAGAAATTACTGCTTCTAAGGCATTAGTAATAAATTCCATAACCGGAGAAATTAGTTTTAGCGCAAACACCATAGACGCTTCTCTGGCATCCATAAGCGGAGCTACTTTTATTTCCACAACCACTGATTCTACGGTAAGAAAAACCGGAGAAAAAGTTTTTAGAGGAGCGATTCCTATTTTTAGATATACTATGCCTGCGCAAACTAATTCCACCAGCTCTCAAAGAGTTTCCAAATATTTTGAAACAAGCTTAGATGCTTTTCCCGACCCCTTGGCCGGAGGCACAAGAAAATATGTTTTTCTTATTAATATGGCTGATGATATTGCCACTTCCTCGCATTCAGAGTGGAGAATTTATAGGCCAAGTGTGCCAGTAGAATATGACAGCTTTACTTTAACAGGCCAGGATTTAGATTCTTTTGAAGAGGGCTTTTCCCATATTAGCGGGTATTTAGATTTGCCTAATGATGATTGGCAGTTGGAAGTAAAGGTTCCGAGCAGTGCCTATACAATGCGAATTTTTAACATTATGCTATTGGCGTATGATGAAATCAACTAACCGCTGATAGGTCGCTGATGACTACGCTGAATTTACGCTGATATAATATGACCACAAACAAAGTACAAGATTTTTTATACGAGCAGGAATCATACAAGATAAGAAGAGCTTGTTTTAAGGTTTATAAGGCCTTTGGCGGTGTGTTCAAAGAGACGGTAGTAGATAGAGCTTTGACAGAAGCATTAACAAAACAAGGACTATCAGTAGAAGACCAGAAGCGCATAGACATATATTTTGAAAACAAGAAAGCAGGCACTTATGTGCCTGATAAAATTATAAACGAGGCCATTTTATTAGAAATAAAAATAAAGCCATTTTTAACAAAATAAGACAAAGAGCAGTTCTGGAAATATTTAAAAGGATCGCATTATAAGCTCGGGTTTCTTATTAATTTTAGCCCCACAGGACTAGAGATTAAACGAGTTGTATACGATACTGCCAGAAAGAAAGCAAGTAACCTAATGAGATCAGCGACAAATCAGCGTAGTCATCAGCGTAATTTTCAGCGGAAATAATCAGCGTAGTAATCAGCGGTAAAATCAGCGGATCCCAAGGTCGAAAAAAATATTAGGTTAACAAAAAAGCATTATCAAATAGTTAGTTAAAAAAAATAAAAGGTCGGCAAACATTACACAATTAAATTATTAAATTATAAAATTATAAACCAAAAAATTAAAAAAATATTTAAACCGAAAGTTAAACTCGTTGGCGGCACGCGCTTAACTTCGTTTCTTTTCATCGCGGTTTCAATGTTGATTGCCGCAGGCGTGCTTTTTGGCGCTAGCACATATTACAACATTGATACCAACGAAATCATTGTGGAAAACATCCAGAGGGTAACTAATACCATCAGGGCTACGGCCGGTTTGATTGTTGGAGGAGGAGCCACAGATTCTCCAACAGCTGGCTATGGCTTTGAAGTTGCCACTTCTACCTTATTTAGTTCCGGACATGTTTCTTTGTCTGAAGCAAGCCAGGAATTAAAATTTACTGGCGGTACAAATTATTATATTGGCTTTAAGTCGCCTACCAACATTACCACTACTACAGTTTATACTTGGCCCGGGGACGATGGTTCGTCTGATTACCTGTTAAAGACCGCGGGTGATGGCACCTTAAGCTGGACTGACCCCGGAGATATGGGTTTGGGAACGATTACTGGAGTTGGCGATGTCTCCTCAGGCGCTGCTTTTACTTCTGACGGAATCCAAGGTACTAGTTTGTGGTTTTACGATGCAAATGGCAGGGGACAATTAACCATAGCTGATTTAACTGCCACTACCACTTACACCCTTCCTAATTTAACCGGAACGATTTCCTTGCAAGACACAAGCACTTTAGCTTCCGCAGGAATTTTGCTTGCCGATGCTTCTGGCTTAATTACGCAAGACAGCGACTTTACTTATGCTAGCAACCAACTGCAAGTAGGGAGCGGAGGCATTAAACTGCTTGGCAGCACTAGCGGGTACATTGAATTAAAAGCAGCTGCTACAAGCGATAGTACCGCTTATACTTGGCCGGGTAGTGATGGGGCTGCGGCAAATTATGTTCTAACCACTGACGGTGCTGGTGGGTTAGCTTGGCAAGCCCTTACCGGCGAGGGGATTTCAGGTGTTAGCGGCACAGGCACGGCAAATAAATTGGCAAAATGGTCTGCCACAAGCTCTATTACAGATTCTTCTATTACAGATACCGGCAGTGCGGTAACCATTGCCAACCCTTTAACCTTAAGCGGTACCGACAGCGATTTAACAGTTGAGGGCACAGGAACTTCTACTTTTGCCGGAAATGTTAGCATAACCGGTACTCTTGACCCGACCTATGTGGCCGGATACACCTTAACGGGCAACATTATGGGTAGCGGTGGTCCAAATATTACCGAAATTGGACAATTTTCCGGCATTACAGCAGTGCTTTCCACTTCTGTTACTTCTCCGCTATATACAGGACCTTCAAATACCGATGTGACAATTTCGTCTGCTGGAACAGGTGATATTATTTTAGATCCGGCGACCGGGGAAATTCGTTTAGCCACTACGACTACCCAGATTTTGACATCAGGAGGCGGTCCGGCGAGCAGATTAGCAGGCGAACAAATTCTGCGCGAAATGATTCCGATATTTGGCTTTGATTTGCCGGCGCAAACAGCTACTACCAGCTATGTCCAAATTTCCAAGACATTAGAGGATTATCCGTTTAGCTCGGCTCTTTCCGGAACAACCAGAATTCATAAACTGGTCTTCCGCTATTCTGCTTCTACTACAAATGCTATTGATGTTCATGTGGCTACAACATCTGGAGCATATAGCGCTTTTACCTTATCTGTGCCTGCTTCTACTGACCTAGACAAAGGAGAGGCAACAACCACGGCAGTAACTATTCCTACCGATTCCACTGCTTGGTGGATAGAGGCAAAAACCGCCACTACCAATGACGCAGTCAGGTTTTACCAGATATTCTTGGCGGCGTATGATGAGGTGAACTAAAGCGCAGAACACCGCGGAATCTAACGCAGAATAACGCGGAAAATAATATGACGGAGTTATTACATAGACAGGAGTCATACAAAATACGAGGATGCTGCTTTGAGTTGTATAAGGAATTAGGATGTGGGCACAAAGAAGTGGTGTATCAAAGAGGTCTGGTAGAAAATTGAAACGAGAAGGATTCTTATTTGAGACAGAAAAGCAACTACCCGTTATTGTTGAAGGTAAAAAAATAGGAATATATGTTCCTGATATTATCATCAATGAGAAGATTATGCTGGAAATTAAAACAAAAGAGTTTATTACAAAACAAGATATACGGCAATTTTGGCAATATCTCAGAGCAACGTCTTATAAGCTGGGATTTCTAATTAATTTTGGAAAACCAGGAGGCGTGGAAATCATCCGCAAAGTATACGACACCGCAAGAAATACCCAACCTTTTCCGCGTGATTCCGCGTAAAATTCCGCGTCCTTCCGCGCTATCATCTATGATCCACACCAATCACAATAGAATAAAGAACATCCTACTCGCCACCATCCCCGGCTTAATTGTGGTCGGTTTTATATATGCCGCCAATAACATATATTATGACTTAGACGCCGGTCCGGCGGCTTTGGTTGTGGGCTCCGACGCTTGGATTAGCGGAAATCTCGGCATTGGAACCACTTCTCCCACAGAAAAGCTTGATATTAACGGGCAAGTCAGAATCAGGACTATTGCCACCAGCACGGGCGCAGTTTTAACCGTATCGGATACGGGAGTAGTCGCCAAAAGATCAGTCCAGGACATAATCAACGACGGGGGAGGAGTATTTACTTCCAGGACTTTAGAAATGGTGGGGGCGGATAACAGAATTATAGTGTCTCCAACCGGCACCCAAGACCTATCAGAAGACAGACAGTGGACGCTTACTCTGCCCCAGGACATTGCCACTTCATCTTCACCAACTTTTAGCGGATTAAATCTCACTGGACTGGCTGCTTCCAGATTAATGGCCACAGACGCCAGCAAGAATGTTACTTCCACTATTTCCGCAGATAATTTAAGAGCTTCAGTTACAGAAACAACAGGAACAGGGAATCTGGTCTTTGCCACCAGCCCGACTTTAACCACTCCAAGAGCGGCTATTATATATGGAGGCACGGCCGCTGATTCTTCTTTAACCTTAAAATCAACTTCAGACACAGGAACGACTGACTATATCGCCTTAGCCGTAGGAACAGATGGGGGAACAGAAGCCATGAGAATCATTAATGACGGAAAAGTGGGGATTGGCACTTCCACGCCTGCCTATAATCTAGATGTGCAAGGCACGGGCAGATTTACCGGACTGCTTACCTTAGGAGAACAAGCCACAGGCACTGGCCATGCTGTGCGGGCAGACAGAACCCTAACCATGACCGGCACAGATAACCAGATTATTCTTTCTGCCGGACTTCAGGACTTAACCTCTGACAGAACCTGGACTTTTTCCTTGCCCCAGGATATTGCCACTTCATCTTCACCAACTTTTAGCGGATTAAATCTCACTGGACTGGCTGCTTCCAGATTAATGGCCACAGACG
>CAYYED010000011.1:0-1719 GCA_964470785.1 uncultured Candidatus Saccharibacteria bacterium | reverse complement strand
ACTGAAACTCCAAAAGAACAGCTATTATCCTTTTGTTTATTTTTGGTAAAGCCTCATCTAAACTTAAATTTCGACCGTTTTTATCTTTAATCATTTTTTCCCGTTTAGCGTGGACTAGTAAAAACATTAACTCCGCAAGCTAAAATTCTTTTTGTTTATTTAATCTCCTAAATCTCATGTTGGAACGCCAAACTTCTTCTAAAAACTTTGGCCGATAACCTTTATCATGACAAATTTTTATTAAAGCCTTCAGGTCTTTTGGGAAACACTTCCCCCCAAAACCTCTGGCTCTTTCAAAAACTGAGGTGTGGTTTTTCTCCACTCTTGGATCTAATGCCCAACCTTCTCTTAATACATTGTAACTTACGCCAAAAACTTTACATATCTCGAAAAACTCATTAGCCCAAGTTACTTTAGTGGCTCCCCAAATGTTTTCCGCATATTTGATTAATTCAGCAGTTTTAGCATCTATTTGGTAAAAAAAAGTTTTAGGATGAAAAATCGGTTTAAAAACCGACACGCAATAATCGGTATCTTTAATATCTCCCCCGAAAATTTGAAACGGCCAAGCCCTTGGATCCCTAAATCTCTCTGGTAAGAAATATCTTGATTCCCCAAAGTATTCAGGAGAAACCACAATTCGCTTTTTATATTTCTTCTTAAGGTAATCGGTTGTCCCTGGTGGAATGGCTGATTTAATCAAAATCACAGGAGCTTCAAGCCATTTGATAGATTCTTCAACAATCGAAGTATCACAAGACCAATCTTTGTTCTCTTTAGTCATGACGCAAACAATAGCTAAATCACACTTGTTTACCGCTTTCTTAGAATTTTCAACCCCATGAATAGCTACAAAAGGGTCGTAAATCGCCTCCACCCAATCACCGAAGATTTGGTGCATTGCTTTACCAACCCAACCATAACCTACAATACTAATCTTAAACTGACCATGAAATAGTTTTTGACCGTTTTTATCTTTAATCATTTTTCTTTCCTGTTTTTACTAAAACTTTTAAAACTTCTTGAGCACATTTTTCCCAGTCATATTGAATAATCTGTTTAAAGCCTTTGTCTCTTAATTCCGCTTTCTTTTTTAAGGCCTCCTTGAGTCCGCGGCTAATATCTTTAGGCTTGTGAGGATTAATAATAATCCCCGCTTGGCCAACCACCTCCGGCAAACTACCGACATTGGCGACAACTATCGGTGTTCCTACGGCCATGGCTTCAACCACCGGAATACCAAACCCTTCCCAAAAACTCGGCAGAACAAAGACCTCGGCGCCGGCCATTAAGGCCGGGACGTTTTCTTCTTCGACAAAATCCGTAAAAACAACCTTCTTTGCCAAGCCTAAATCTTTAATCTTGGCAAAGATTGCCTCAAACATCCAGCCTTTCCGTCCGCTAACCACCAATGATAAACTTTCGTCCTTCAATTGAGCAAAGGCAGTTAACAAACCTTCAATATTTTTACTGGGTTTTAAAGTGCTTAAAAAAAGAATGTAATTCCCTTTAATTCTGTATTTTTCTTTGACTCTTTTAAGGTCTTTATCTTTTATCTTGCCGAAATCAAAAGTTTTTTTATCATAACCCGGATAACCAACCGTAATCTTTTCCGAATCTATTTTATACCTTTTGATTATATCATTTTTAGTTGCTTCAGAAATAGTTAGGATACAAGCTGCCCGCTTAATGGAAAGAGCTGTCCAAAGCTTCAACTTC
>CAYYED010000010.1:0-30928 GCA_964470785.1 uncultured Candidatus Saccharibacteria bacterium | reverse complement strand
AATTAAGCAAAATTTATTCTTTAAGCCACCATTTATTCTTCGAGCCACCATTTATTCTTCGAGCTTGTCGAGAAGTACATTAGGAAATGTTCTCGATAGACCTGTCCTGAGCTTGTCGAAGGGCTCGAACAGTAACATTTATTCTTCGAGCTTGTCGAGAAGTACATTAGGAAATGTTCTCGATAGACCTGTCCTGAGCTTGTCGAAGGACTCGAACAATAACATTTATTCTTCGAGCTTGTCGAGAAGTACATTAGGAAATGTTCTCGACAGGCCTGTCCTGAGCTTGTCGAAGGACTCGAACAATAACATTTATTCTTCGAGCTTGTCGAGAAGTCCGGGTTGTCGACTTCGGAAGTCGACAAAACAATTTAGGCAATGGGATCGAAAAAAGTCCTAAAAATCCTATACGCAATGTCGGCAAGGATTTTTTACGGATTTTTTCTCCACGTTATTCGAGCCGGCCGCAAAACCTTGTCTTTAAACCGATATCCTTTTTGTAAAACCTCAGCCACTTCTCCTTCCTGCCCGTCTTCTCCTGATACTATTTCCACGGCCTCGGCGATCTCCGGGTCAAACCGGTCTCCCGCTTTGATCTCGATTTCTCCTACTCCCTGTCTTCTTAAAAAATCTGCCAATCGCTTTTCTGTTTGAATAAACCCTTCAAACACTGCCTTTTCTTCTTTTGTTTTGGAAATTTCTTGTTCCGCTTTTTCAAATAAATCCATAATTTGAAGCAATTCTAAAATCCACTCTTCTTTCTCATAATCAACAACAGCTCTTATGCGCTCCGATTCCTCTTTCTTGTAATTCAAAAAATCAGCCCTGCTTTTTTGGGCATAGGCAAGATATTCATCCCTTTCTTTTTTAAACCGCTCTATCTCTTTTTTTATTTCTTCTTTGTTTTCTGAAATTTGCTTATTTTTTTCAAAAATTTTTTGCTCTTTTTTAGCCGTCATAGCAGTCCTTTCCTCTTAACTCTTTATTCTATTTTACCCTGTTGTCATTTTTTGTCAACCCCCTGAAAATGTTGTAAATAGTCTCAATGTCGCCTCTAATAGTTAATCCCGATGTCGTCTACCTCCCCCTCCTTAATCCTCCCCCTCCTCTGGAGGGAGAGGAAGGAGGGAGAAGGATTAGCGACATTTTGGCATAACTACAACATGAAAATTGACAAAAAATCAAAATAATTCTAATATTCAAACGCAAAGTACATCAAAAATTAAATAGGGGGTGTTCGCAGTGCCGAATAAAATCAGATTACTTAGCGGAACAGCCAACGAGGAATTCACCGAGAAAATTCATCAAACACTGAAGCCAAGCTCACTCATCATTGAGGCAGATATCGGCTACTTCCCTGACGGAGAAACGAATGTTCGGATTAAAGAAACCGTTCGCGGATACAATATTTACTTTATTCAGTCAACCTGCCCGCCGGTCAATGATAATCTCATGCAAGTCGCTCTTGTAATCGATGCTCTGGTAAGGGCTTCTGCTCAAAGCGTTACTGCCGTCATTCCTTATTTCGGTTATGCCAGACAAGACAAAAAACAGAGGGGGCGAGTTCCTATCAGCGCTAAGCGGGCGGCCAGAATCATTGAAGATGCGGGAGCCTATCGGGTCGTTTCTATGGATTTTCACGCCGGATCAATTCAGGGCTTTTTTGAAATTCCGGCAGACAATCTCTCTCCCGTTTATATCTTTACCAAGCATCTCTTGGAAAGTATTCCTATTCTCAAAAATATAGTCATTGTTTCTCCCGATATAGGCGGGGTATTCAGGGCCAATAATCTTGCTGAACAATTAAAAGTTCCTCTTGCGATTATCTATAAAAGGCGAGACGAAGTGACCAACGAATCAAAGGTAGTCAGGATTGTAGGCGAAGTTAGGGGCAAAGTAACAGTATTGGTTGATGATATCCTTTCTACCGGAAAAACATTAGCGGATGATGCTCAAGCGCTCATAGACGAAGGGGCAAAACAAGTAATAGCTGCGGTAACACACGGAGTATTTACCGGAAACGCAATGGATGTTGTTGAAAATTCCCGTCTCCAACGGGTGATGGTGGGAGACACTATTCGACCCCCTGAACAAAGAAGTTCAAAAATCGAAGTTGTCTCCGTAACTTCAGTTTTCGCAAACACCATTAAAAGAATACACGAAAAAGGATCTGTTAGCGATCTTTTTGTCTGTCTTTAGTGCTTCAAGTATATTCTGCCGCCGAACAGCGCAACGTTCGGCGGCTTCATCTTTTTCCACTACCTTTTAGGCAAAATCTTTGGTAAAATAATTTAAATATTTAATTTTTTACCAATATTAAACATATAAAATACCTTAATAAATATTAAAAAAATTAATGCCTATTAATAAATACATAATAGCCCTATCAATTATTTTGGGGATAGCAAGCTTTTTAAGATTCTATTCTCTTTCTAATGTCCCCCCTGGCCTCTGGCCAGACGAAGCGATTAATGCTAATACTGCCCTACAAATTAAAGATACTAAAAACTTTCAACTTTTTTACCCTGAAAACCATGGTAGAGAGGGGCTATTTTTTTTACTAATCGCCTTTATTTTTAAACTTTTTAAGCCAAGTATTTGGTCTTTTAAGCTGATTTCTGCTCTCATTGGTATTTTAACCGTCTTAGGCCAATATCTTTTTAGTTTAGAATTCTTCAGGCAGACAAACTGGCAAGAAAAAAAAGCAAAAACAATGGCTCTGCTTTCTGCTTTCTTTTTGGCAACTTCTTTCTGGCATATAAACTTTAGCAGAATTGGCTTTCGAGCTATTATGGCTCCTTTTGTGCTTGTTTTTTCTTTTTACTTTTTTTTCCGGGGATTGCGCACTAAAAAAATATGGAGCTTTCTTTTTTCAGGAATGATTTTTGGAATAGGTTTTTATAGTTATATAAGCTTTAGATTAGCTGTCTTGATTTTAGGATTTGCTCTGCTGTATTGGTTCTTTGTCTCTTATAAAGAAAAATGGGTAAAAAAATATATTATCTCGTGTATTTTTCTTTTTTTAGGCGCTCTTATTATCGCTTTGCCTATTGGTATATACTTTCTCCAAAATCCAGGAGATTTTATATCCCGGGCCATGGAAGTTTCAGTATTTGCCCAAAAAAGCCCTGCCCTTGCTTTTATAAAAAGTTTGGGCACGCACTTGGCAATGTTTAATTTTTTTGGGGACTCTAATTGGAGACACCATTTTGCCGGATTTCCCCAATTAAACCCCGCTGTTGGAATCTTTTTCCTTGTAGCCATTATTTATTCTTTAAGAAAAAGAGGCACTTATACTCTTTTGCCTGTTTGGATTTTTTGCCTTCTTTTGCCTTCTATGATGACTATAGAAGGAATCCCTCATGCGTTGCGGAGCATATGTGTAATTCCTGCTGTTTATTTATTATCCGGCCTTGGTGGCTATCTTCTTTACCAACGGCTTGCCCAAGTTTGGAAACAAAAAAACTACAACTTCATGGTTTTAAAGGGGGTAACTGCTGTTTTTCTTTTGGCAACTGCAATATGTGCCTTTGTAATGTATTTTAAAATTTGGGCCAATAGGCCAGAACTGGAAAATGCTTTCACGGTACGCTTTATGGATGTGGGCAGAGAATTAAACAAAATGTCCGAAGAAACGCGTAAATTTGTTATTAAAAACGAAGGAGATCTTCCTGCCGAAGTACCCAAATTTATCCAACGAACAGAAGGAAGAAGTGATGCTTTTTACCTTAACCCGGACCAAATTGCCAAGGTCAATTTTCTCCCCAATGATGTAGTCATTATTATGAACAAAGAGAAATATGTTTTAGATCCTATTTTAGAAAAATTTCCAAATAGCATTTTAGAAGAACAAAAAAGAATTTGGAAATTAAAAATTAAATAAATTTTGTGAAAAATAATAATTAAATATAAATAATGTGAAATATTTTCCTTATTTAACACTAAACCTTTCCGATCGTTCAGCATCCATTTTTGCCATAATGCTTCTTTGTATAATGGCAATTACCGCAACGCTAAGTATGAAAAACGATGCCTTAACTTTTGATGAACTCGCCCATATTCCTGCTGGATATTCCTATCTTACCAAGCAAGACTACCGGGTTAATCCTGAACATCCGCCGCTAATTAAAGATATCTCTGCCATTCCTTTGCTGTTTTTGAATCTTAATTTTCCCGAAGAAAAACAAGTATGGCTGCAAGAAGATGCGGCTCCGGCATGGTGGGTGCAATTTGATTTAGGCAGAGAATTTCTTTACCATTCCGGCAACAGCCCCGGAAAAATCATCTTCTGGGCACGCCTTGCTATAATTGGTTTATCAACAGCCCTGGGAGGTTTGATTTTTTGGTGGACAAAAAAGACCCTGGGCAATGTTGTTGCTTTGGGCGTGCTTGCGCTTTTCGCTTTTTCTCCTACTTTTATTGCCCACGGACGCTTGGCTAATACTGATATTGGCGCAGTGTTTGGAGCTTTTCTTGCTACTATTTTTTGGTTGAAATTTTTAGATAATCCTTCCTGGAAAAATATTCTTTTTGCCGGCATCGCTTTTGGAATCGCTATGCTCTTAAAGTTCTCCCTTGTTTTACTTATCCCCTTCTTTATTATCATAACGCCTCTCTATGCCCTACTTTTCTCAAAAAAAATACTGGCTTATCTTGGCAAAGCCCTGATAGCAGGCATTGCTGGATTTGTATTAATTATTTGGCCTGTTTATCAATTTCATATCCTAAACTATCCGGCAAAACAGCAAATTAGGGATACGGTGGCAGATATCTCCGGTCATCCGACGCCTCTTGCCAAAAACCTTACTATTTGGATGGCAGAGCAAGAATTGCTTCGGGCTCCGGCCCAATATTTTAGAGGACTGCTTATGGTTTCCCAGCGCACGGCTTGGGGCAATACTACATATTATTTAGGAAAAATTTCCGCCGGCAGCCAGTGGCATTATTTCCCCCTATTATATCTCTTAAAAATTCCTTTTGCTTTTCATGTTCTTACTCTTTTCGCTTTGGCTATGCTTTTAGCCGCTTACAAGGGCACTTACAAGGGCAAAAATAAAAAAAATCGAGCGGTCAATTGGTCTCGTAAAAATTTTTGGGTAATTGCTTTTCTTGTATGGATCGCTGTTTATTTGCTGACAGCCATTACCGGAAACTTGAATATTGGCATCCGCCATATATTGCCTGTTTTTCCTTTTATCTATGTCTTAGTAATTTTTGCAGTTTATCGTGGCTTAAAGTCCATTTCTCTGCCTAAGATCAGGCAAGCAGTTATCACGTTGATACTCTTTTTGTTCTTCTGGTATGCCACCTCTTCTTTGCTGGCATTTCCCCATTATGTTCCTTATTACAATAAATTAGGAGGAGGATTGGATAAAGGTTATAAAATAGCCGTTGACTCTAATTATGACTGGGGTCAGGACTTTTACCGGCTTTTAAGTTTTATAGAAAAAAACAATATCCAAAAAATCAGCATTGACTATTTTGGAGGCGAAAGCCCGGAATATTGGCTCGGCAAAAAATATCAAAAACTTGAGCCAAAAAAAGTAGCTGCAGAAGAAAAAAATATCCAGGGATGGGTGGCAGTGTCTTTAAATCAGCTTATGGGAGGCGTAGCTAAACCGGCCGAGGGATTTGACCAAGAAACCGGATATTATCATTGGCTGGAAGAATACAAGCCCGTTGGACGAGCAGGATATTCAATTTTCATTTATCATATTGATTAAATAAGCTATTCCCGATATTTATAAAGAAGCTGATCAAATCTTAGATCAATATAGTCCAAGTCGATATCCTCCGGGGCTTGTGTTTCGGACTGAATGCCAACGGCAAAAAACTGCACATTAGAAATTTCATCTTGTTCCTGAATAAAAATTTCTTTTTCTAAGACCAAAATCAAATCCTCTTTCTGCGTTTTTAAATCCTTGTCTTGGGAAAAATATATTTCCCAGCCCTGCTCGGTTTTAATAGTAATCTTCGGCAAATCAACAGAAAAATTTTTTATCTTTATTCTCGGATAATCTTTTATTGTTTTATCAAGTTTAAAAATGAAAGCTACTGTTTCCGATTCTAATACTTTTTCTCCTAAAGTTTTTTCCTCTTTATCCTGTACTACGAAAGGCAAACCTCTGACTAATAATTCAAAATCTTGCTTTTCTTCCTCTCCTCCTAAATAAAAAAAGGCGAGTCCGTTTTTGTCTGTCAAAAAACAGGTTTTTTCTTTCGGCCGCTTTTCTCGCTCTTCCTGTTTTTCCTGCTCTTCTTCTTTTTGCTCATTTAGTTCTTGTTCTTGGCAAAACAAAAGCACTGGCACCCGTTCTTTAATAATTATTTTTAACTTATCAGGAAATTCTCTTTTAATAATTGCCTCCTCTACCGGTAAAAACTCCTCTAAAATAAGTTTTTGCGTCTGTCTTGAAGGAAAAAACAAAATGTTTTTCGCCATTTCTTCTGCCAATGCTTCTATCTCTAATTTGTCAACAAGCGATGCTCCCTCTGCGGTAACGGCTTTTATTTTAAAAACCGGAGAAAAAATAAAAAAATATAACAATCCGCCTAAAATTAATAGCCCTGCTAAGGTTATCCAAAAATAACGATTTTTAAAAATCGTTTTTTTTCTTTTACTTCTTCTTCTTTTCTTTGTTTTAAGATAATCCTTATATCCTTTTGTTTTTTGCCTTGCTCTCATTGCCTATTTAAATCCTCTTTTTTTAGCCCTTTGCCTCTCAATAAGATAATTTTTCCAATAACCCAAAGACAAAGGGTAGTCCTGCGTCTTAATATATTTAATTTTTCTGCCGCCAAAACCCTTTTTAAAAATAGTAATTCCTTTCCATGGGTGCTCGGGCTTGTCTTCGGGCGCAATGCCCCAAAAACTATAAATTTTACACCCGCGCTTTTGCGCTTCTTTTATTGCTTCCCATTGCAGCAAATGGTTGGCAGGAATATCCGGATATTTTTGCAAAGAAGCGCCTTGATGGTAAAAAGCCATATTCTGCCAAAAAATTATTATAGCTGAACCAATTATTTCTTCTTGGTTCTCTGCTAAAAAAATTAATGCTTCGTTGTCTCGGCTAAAGCTAAAAAATTCTTTTTTCAAATATTCTAAAGAAAAAGGAACAAATTTCTGCCTTTCTGCGGTTGCCTGATAAATTCGGTTAAATGCTTCTATATCTCTAATATTTTGACTTTTGATTATCCGGAGTTCCGGATTTTTCAACCCTTTTTTTATCAAGTAACGAGTGGATTTCCTCATCTCTCTTAAAAGCTCTTCTTCCGGCTTATTTAAATCAAGCACCCAATTGTTTTCAGGGTGGACATGGATCGGAGCTTGCCTAAATCCCAGCCCTTGAAAAACCTGCTCATTCTCTTTATTTCTCTTCCAAATAGGAGATATTCTTATAAAACTAACTTTTTCTTCTTTGCTAAGTTTCTGTAAATAATCCATTAAGGCCTTTAAAATTTTATGCCGTTTTTGCCGCCCGCAAAGATTGGTTACCGGTCCGTGCGGACAAAATAAAAAAGTCCCCCTTCTTGCTTCAATCTTTATTACTAAAGCTGCTGCCGACAAACCGTTCTCCGAAAAAACGCCCAATCGCCATATTTTTTCTCCCAATGCCTCCTGAAGTTCTCCCCAATTCCAAGAATGAAGAAACGTCTTCTCTTCTATCATCCGAAGAAAATCCTCCCACTGATTTTTATTGTTAATTGGATGGATATTCATTATTTTATTTTAGCACAATATAAACGAAAAGCGTAAGCCACATAACAATTCAAGATGTAACCCTCAAAGACTTAATTTTCAATTTCTAATTTCCAATTTCTAATAAATTTTTAATTTTCAATTTTTAAACCTTCTTAAAAAATTGTTTGAAAATTAATTCATTGAAAATTGATTGCCTGCCCGCATTACTACGCAAAGCGTTGCAGGCGGGAAAATTGAGAATTGAAAATTGAAAATTATTACTATCTCTATAAACCCAAAGAGCCGATTAAAAACCCGGCTCTCTGTTTTCACGCACTTATATAATTCAAAATCATTACGGCTGTAAAATTTCTTCTGTTTTTCCTTCTACCGCAATAATCACCTCGTCAATTTCCGGAAACTGAATCAGAGTTTCGGTAATTTGCGCCCTGATTGCTGTAACCATGCAAGAACCGCCCACTCCCTCTTCAATTCTTTGGCTGAAATTAGCCGTAGCTACTCCGTTTTCAGTATTGAGGCCAATTAACTCCGTGCCCGAATTGATATTAGTAAGATAACCTTGCACTATTTCTTCCTCAGTCGGACCTTCCAATAACGCCTTTGTTGTTAAAACAGCAGAATTCTCTCCTTCTCCCACAAATATCACTCTTTCAACGGGAAATATTTTGCTGCAATCCAGCATTTCCGGAGTTTCTTCAATGTTGCTGAAAAATATTTTGACTTTTGCGGTTTCCTCTTCTATTAAAGCCGTTTCCGGGGAAAGAATATAAGCAAGAATCCCTATTCCAATAGCAATGAGAATAATTATAATTATGACAAGAAATTTTTTCATATTTGCCTTGTGTTTAAAATTTTCTTAATTTTAAGACCTTTATGCCCTCTCTTTCCTTTTTTTCCTTTTAGCACAAATTATTTTAAAAGAATAGGGGGCAGGCGCTTGCGCCTGCCCCATGGGTATTGTGTGTTACCCCACCTTAATGGAGTAACTAAACGTTGTATGAAGCGACTCGGGCCGGCCGTCATCCCAGACCACGCCGCGGACTTCCCACTCGCCGGCAATATCAAACTTGACATTGAATGCCAAGTAATGTTGGCACTCAACTTCGTAAACCTTCACATAGCCGCAGGGGTCCTCCACAAGCACATTAATTCGCTGAATCCCGTGATTATCCGTCTTGCATGGCTCTGGAGGGCACGGGTTGCACGGCAAACACCATGTGCCGTGTACATTGGGACTCCATGCATTAATGGAAACAGAAATGGTGTCATTCAAATCAGCAGCAGAAGGAATCCCTTTTATATTTGCCTCTGGCGGAACCGGATGCCAAACACTGATAACGATATCTTTGGTCGCCTCAACACTTGCGCCCTTAGCATCCGTGACCACGGCACGGATGGTGTAGCATCCGGGCTGCTTGTAGAAAAACTCAGCCGTTGGGCCTTGGAAGCTACGTCCGTCTCCCGAGTGAATTACAATGCTTCTGATCTCCCCGGTTGGAGGGCTGGGCACCGGTACTATGCCCGCAGGGTCTACGGCACTAACCGTGACCCTGATCCAATTGCAGACATAGTGCTGATTGTAGCTTGGAGATGATAGATTCTTCACCTCCAATGCCTTAATCACCGGGGGCGGATTCTCTACATAAACTGTCTTAGTTACGCAGCCAATCGCGCCCTTGTTGTCAACAACGCTCAACTCTACCTGATAGCTTCTCTTGCTATCAGGAAAGGCGTACTCTACCTTCGGTCCTTGGGTCGTAGCCAGTCCGCCAAAGTCCCAGGCGTAACTGACGATTTCGCCGTCCGGATCATAAGAGCCGGAGGCATCAAATTTCCCTGTCAACGTATCCTTCACCTGTGTCCAGGTGAAAGAGGCCACGGGATCATTGTTGAACAGCATACACCCGCCCAACAACATCCCTGCCAACACTAAAGATCCAACCACTAAACGCGTGCGCATCATTTCGCACCTCCTATTCTTTATTTTTTTCTAAATTGTAAAATAATACTGTTTTAATATTATCATAATTTCCAAAAATGTCAACCCTCTGTACTGGATGGATACATTGGTAACAGTTCACTCCCCGCGGATTTACCCGCCCGCCATTGCAAGTTCAGGCATTGCGGGCGGGCGATGATCTGCGCAGATATTTTATCAGCGTCTATCTGCAGGGAAAACGGTATGACGGTTTTCCTCTGTCATCCCCGATTTAGTCGGGAATCCAGAATGACAGTTTTTTTCTGTCATCCCCGATTTAGTCGGGGATCCATTCCTGTCCCCGCGTAGGCGGGGAGTCTGGATTCCCGCCCTCGTCTCCACGGGGGCAGGCTTCCGCGGGAATTACATGGGAAACATCTGCAATATCGTCATTAAATCCGAAAAATTGCTCAACAACTAATCGCAATGTCGGCAAAAATCAAATCAGCAATTTTTCTAATGCAAGCTTGACTTATAAAAGATTTTATGTAAAATAAAAATAAAGACACAATCTCATAGGAGGTGTTTGTAATGAAAAGGTTTGCAGTGCTGGCAGTAGTATTGGTTTTGGGCGTAGGGTTTGGAAGCTTAGCTTCCGGTCCCTGCGGAGTGGAATTTGCTTTGGTCGGAGGAGGGCTGGACCCGGTTATTGGAGAAACGCAAATCGGGGCAACTCTGTCGTGCGGACCTCTCTTTCTTGTTCCCGGGCTTAGTGCCGGGCTTGTAGAGGGACGCTCCGTAGTCGGAGCATACGGCGCCATAACGGCGCCACTAAGAAATGGCGTAATCTTCCCGCTCGCGGAGTACAAGTTCCTTGCGGGGACAAGCACCAATATCCGTTATGAAGAGGGCAGCATTCGGATACCATGGAGCATTTGCTCTGACGCGGCCATGTATCTTGGCTTGCGGACAAGTGTGCTTGCCGAAGATGAAGATTACGTCAATTACAGCAGGTCAGTGGGCTTTTCTCTCGGGAGCGCTTATGCTTTCGACATCACCCCTCCTTGTCGGGGCTATCCCCAGCAGTTTCGATTCTGGGGAGAGATAGGCATAACATCTACCAAACCCCCCTGCGCGCATCCAATTCTCGGCCTCCACATCAGATTTGGCATCGCTTTTCGCACATTCTGAACACAGCACACAAAAGCAAGGGGACCACAGCTCAATAGCTTAAGGCCCCCTTTTTTATTTCTAAATTATTTTATTTAATTATCAAAACCTTTTAAATATTCGGCTATTTTGTGCGCATCTTTGGTTTTAATATTAATATGGGTAGGAAGATTAATAATTTGCTTAACAGCCCTTTCGGCAACAGGACAATCTCCTTTTTGATAATACACTTTTTCTTGATTGGTATCAGGCGGCACAATAACTGCTTTTCTCCAGCCATCATCCAAAAAAATACCTCTCTTTCTAAAATAACTAATCATTTTATCGGTCTTATCGGTCTCGCCGTTTTTAAACAAAACCGGGTATCTCATATATATTCTGCCCGGAATATCAACAGGCAGAACGCAATTTAAATTTTGCAATTCTTTATCATAAAATTCAGCAACGCTTTTTCTATGCTTGTTATAACTTTCTATTTTCTTAAACTGATTAAGGGCAAGGATACTTAAGGCATTAGGCAATTTTTGAGGAAAATATTTGGGCTGTATGCCTTTTTTTTCTTTCTTATGAACTGCTTTGGAAATTATTTTTAGCTTTTGAAAAGCCACTAATAAAAACTTGCCTAAGCCGCAAAAACGATATAAAGGCATTATGATTATTTTAGTTAAAACAGGATGAAAAAGTTGCTGCAAAATCCAACAACCGGAAGGACAACTAATCTTTTTTTGAAATTGCTGCAGTTTTTCAGCCAAGAAAGGGTCATTTGTGATCGCCGCTCCTCCATAAACAGAAGAAATAACCTTGTCTCTGCCCAAACTGAAAAATGACACTTTTCCAAAAGTGCCAACTTTTCTTCCATTGTATTCAGCGCCTAAGGCATGGGCGCAATCTTCAATTAAAGTTAAGTTATGCTTTTTGCAAATCTCTAAAATCTTATCTATTTTTGCCGGCAATCCAAAGGTATGCTGAACCAATACTGCTTTGCTTTTAAAGGTTATTTTCCTTTCTAAGTCCTCGGGCTCCATATTAAGCGTTTCTTTTTCAATATCTACAAAAACAGGCCTTAATCCGGCCCAAATAATCGGATTAACAACGGCATTGCAAGTAAATCCCTGAATCAAAATTTCTTCTCCCTGATTCAATCCCAACGCCTCTAAAATAGCCATAAACGCCGATCTTCCGCTATTAAAGGCAAAACCATGCTTTGCTCTTAAATGGTTTTGAAATTCTTTTTCCAGCTGCTCTCCTGTTATGCCTTTTTTCCATTTCCATGGCATAAAAACCAATTTCAAAGCCAGCCAAAAATCATCTTTTTGCACATTGGGAGATAAAGATATAAAAATCGACTTAAATGATTTCATATTTTTATTTTTGATTTCCTAATTTGAACTTTTAACTGGTAGCGGTTGAATGTCATATGAAATCGCAGCACCCTTTTTGTTTTTATTGAATTGATTATAGAAAATCATTATATCGAAATACGAGAACAGCAACAGAAACAACAACGAAAACAGTGACGAAAACAGTGACAAAAACCAAGATTAATTCTAAATTCTGTATGATATTTTTCGCGATCGCGAAAAATATCATATAGCTCTTTTATTTAACGACAATCTCTTTTTTTATTTAGTAACAATCTTTTTTTTATTTAATAACAATCTCTTCAATTAACAAAATCCTTACAAATTTTTCAAGAGAATATTCTCGTATTAAGATTTGGGTTTCTTTCAATACGTCGTAAGGAGAAATCCAAATACTCTTTTGGAATTTTCGGTAACCTAATGTTTTTAAGTCATTCCTAAAATTTTCTCTTTTTTTTCTCATTTTTTCCGGAATATCGAAAATTACCATTTCACACCTTCCGTCCCGTCTTTTTTTCTTAGAAATTATTTTGTATTTAATCTTAGAAACTCTTTCTTCTCCCGCTTTAGTTAAAATAATTCCTTTTTTACCTTCTATCTCCGGAACCCTAATCCACCCCTTCTTTTTTAAACAATAAATTGTGTAACTAAATTTTCGCCTATCTATTCTTCTTTCCCAATCTTTTTTTAATTTATAAAAATCAGGACAAATCGCTTCTTTCGTTGTTCTTAGGGCAAAGGGTTGATGTAATTTATCTAGTGTTTCGGTTAAGTTATAAATACTCCAAAGAAGCTCTTCAGTTATTGGTAATCTCATTTTTTTAATTATTTTTTACTTTTTTTCTTTAATTATTATATGATATTTTTCGCGATCGCGAAAAATATCATACAATTATTTATTTGCTTGGTTTGTTTGTTTGTTTATATTAGTTTATTTGCTTGGTTTATTTGCTTGCTTATATTAGTTTATTTGCTTGGTTTGTTTGTTTGGTTTATTTGTTTGGTTTATTTACTTGTTTTTATTTATTTTTATTTGTTTATAATTTTTTTATAACCAATATAGATTCTTTTATAGCTGATTTGTTTATAACTAATAATTTATTTATAGCCAATAAGGCAGATTAAACTAATTAAAACCTGCTATAATAATGAATTAATTATTTTTTTCGGTATTCGGCCTTCTAAAAGAATGGCGTCTCCGGAATAAATAATATTTTTAATTTTTTCTTGAATTTTTTGCGGCTCGGTTAATAAAAGAATTTTTTCTTCTGCCATTCCCTGCCCCACGGCGCCTGCTTTTATCTCTTTGAAATAATCATCTGTAACAATAATTGCTAAATCGCAGATTTGCCCGATTTTTTGCCCGATTCTTTGATGAATCTCTTTGGAAGCATGCCCTAACTCAATTAAACACGGCATAATAATAGCTTTTTTGCCTTGAGGAAACCGAAGTTTTAAATGTTCCAGATGAGCCATTACTCCATCCGGATTTGCCGAATAGCCGGCATCAATAATATTCAAGCCATTAATGCCTTTTTTTATTTCTATTCCCGGCATTTTGTCTCTAATTTTTTCTACCCCTATTTTTATTTCCTCATCAGTCATTCCCAATTTTTTAGCCGCGAGCATTGCGCCTAAAACATTTTCTTCTCCGGAAAAACGCGCTTCTTTGCCATATAAAAATTTTTTAATTTTACATTTTTGATAAAGCTCTGCGCAATATTTATTATTGCCATTAAAAAAAGCCATGCCGTCTTCGGGCAATGCCTCTATCAATTCATATTTTCCTTTAATAATATTTTCTTGCGAACCAAACAATGATAAATGTTGTTGGTTAATTCCGGTCAAAATACCAATTTTTGGCTTAATAATATCAGTAATGGCCCGAATTTCTCCTATCTTATAAGCAGCCATTTCGCAAATAAAAACCTGATGGTCTTTTGTAAGCTCTTTTAGTACTGTTTTTGCTATCCCCATTTCTGTATTAATATGTTCTTTTGTTTTTAGTATTTTATATTTTTTTCCCAATAACCTACTGATAATTTCTTTAGTAGTTGTTTTTCCATAAGAACCTGTTATTCCTATAGTAACAAGGTTGGGGAATTTTTGAATTTTTATTTTAGCTTTTTTAATAATATATTTTTTTATTACAAAAACAGGAATTTGAACAATAGAAAGAGATAAAAAAATAAAAAATAAAAAAAATATTTCAAACACCAAGATAAATGGCAATAACTTTTCTCCCCAAAAAAGTGCGGTAAGTGCGATTTCTGCAATAATGGTAAAGACGGATAAAAGGAGCATCTTTTTTGTCCAGACGGGAAAACGCCATTTATTTTTTATAAACAAATAAAAAGAATAAAGAAAAAACAAAAAGACCAACATAAAAACCGCAGTGGCCTGGGCCCAAAAAAGATTAGCAGCTCCAAATAACAGCCACAAAACTAAGCCTGCCATTCCGCAAAAAAAGAATTTAGAAAAAACAATGGACTTTCTTCTATTGAATTCTTCCACAAATCTATCAATTCTATATTCTTTCAACTGCCAAAAATAAAGAAAAAATAAGGTTCTTCTTAAAGTGTGAAAAAACCAGAAACAAACAATAGTAACAGAAAAAACAGAATAAAAATCAGCAAAAATCATAATATTTTACTTAAAATTTTATATACTCTGTACCAAAACGGTTGAAAGGCAATTTCTATTCCTAAGGGATAAGTATGTTCACTTCCGTTAAAACCTTTTTTGAAAGCGGTTATTCCGGGCCATCTTTTTTCATCAATTCCCCACAAATCGCAAAAGAAACAATTGTTGGACTTTGCCCATTTTATTTTTTCCCATTCTAAAAGATTAGATGCTTTTAAGTGGCGGTAATTCCAATCATTGGCACCGTGTAAGAAAACAGCATTCCTTCCAAAACAAACTAGAATATAGGCACTAATAATACGGCCTTCAAATTCTGCCAAAAACATTTTTACCTTAAAATCCTTTCCGGAGACTTGAAAAAGTTTTTCATAGTGGTTCGCTGAAAATGGCTTAAATTGTTTTTTTTGAGCCGTGTCTCGAATTAATTCATAAAAAACAGGATCATATTCGTCTTTTATAATAACTCTTACTCCTTTTCTTTGCGCCAACCTAATATTATACCTTGTGTTAGAATTAAATCTTTTTAAAATTTCTTGCTCCGGTCTTTGCAAGTCAATAATTAATGTCTTCTGGGGTTGAGTTCTTTTTTTTAAATCTTTAATTAATAATTCTTTAGAAAAATAGAGTTTTTCCAATGGCTCAATCCGCAAAAAAATTGCATTTTCTGTTTTTGCAATCTGAGAGATTTTTTCTAAAAAAATTTTTAATACTTCTTGTTTTTGAAGATTAGAAAGATTGTTTTGAAAACAGGGCCCAAACGGCAAATAGAAACAATTCTTAATTTTTAGAGGAAAACTTTCTTTAATAATTAATGCCTGGGCAAGCCGCTTTCCGCTTTCCTCAATAACTACTCTCCATATTTTTCTCGACATACTTTTCTGAAATTCGCCCCATTGAAAGGATTGCAAAAAACTTCCAAAATTTTCAATTAAAAATTGATTCCAAAAATGCTTATTGTCTTCTGTAATTATTGTTGCTTGCATTTTATCTTAAAAACTGCAGAATTTTTTGGACTAATTCTTCCGGCGCCTCCCTATGCGGAGAATGGCGGCAGGGCAACAGTTCAAAAGAAGAATTTTTTATTTTTTCTTTCATTAAACGAGCGCCTTTCAAGGGTGTAATTTTGTCTTTTTTCCCCCAAACAATCAGAGTGGGAATAGTGATTTTTTCCAAAAAAGGCGCGAGATCTTCGGCAACCACTTTTTGATGAGTTTCTTTTTTGCTGCCCTGCTCTGCTAAATATTCTGTATTTCTAAAGATAAATTTATAAAAAATTTTTCTTAAAAAATTATAGCCGGGCAAAAAGGAAAAATGTCTGATTTTTTGGGCAGAATTTATAATAAAATCCCTTCTTCCTTTAATGCCGGCCGCATCTACTAATATCATTTTTTCTATTTTTTTAGAAAATTGAACAGATAATTTTATGGCAATTCTCCCTCCAAAAGAATGCCCTAAAAGATAAAATTGTTCTACCTTTAAATAATTTAAAAAATCCAACAAAAAATTAATATAATCTTGCAAGTACCAGCCTTTCGGAGTGTTTTGGCTTTTACCGAATCCGGGCAAATCCAAGGCAATAACCTGAAAATGTTCCGCCAAAATGTCTTGAACTTTATTCCAAGAACTCTGTCCCGCTCCCCATCCGTGCAAAATCAAAAAAGGTTTGCCCTTGCCCGCAATCCTTGTAAACACCTTTAAGCCATTAATTTGTAAAAATTGTTCTTTCATTTTTGAGGAATTTGCTGAAAGCTAAGATATTTTTTCAATGCTTTCGGCATTGCAACGGTTCCGTCTTCTTGCTGATAATTTTCCAAAATGGCAATAATTGTTCTGCCCATGGCAAGAGCCGTTGCATTAAGGGTATGGACAAATTCAGTTCCTTGAGCTCTTTTATATTTTATCTCCATTCTTCTTGTTTGAAAATCGGTACAGTTGGAAATGGACTGCGTTTCTCTGTATTTTTCTTCTGAAGGAAACCATGTCTCTATGTCAAAAGTGCTTACCGAAGGCCTGGCCATATCTCCGGCACAAAGATGAACCAACTGATAAGAAAGTTCCAATTTCTGCATTAATTTTTCTGTTAATTGAAGCAGAAATTGGTGTTCCTGCGAGGACTCTTCCGGTTTTACGAAACTAAACATTTCTATCTTATCAAACTGATGCACGCGAAAAATACCCCGGGTGTCTTTTCCATAAGAACCTGCTTCTTCTCTAAAACAAGGCGAAAAAGCAAGATATCTTTTAGGCAAATCCTTTTCTTCAAATGCTTCCCCTTGATGGAGCGGTCCAATGCTTTGCTCGGCCGTGCCTATTAAAAATAATTCTTCTTTATTAAGATAGTATCTCTCCTGCAGATCTTCTTCTGTATCAATATGGCCGGTTCCTTCCATGCTTTCAGGCTTTATTAGAGCCGGAGGCAGTAAGGGCACAAAACCTTCCGGCAATAATAAATCAAAGCAAAAATTAATTAAAGCAAATTGCAGAAGCACGGCCTCGTTTTTTAAAATCCCAAAACGAGTACCGGAAATCTTAGCCGCCCTTTCTATATCTATTAAATCCAGATCTTTGCCAATTGCCATATGGTTTTTGGGTTTAAAATCAAATTTTGGAACCCTGCCCCATTTTTTTACAACAACATTGTCCTCTTCACTCTGGCCTTGGGGAACATCGGGCAAGGGAATATTAGGAATTAACATAAAAAGGGATTCAAATTCTTTAATGGATTTATCAAGTTCTTTTTCTTTGTTTTTCAGTTCTTTTTTAATTTGAGAGGCCTTTTCTCTTTCTTCCGGCGAAGGAGCAGCTCCTTGAGAAATCCTATTTTTCTCTGCCCGAATACTCTCCACTTCCTGAATCAGCTCTCTTTTATGTTTGTCCAGCACTAAAACTCTTTCAATATCAATATCTGCTCCTCTTTTTGCAAGGGCTTGCTTAACTGTCTCTGGATTTTCACGAATAAATTTGATGTCAAGCATAAAATAATGCGAATAATTTTCAATTTACTAATTTACAATTTACTAATGAATTTAATAATTTTTCAATTTACTAATTTTCAATTAAAAATTTAAAAATTGAAAATTGATTGCCTGCCCGCATTGCTACGCAAAGCGTTGCAGGCGGGAAAATTGAAAATTGAAAATTGAAAATTTTATTTGGGTCGCATAAGCGGAAATAAAATCACTTCTCTCAAGGTATGCGAATCGGTAAGCAAAGCAACAAGGCGGTCTATGCCCATGCCAAAACCCGCGGCCGGCGGCATGCCATATTCCAATGCCTCTAAAAAATTCTCATCTATCCTCTGTGCCTCTGCATATCCTTGCTTATACATTTCTTCCTGTTCTTTAAATCTTTTTCTTTGTTCTAAGGAATCATTAAGTTCTGAAAAAGCATTAACTAATTCCCAGCCGGCGGCTACCAGTTGAAAATTGGCTAATTTTTTTGGCTCTTTAGGAAGCGATTTTGCCAGCGGAAAAGCGCCGTAAGGATGGTGAATAATAAATGTTGGCTCCCAAATTTTGTCACGGCATTTCTTCTTATAGATTTTATCAGCGATTTCTGACAGCCCCTCCCCTTTTTCTATTTCAATACCCATTTTCTCTGCTTCTTTTTTAAGCGCTTCGGGGTGAATTTCGGTTAAATCAATACCTGTCTCTGTTTGTAAAAATTGATAAAAGTCCATTCTTTTCCAAGGGGGCTTAAAATTTATTTTTTTGCCGTTATATTCAATCTCATCAGCGCCAAAAACATTTTGAAGAACTGAATTAAACATTTTTTCGCAAAGCTTCATCGTATCCTTATAATCAGCATAAGCCCAATAAAACTCTAAAGAGGTAAAATCCGGATTATGGTGTTTGTCTATCCCCTCGTTTCTAAACACTCTGCCAATTTCAAAGACCTTCTCAAACCCGCCAACCAAAAGTTCTTTAAGATAAAGCTCCGGGGCAATTCTTAAATAGACATCCATATCCAGCGCGTTGAGCCGGGTCTTGAATGGTTTTGCTTTAGCTCCGCCGTATATGGGCTGAAGAATGGGTGTTTCCACCTCAATAAAATCCTGTTTTATTAAAAATTCCCTTATCTCCTGAACAATTTGGTGGCGTAAAATAAATTTTTTCTTAACATCCTTATTAAAAAGCAAATCAAGATATCTTTTGCGAAATCTTTCTTCTTTATCTTTTAATCCGTGCCATTTCTCGGGCAAAGGCAAAATTGATTTTGTTAAAATCTTAAAATCATCTAAAAGCAAAGATTTCTCTTTTCTTTTGGTCTCAAATGCCTCGCCCTTTGCCTCTATAAAGTCCCCAACATCAAAAAGGTCTAAAAAATACTTATAGCCCTTTGGTCCTAAGCGGTCCTTTTTGCAAAAAAGCTGAATTCTGCCGGAACCGCCTGCAATATCGGCAAAAGTCGCTCCTCCATGAGTTCTTATTGAGCGCAACCTTCCTGCCAGCACTATTTGTTCTTGGGACTCCTGAAAAGAGGCAAAATTATCTAAAACATCTCTTATAGAGTAAGTTCTTTTGGTCTTAAGCGGATAGACATCAGCTCCCATATCCTTTAATGACTTGAGCTTTGCTAATCTTACTTTTTTAATTTCATTTAGTCCTGCCATATTGGTTGATTTTATATAAAAACTCGACAAAAAGCAAACAAAATACTAAATTTTTTAGGGATTTAAAAACTAAACTTATTCCTCTGTCTCGGTTTCTATAATCGAATTCCTCCCCCCAAAATACCACTCTAGGGTTCTTCGAACCGTAGGAATTACTGCTACTCTCAAACCCTCTACATCTTCTACCATTATAGTAACAACGATTTCCGGTTCTTCGTAAGGCGCAAAAACGCTAATCCAGTTGTGATAATGGTCTTTTTTTCCAATTTCTGCTGTTCCGGTTTTGGCGCCCGCGGAAACCGGCAAGTTTTTTAAAGCCACGGATGAACCGTATTCTACCCCATCTTTCATTCCTAAACGGATAATTTCCAGATTCTCCCGGTCAATAAACCCTTGCCTAATTATCTCCGGCATAAATTCCTCCACCACTTCCTTATTTGCGTCTATAATTTTCTGCACTATTCTGGGCTTATATAAAATTCCGCCATTAACAATAGCAGCAATGGAAGAATTAACCTCTAAAGGAGTAGCAGTAAGATATCCCTGGCCTATGGAGAGATAGTAAGTATCTCCCGGCCCCCAAATATCATCAGGAGCAGAAAAAGTGTTCTTTTTCCATTCTCTGTCGGGAATAAAGCCGGCCACTTCTCCGCTCAAATCTATGCCAAGCTTATTATTCCATCCAAAAAATTCTAAATATTCTTTTATTTTGTCCGCTCCTAATCCTTTAAACTTTTCATAACCGCCACCTACGGTATAGAAAAAAACATTACATGATTGGGCAAGAGCTTTTCTGATGTTAGTAATACCATGAACCGCCCAGTCCCGATAATAAAATGGCTGCTCCTCAAACCAAGGATTCTCTACCACAAGCTCCCCTTTGCAATTTACCGTAGTGTCTTCGTTAATAACGCCTTCTTGAAGAGCAGCTGATCCTATAAGCGGCTTTATCACCGAACCGGTAAAATATCTTCCGCTAATTACTCTATTAAGAAGAGGATGGTTTTGGTCGGTAGAAAGCCGCTCCCAATCTTCTTGGCTAATGCCGTAAGAAAAAAGATTATTATCATAAGTTGGAAAACTTACCATTGCCAACACTCCTCCGGTATTTGGGTCCATGGCCACGGCAATTCCTTTTTCTACTCCTGCTTTTCCCATTTCTTCCTCCATAATTTGGTAAAGATTTCTTTGCAGGTCTGCGTCTAAATAAAGAACCAAACTGTTTCCCGGCTCGGGCAAAGATACGGTTTTTTTGGTAAGAACATTGCCGTAAACATCTCTTTCTCCTACGGTCTTGCCTAATTTCGGATTTAATTGTTCATCATAATAAAGCTCTAAACCCGCTCCCGGCCCGGTCTTTCTGTAATAACCCAAAATATGAGAAAAGATTGGACCATCTACATATTCCCTGATGCCGGAGTCCCGGACAAAAAATCCTTTTAATTCTTCGGCATTGGACTCTAATAATATTAATTGCCGATAATCAAGGTTTTCGGCGATATATAATTCTTGCGCTTCTGTTTGTGAAATCTTTTCTTCCAACGCAAATTGGTCATTGTCTAATATCCAGGCAATTCTTTTAAGGATTTTTTCTCTCTCTTTTTGGTCTTCGGGATAATTATTTCTCTGAAAAACCAGATCAAATCCGGGTTTATTAATAACAATTTGATTGAAATTTTTATCATACACCACCCCCCTCTGGGAATGCAAGGACTGAACAACAAATTTATTCCGTTCTGCTAAAGCCAAATATTTCTCATGCTCTACTATTTGAAGCCGGTATGTTTTAGCCATCACAAAAAACGCCAGCAAAATGAAAAAAATCTGCAATCCGAAAATAGCTGCCGGGGTTAGCGGCACTTCCAATTTTCTCTTAAAAACATTCTCTTTCTTTCTGCCTATAAAAGCATCCCAAAAGACCTCCTCCGGCTCCAGTTCTTTCCCCTTCCGGGCTATTTTTTTATTGTTTAATTCTCTTCTTGAAAGGAACATAAATGCAAATCCTTAATAAATAAGCCAATAAGCCAAATAAAAGGGTGGAGAAAAAGCCAAAAAGAGTAAAGCTCAAACTATGAGGATAGCTTGCTATGGCTAATATTGAATAATAAAAGACAAGTACCGCTCCCCAAAGCAAGATAAAGCTTAAAACGCGATCCCTCTCAAAAAAGGGTTTTAATATTTTTATTAATACTAATGTCCCTGCCATTAATAGAATAAAAACTCCAAAAAAATATAGCGAAAAAATATCTAATCCCGCTCCTCCGGCAAGAGCGGCAGCAATCCCTGCCTTGCTGTCGCGGCTTTCAAAAAAAGCAATAAAAAAAACAAAAATCAGCACTAAATTAAAAACGGCTCCCTGAAAACTAAAATGCGGCAAAAAACTTTTTTGGATTAAAAGGAGAAAAAAAATTGTTAATAATATGATAGGAATTTTTTTCATTCTCTGATATTGATAATAACCAAAAGAGAGCTAAGATCTTTTAAGGTGAAGAATGGTATTACTGTTGCTTCTTGAAAGGCCTCCAAATCGGTCCTTTTAATATCCCTTACCCTCCCCACCAGTAATCCGGCAGGAAAACCGCCCTCTAAACCGTCTGTAATCAGAATTTGCCCTTCTTCAAGTTTTTTTTCTTTAGGAATTAAGCCGAGTCCCAGTTGTTTTTCTCCGCTCCCTTGAGCCAACCCCATAATATCGGCCCCTTGAATCCTTGCGCTAAACTTTAGGCTCGGATGGCTAATAAGCCGCATTTCTGAAGAATTTTTGTAAACTTCGCTTATCCTGCCTACCAACATCTTCTCAAAATTAATCACAGGCATCCCTTTTGTTATTCCGTCTTCTTGTCCCTTATTAATTAAATAAGTTTCTTCTTCTTTCCCGTTTTTTTGAGAAAAAACCTTTATTTCTATAAATTGATATTCTTGTTTTAGCTCTAAATCCATCGCTTTTCTTAATTTTTCATTTTCTTCCTGCAATCCGTAAAAATCTGTTAGTTTAGACAAAAGAGCAAAATTTTCCTCTTTTAGTTGTTCGTTTTCTCTGCTAATTTGGCCGAAATGCCACCAGCCAAAAAGAAATCCGGAACTATGTTCCCCTTTTTGCCAAAGCCATTCTCCAATGGGCCGGGTTAAAGAATAAAAAAAGGAACGCACCGGGGTTTGCCAGATTATAAATAACAATAGAATAACTAAAAGAACAATAATGTATTTTTTATTTGTTTTAAAAAAATTCATAAGTTGTTTAAAAATACAAAGCGCAGGCATGCGCAAAGCACTCTAGTCCGACCGCAGTCAGTGAGCTATGCCAAATAAAGGCCAAAAGCACAGGAACCGAAAGCCCAATCTTGTTTGTGTTTTGGGTTTTGAGAAGTTTGTATTTTGTGTTTTTGAAGCCGGTTCCTGTAATTTGTGCTTTTGTACGCGTTTATTTATATTATAACATTAAAACAAGCGGCTTAAAAGAGTTTTTGTACCGAATGGGCGCATTGCCAACACTCCACTCCCCGCAGGTTTACGCTGATCTGCTCACTTCGTTCGCAGGGCGGCTGGAAGGTTGGTGGAAATGCTTTGGTTTGAGGAAGCCGCCTGACGCTGATTTACGCAGATATTTTATCAGCGCTTATTTGTGTTAATGTGATATCGTTAATGTGTTTCATCTTCTATAGATTCTAAATAACAAAAATCCTGCAATAGCTTGCAGGAAATTTTTGCTTTCAAGGTCAAGGGCTTTATAAGGCAACTACCTACTCTCGCCCTTTCGGACTATTCACCCCGTTAGAAATTTCCATAACAGAAATCTCAACGATAGATATTTCTTCCGAAGTTGGAGTTACAGAATTTCTAACGGAGCCAGTCGGACTTGATGGATCCCGAACTACATAGAGTTCGGGACCGTAAACCCTATGTGGTTTACGGTTTCACCCCGTACAAAAATTTAAGATCTCTGTAAGGCAACTACCTACTCTCGCCCTTGCGGACTACCATCGGCCTTGAAGGATTTCACTTCCGTGTTCGGAATGGAAACGGGTGGAGCACCTCCAGTATAGTCGCCTTGCAGAAACCTCAAAATATTCTCAAATTTTATACGGGGCATGCTTCCGTGCTTGCCCCGTAGACAGCTTTGCTATTCTACAGGGTTCGAAATGGAAACAAGTGGAGCACCATCAGTATAGTCGCCTTATAAAGCCCTTGAAAATAAAGAAGCTCAGAGTGGAAATTAAGATATTAAATTAATTGACTGATTAGTACCCCTCGACTAAATTCCTTACAGAACTTACATCTAGGGCCTATCAAGGTCGTCGTCTCCAACCTGTCTAGAGGATTAATCTTGGGATGGGCTTCCCGCTTAGATGCTTTCAGCGGTTATCCCGACCTAACTTAGCTACCCAGCAATGCCCTTGGCAGAACAACTGGTACACCAGAGGTTAGTTCATGGAGGTCCTCTCGTACTATCCACAACCTCCCTCAATCCTCAGCGCCTACGGCAGATAGGGACCAACCTGTCTCACGACGGTTTGACGTATATACACCTTGTATTTCTACAAGTACGGACTATAACTTACGATTAATAATAATCGACCGACGTATTATGGTGATTTGTTATTTAACTAAACTAGTCACCATCTCTCATTTTGTTGAGAAGTCTCTACGGGGACAATTTTATATCTCATGCAAGAAGGAACAAACGGAGACACTATGCTAATCAATTTTTTAGCGTTATCTTTATTTAATCTTATCCTTAATCTCTTTCTGTCTTTATTAATAGCCGCCTCAATAGAGAATTTATCTTTCAATGCTCTAATAATTCTTTTATGTTCCGCTTGATTAAAATTCTGTGTGTTCAAAATCACAGAATCACCTGTATTACAGCCATCATCCATAAACCAAACTGCTGAGCTTTTTGGTTCTAATCTGTCTTTTATATCCAAAGGCAAAAATTTTCTACCTTTATAATAGTTGACATAAAAATCTTTCAACTCAATCAAGGTCCGGGTATGAAAATACCAGGAATAGTATTGTTTTCCATTCTCCGGGTTAATCCAACAAAGGATTCTCTTTAGAGGACAAGAAACAATATCTTTCATAATCTGATATTTCCAAAAAACAAATTCTCTTTGTTTTTCTGAATGATGAATTCTCAATCTAGAGCTATAACATCGAGACCGAGATTCCATCCTTGCGTCTCCTAAGAGACTACCATTAATCAGAGCTTTTTGCTCATGATTAAGATAAAATTGTCTTCCCACGATATTACCCATTCTTCTATTTTATCATAGAAAAACTATGGCTTCATCGTTATTAGTCGGTTTTTACTGGGCTCATTTCCACTCACCCAGCTCGCGTAACACTTTAATTGGCGAACAGCCAAACCCTTGGAAGCTTCTCCGCCTCCAGGATGTGTTGAGCCGACATCGAGGTGCCGAACAGGGCCGTAGATGTGAACTCGCGGGCCCTACTAGCCTGTTATCCCCGGGGTAGCTTTTATCTGTTGATCTTCCCCGGTCCTATAAACCAGGGTCGGTTCACTAAGTTCTGCTTTCGCAACTGCGCGGCATATCCGCCTTGCAGTAAAGCCAGCTTGTGCCTTTATACGACCACTCCGATTTCCATCCGGAGTTAGCTGACCTTATAAACTTCTCCGTTACTTTTTAGGAAAAAAGCGCCCCACTTAAACTACCAACCAAACACTGTCTCCCGTGCCTCGCTGCCGCTCGCCACAAAAGTAAATTTTCAATTTACTAATTTACCCTTAGCCCGCTGATCGCTCCGGCAGTCGGCCTAAGAAAAATTGAAAATTCGTAAATTATAATGTGTCGAACGATAGTGAGACACAGGGTTAGAACTAAAGTATTAGAAGATGGGTATTTCACTGGCGGCTCCATCCGCTCCGAAAAGCGGACTTCAAAGCCTCCCCACTATTCTATGCATCTAAAACCAAAGCTCAATATCTGGGTATAGTAAAGCTCCCGGGGTCTTTCCGTCTTGCCGCAGGAATCCGGCATCTTCACCGGAACTGCATTTTCACCGAGCGCCTCGTTGAGACAGTTCCCCGACCGTTAAGCCTTTCATGCGGGCCAGAACTTACCTGGCAAGGGATTACGCTACTTTTAGACGATTATAGTTATCGCCGACGTTTACTGGCGCTTCAGCCACTCGGCCGCTCCGCAAGCGAAGCGACTGGCGACATTAACGTTCCAGCACTGGTCAGGCCTCGGCCCCTATACATCCTCTTACGAGTTAAGCAGGGACCTGTGTTTTTGATAAACAGTCGTCAGGGAAATGTTTACTGAGACCCAGCCACGCCTCGCTATGCTCAGCGCATAATATAATGCGAAACTACGAAATCTATGCGAAAGATTGGAAAATCTTTTCGCGGTTTTCGCGTCTTCTTTCGCGGTTTTCGCATTAATTAATGCCAAACGCAGCGAGGCATGGCCGGGTGGGCCTTATCCCGAAGTTACGGCCGCTTTTTTGCCGAGTTCCTTAACGAGGTTTCACTCGTTCACCTTGGCACATTTACGCCTGCCTACCTGTGTCGGTTTTCGGTACGGGTTCCTTGCCACTAGCTTTAGTCAGCTTTTCTAGGAAAGATGCTCACCTATGTTCACTTGTCCGAAAACAAGCTTCCCCCTATTTCATCGGACGAATCCTCAAAATAGAGACATAAATCCAATAATATGCATAGGTTACAATCTTCCGCACTGCTAAAAATGACAAGGAAGGGCCGGAATATTAACCGGCTGTCCTTCCCCTAAACCCTTTCGGGATCGAGTTAGGCCCGCCTAACCCTTGGATGATCTTCATTGCCAAGGAAACCTTAGGCTTTCGGTGGGCGAGAATCTCACTCGCCTTGTGGTTACTTGTGCCAACATTCTCACTTCTCTTAACTCCACCAAACCTCACGGTTTAACTTCAGCGTTAAGAGAACGCTCCTCTACCACTACCGTGTCTCGCTGCCGCTCACCATATGAAATTTTAAATTTCTAATTTTTAATTTTTAAACAATTTTTAAATTTAAAATTTTAAATTGTTTTTAAATTTGAAATTAAAAATTTGTTATTCTGTGTTGAACGATAGTGAGACACGGTAATCCCTATCTTCGGTATTAAACTTAGTCCCGATAAATCTTCGGCGCGGAATCCTTTGACCAGTGAGCTGTTACGCACTCTTTAAAGGATAGCTGCCTCTAAGCTAACCTTCTGGCTGTCTAAAGAATTCTACATCCTTTGATAAACACTTAGCTTAAATTTAGGGACCTTAGATGAGGGTCTGGGCTGTTACCCTTTTGATCGTGGAGCTTAGCCCCCACAGTCTGACTCCTCCGATAAGATTTTTGCCATTCGGAGTTTGGTAGGAAAACCCGGGCGAACCCAAGGAAATCCTTCCAGTGCTCTACCTGCAAAAATTATAACGGAAGGCTAGCCCTAAAGCTATTTCGAGGAGAACCAGCTATTACCAGGCTCGATTAGCTTTTCACTGCTTACCCCAAGTCATCCCAAGGAATTGCACGACCTACGGGTTCGGGCCTCCTTCAATCTTTCGAATGAATTCACCCTGCTCAGGGTAAGATCGCCTGGCTTCGGGTCTGCAACACACAACAAAAACGCACTATTAATACTCGGTTTCCCTATGGCTTCGTCCTAAAAGGACTTAGCCAAGCTATGTATTGCAACTCGTTGGCTCGTTCTACAAAAAGCACGCCATCACCCCCACGCCTCGCTATGCTCGGCGCATAATATAATGCGAAACTACGAAATCTATGCGAAAAATGCGAAAGATTGGTATAGTGCAAAATCTTTTCGCGGTTTTCGCGTCTTCTTTCGCGGTTTTCGCATTAATTAATGCCGAACGCAGTGAGGCATGGGAGCTCTGACTCTTTGTAAGCAAAATGGTTTCAGGTTCTATTTCACCGCCCTCACCGGGCTGCTTTTCACCTTTCCCTCACGGTACTGGTTCACTATCGGTGACCGGTTAGTATTTAGCCTTAGCTGATAGTCCAGCCAGCTTCCCGCCAAGTTTTCTTTTCTGACGGTACTCAGGAAAAATTCCAAGGAGCGTAAAATCGTTTTCGTTTACAGGACTTTCACCTTCTGTGGTTGCCCTTTCCAGGGGCATTTAACTAACAATTTTACCTAAATGCTCTCCCTCAGCGGTAACCGAACACATGACTCATTAGTCTATGTGTTCGATCACTCTGACAGAATTTCCCTACAACCCCCAGCCACGCCTCGCTATGCTCGGCGTATAATATAATGCGAAACTACGAAATCTATGCGAAAAATGCGAAAGATTGGTATTGATATAATGAATCTTTAATGAATCTTTTCGCGGTTTTCGCGTCTTCTTTCGCGGTTTTCGCATTAATTAATGCCGAACGCAGTGAGGCATGGCTAGGTTTGGGCTACTTCCCTTTTCGCTCGCCGCTACTGGGGGAATTTTGCTTTGCAAAATTCCTGCGCGAAACTGACGCTAAACCAAACGCTAAACTGACGCTAATATTTTCGCGTCTGTTTCGCGTAGTCGCCAAAGGCGACAAGTTTCGCGTCTGTTTCGCGAGAAAAATCGCAAAGCGATTTTTTTCTTTTCCTCTGGGTACTGAGATGTTTCACTTCCCCAGGTATTGCTCCGTGTCTCGCTGCCGCTCACCACGTAAGTAAATTTTCAATTTACAAATTTTCAATTTAACAATAAATTTAACAATTTTTTAATTTTCAATTATTTAATTAAATTTAATTGAAAATTGGGTCATTGAAAATTGAAAATTGAAAATTCGTAAATTATAACGTGTTGAACGATAGTGAGACACGGTAACGCGGTTTTGCCGCGCTGGGTTTACCCATTCGGACATCCCCGGATCAAAGGTTGCTAGACACCTCCCCGAGGCTTATCGCAGTCACGCCACGTCCTTCATCGCCTTCCGGTCCCAAGGCATCCACCATTTGCTTATAAAATAAATATATCTTAATATTCCACTCTCAACTTCTTTTTAATTTTTTTCTATATTTTATTGTCAACGAACTTTCCCTTTCTGTCGTTATTTTTCTTAAAACAGAAAACCGCTTCCGAGGAAGCGGTTTTCTCGTAACCTAAATAATAGGTGATTAACCACCGCTTCCTTTTTTGGCTTCTGTAAATGCTAAGAAAAAATTAAACATGTCTGGTTGTGATTTTACCAAACTAAAAAATCTTGTCAAGCCCTCGCCATCCCTTTTATTCTCTAAAATATTTATCTCTCAACTCTTTCAAGAAATCACCGGCAACCTCTTTTCCTCCCAAGCCAAACGCTAATCCTCCGGCTATTACTATCAAGGCAATTACTCCTTGAAGCAAAATAACCACTAAATGTCCCACTTGCGGCAACAGCTGTACGATTATGGCAGAAATACCGAAAATCCAAACCGCCCACTTGGCAATAGAACCGGCCAATTTACTGTGAGCGACCCTTGCTCCATGAACACTTGCTTTAACTAATTTTTCGGCAAAACCGGCAATCACAACCGTTACTACAAAAATCAAAACTGCGGCTAATAAATTGGGCAGCCAAGCAACTACCTTGTTTAAGAACCTGCTAAATTCAACCAACCCTACGGTCTCAACCGCGATAGAAAGGAAAACAATAATTAATATCCATTTAAAAATTGCACCGATAAACTCTGAGGGCGTGGTATCAAATTCCGCTTTCTCAAACGACTCTTTCCATTTTCCCATTTGAGTAATCTTGTCTAACTGAAGCCGCTTTAGAATTTCTTGAATAATCCTGCCAACCCCGACAGCAATTATCCAACCGAGCAAAAGGATAATTATGGCTAAGATTAATTGGGGAAGAAAGGATAAAAATCCAAGCCAAAACTCTTCGATTCCTCTCATGGCAACTGTAGTCCAGTCAGTCATATTTTTATATTATTTATGAAACTAAAACCGACCTTTTAGAATATTATTCTTCTTTATTATATCAAAAATTCTCGCAACTTGAAAACAAAAGTGTGGAAAACTATTCGGCCCTTTTTGCGCTTATTGTTTTCTTTGTCTTATCTCGCCGGTTCTTCGGGCACAGGAATATCAGCGGGAGCTCCGGTTTCAGATATTTCTGTTTCCTGTGTTTCCGGCACTTCTGGCCTTTCAACTTCCGGTGCTTCTTCTAATGCCTCTATTCTCATTTCTCTAACTCTTTACTCCACCCTTTCTCTTATTTCAAAGGGCACTTTCTCTAAAACAGATGGCTCTTCTAATAATTCCTCGTCTAAAACACCCTTCTCTCTTAGGAACTCTATTGCTCTTTCGTGTCCTTTAACCGACACTTCCATTGCCCCTTCAACAGCTTCTTTGGCTTGCTCCGGAACTCTTTCATAAACCTCAGCCAAAATTTCCAAATGAATGGAAGTGGCCCTTCCCACTAATTTCTCGACAGCCGTAGTGTCTCTGCCCAGCCCTTGAGCAATTTGAGCAATCTCCTCTCCAAACTGCCTCATTTCCTTAAATTCGTTAATCGCCCCCTCTGCCTTTTCTGTTTCATCCCTCTCTGATTTTAATTTAGCCCGGTTTAACCTTTCTTCAGCCGCTCTCAAATTAACCTCAATCGCTTTTTCCAGATTCTCCTCAGACAAACCCCTTAAAGCATTATTATGCCCCCTTCCATTAAAACCTCTTTCGCCCTTGCAATCCCTTCTTGGGCTTGCTCCGGAACTCTTTCCAAGACCTTGTCTAAAACAGATAAATGCTTCATCGTGGCTTCAGCTACTTTTTCTGTAACCCCTTCTATTTTCTTGCCCCTGTTTTTAGCCCTTTCCGCTCGAGCCAGCGATTGATTCAACTGAAATTCATATCTGGCTAAGGCCTTTTGAGCGGCTTCCGGATTTTCCTTATCCATCATTGCTTGGACTTCGGCTATTCTTTCTTCTGCCAAGTCAGCATATCTGCTCGCCTTGTTTAAATCACCGAAAGTGAAGAATGTGCCGATTCCCTCAAACATTCTCTCTAAAAAGTAAAACGGGCTATCCGGGGTAATTCCGGGATTTGGAAGTTCTGTCTCTTGGGCAAAAACGCCAGAACCAAAAGAAAACAATAATATTAAAACTATAATTGCAGATAATATTTTCACGAATCCTTTATTGATTAATTATTTATTATCCTCCCGACCTTTTGTTTATATTACCATACTATAATAAACAAGTTAACATACTATAATCCATGCTCCACAATTATTAAAATTGGCTAGAGGCCGGGCCTCTAACCAAATTTTATTCAGAGTATTTCAGAGCATTTAGCACACAAATATCACAATTGTGATATTTGCGTACTAACTAAAAAACAGGGCTTGGAAAAAAAGAGCTTGGGAACTTTGGAAGTTCCCAAAAATCGCGAACGGAGCGACATACTGCCGCCAAATATGAGTGCAGTGAGGAGGATGTGCGACGACAAACGAAACCGCATATTCTGCGTTATATGGTGTAAAAATTTATTTATTTTGCGGAGTTAGTAAGTTTTTCCAACCATCTTTTCCCAAAAAGAGATTTCCTGGGCAAGTT
>CAYYED010000009.1:0-8515 GCA_964470785.1 uncultured Candidatus Saccharibacteria bacterium | reverse complement strand
TTTTTTATGTCCAAAAAAATTAAAAATTATTTCCAAAAAGCTTATGGGCGAAAACTTTCCGATAAAGAAATAGAAGAAATAAGAATTAATCTTAAAGGTTTCTTAAGTTTATTAATTAAATTCAATCAAGAAGACAAACAAAAAAATGAAAAAAATAATAATCAATAATCTGGGGGAATATTATTTAGAAAAAATGGAAAAAGAAAATCAAGAACTAACACAAAAGATAACAGATAAAGAGTGGCTAAAAATATTTCCTGAAGCACAAGAATATTGTCTTGATAAAAAACTAGAATTACAAGAAATTATCAAGGACATTCTTTCTGATATTAAAAATAAACTTAAATTAATAGATAAAAAATCGTCTGAGAATAATAAATGGTTCTGGGGAGAGCGTGTAATGGTCTGGGATGGGCAAAGCTTAACAAAGGCCCAGAAAGAATTAGGAAAAATTGAATATCTAATATCCATAACAAAAAATAAAAAAAATAAGTCTAATAAAAAACTTACTAAAAAAATGATAAATCAAGCACTTAATACTTCTATTGTAGATGTTGTCGGTCGACACATCAAATTAAAAAAGGTTGGTAAAAACTTAGTGGGATTGTGCCCTTTTCATAATGAAAAAAACCCTTCGTTTTACGTATATCCTGAAAGTAATTCATTTTACTGCTTTGGATGTCAAGAGGGCGGAAATATAATTAACTTTATCAAAAAAATAAACAATATTGACTTCAAGGAAGCTGTAAAATTATTAAATAATTATTAAAAATATGACATATCAAAGCGAGTATGAGCGATTAAGACCTGAAATTGAAAAAGAATTTCAGAAAATAAAAAAAAATATTCAAAAATATAAATATCTAACAGTGAAAGAACTTTTAGAAATGAAACTACCAAAAAATTTATTCTTGGTTGAAAAACTTGTCCCTGATCAAGGAATAACGGTTATTTCCGGACACCCCGGAAACTGTAAAAGCTGGATTTTACTACATATAATTCATTGCATTGAGAAGAAATATCCTGTTTTTGGTAAATTTAATACCAAAAAAGGCAAAACCTTATTAATTGATGAGGAGTCTGGAAAAGCAGAAATGTCTAGAAGAATAAAAATGCTTAAATTGAGAAAAAATTCAAAAATTTGTCTTTATATTCAAAATGGAATAAAGGTTGATAATAAAAAAGACCTCGAGGAAATAATAAGCTTAATAAAAAATGAAAATATTAAATTAGTTGTGCTTGATCCTTTTATAGCCATACACGATAAGCCTGAAAACAGTGCTGAAGAAATTCAAAAAGTAATGAATGCTCTTCAAAAAATAACGCTATCTGGGGCAACGGTATTATTCGCTCATCACAACAGAAAAGATTATGACCAGAAAAACCCTTTTTTCTCTTCACAAAATATGCGTGGTTCTTCGGCCATTTTGGGTAGGGTTGATTCACAGATAGAAATTAAAAAGATAAAAACAATAGAAAATGAAACAATTTTAACTATCACGCACAATAAAATCAGAACCGGTATACCCGTGAAGCCATTCAAGATAAAAATGGTTGAAGAAGATAAAAGCATATATTTTGACTATATCGGTGAAAGCATTGAGGATCTTTCCAAAAGAGAAAAAATTAGAATTCATGTTTTAAAAGCATTGAAAGAAAAGAATGAGTTAGATTTTAATGGTTTATTTAATGAAAAAATAGCTGGGAGAGACTTGTTCAAATCTGTATTGCTCACGATGAAAAAAGAAGAAGAAATTAAATCGTTTAAAAAAGAAAGGGGCAAAGAATTTTTCTCTATATTAAACGATCATTCAGATTCCTAGTTTCCGTTATCTATATATAATCAGGAAACTAGGAAACTGAAATTTTTAAGTTATCTTTGGTTGCGCTAAGAAATTATAAAAAAACAATACATTGATACGGATCTTGAATAAAAACCGAAGCACAAGGTATTTAAATACATTTAACACAATTTAAAAAGAGTAGTTGGAATAGCTGTTTTAACACCCAATTAATATCATAAAAAAGCTTTTTAAAGGTTGACTTAATTTTTAGAGGTTCTTAAAATTAATGTAAATAATAAACACTATGAACAACAAAGCCGTTTTATTAGCGAGAGTAAGCAGTCGCGAACAAGAAGAGGGTTATTCTCTCTCTGCGCAAGAAAGACTGGTCTTAGAGTATGCAAAAAAAGAAGCATTAAATATAATCAAAAAATTCGTATTTGTTGAATCAGCCAAAGAATCAAATAAAAGAAAAATTTTTAAAGAAATGCTTAGCTTTCTTAATCAGAGAGATGATATAAACTATATCCTTTGTGAAAAGGTTGATCGCCTAACACGTAATTTGCAAGACGCTGTCGAAGTTGATAATTGGGTTAACAAAACAACAGAAAACAAAATAGTTTTTGTAAAACAAGGACTTGTTATTCATAAAGATGCTAAAAGTCACGAAAAATTTCAATGGGACATTAATACCGTAATGGCCAGAAACTATATTAATAACCTCAGTGATGAAATCAAAAAAGGAATGAGAGAAAAAGCAGAACAAGGAATATTCCCTACTGCTGCTCCCCTTGGATACTTAAACAAAAGGGAAATAGACGGTAAAAGAGACATAAGATATATAGTTATAGACCCTGTTAGGGCACCTTTAATGAAAAAAGCTTTTGAATATTATGCAACAGGAAATTATTCTTTAAAGACCTTATCAAAAAAACTTTATGAAGAAGGGCTAGTTTCAAAGAAAGGAAATATGTTATCCCCTGCCACGCTAGACGACATGCTCAAAAACCCATTTTATGTAGGAGATATCATTTGGAAAGGTAAAAAATATGAGGGGACACAAGCGCCACTTGTTTCTAAAGAGCTTTTTGATTTTGTTCAAATCGCACTAGGAATACCAAGCGCTGGAAAGTTCAGAAAACATAATTTTACCTATCGTGGATTAATAAAATGTGGAGAATGTGGCTCAAGCATTACGGCTGAAATTCAAAAAAAATATATTTATTATCACTGTACTCATTACAAGCCCTGCTCTCAAAATCGCTATATAAGAGAAAAAATTATAGACGAACAAATAATAAAAATGTTAGATTCTTTGAAGGTAACAAAGAAAATTGTTGATTCTATAAAAGAAACTTTAAAAAATAACCATCAATCAGAAAAAAACCTGCATAAAAATATAGTTTCTGATCTACAACGAAAGCTTGGAGTTTATCAAAAAAGACTAGATTCTCTTTATGATGATAAATTAGATGGAAAAATTAGTTTCGAATTCTATGAGAAAAAACAAAAAGAATATGAACAAGAGAGAGAGAATATAATGTCACAAATAGGCAAATATAATAGATCAAATATAAATTACTATGAAACGGGGACAAATATCTTAAAAATAGCAACAAGGGCTAAAGACTTATATTTAAACAGAACTTCTGAGCAAAAAAGAATGCTGTTAAGTTTCGTTGTTTCGAAATGTGTATTAAAAGACGGAAACCTAGATTTTGAATATAAAAAACCTTTTGATTTAATAGTCAAAAGGGTTAAATCTAAAAAACAGTGGACCCAGCGAGACTCGAACTCGCGGCCTTCGGTATGCCATACCGACGCTCTAACCAACTGAGCTATGGGCCCGGGGAACAACTGTTGACTGATGACCATTAACTATCCTATCCCCCTCATTCCTCCCCCCTCCCCAGGGGAAGGGGGAGGATAAAGAAGGGGGAAGGGGGACCATTGACTCTTGGTTGCTAACATTGGTCCTGTCCCGTCAAAAATCAAACAAATATGCCCCCGAAAGGAATCGAACCTTTATCTAGAGCTTAGGAGTCTCTTGTTCTAATCCGTTGAACTACGGGGGCTTTTGTACTCTTATGGGTGCCCGAGGAGATTCGAACTCCCTCTAAGAACTCCACAGGTTCTTGTGCTAAACCATTACACTACGGGCACCATCTGCCCTCGGGAGGATTCGAACCTCCAGTCTTTTCCTTAGAAGGGAATTGCTTTATCCAATTAAGCTACGAGGGCATACCAACATATTATACAAAGAAAAACAATAAAATCAAGGGGGCGTCTAAAAAATGTCGCTACCTCCCCCTCCAGAGGAGGGGGAGAGGGAGAGAGGGGGGGGATGACCATGAATAGGACTATAACTAGAATTAGGATTAGGATTAGGATTAGGATTAGGGTCAGGGTTAATTTTATTCAAAAGGGTTTAGGTATGTCTTAAAGTCCGCCTCGTGAAATATGTCTTTGCGCAGAGAGTAGTTTTTTAAAAATTCTTGATAAATCTCCTCTTCAAGGCCGATTCTCCGCATCTCTGCATCGGGCGTTTCTGTAACCACCAAATATCCGTATCTGTAAAAAATTGCTCCGCCGGCTAAAATGATTAATATTATTAAAATCAGAAAAACAAGAAATGCCTTTTCTCCGACAACCCATGCAAGGCGATTAATCTTTGCCCTAATTTTTTTAATTTGTTTTTTATTTTTTAGCATAAACTCTTATAGAAATATTGGCCTGGACCAAACCGTTCTCTTGCGGGACCTGTTCTCTACCTACAGGAGAGTACTTAGACAAACTAACGCTGATAACTTCTGTCAGCCAGCGGCTATTTTCTAATTTTTCCACAAAACGCATCGTGTTCAAAAAGTTTCCAACCCATTCAATCCTAAAAATTACCTTCTGCGGGACATCATTGTCCTGATCATCATTTTCAATGGGAGCAGGTAAAATTTTTAAACTTAAATTAAGCTCTTCGGCTTGCTGTTTAAAAAAATTAATAAAATCTATAGGGAGTTCCGGGTCAATAAAGGCCTCTGTGGTTAAAAGCATGTTCATTTCTTCCAATCCTGCTGCGTAAAATTGATAATTTTTTTCAAAATTCTCAAAATTCTGCGCCAATAATTCTGTTGATGCGAATTTTTTTCTCTCCTGCTCAAGAATTTTGGACTCGGTTAAAATACTTCTGCTCAAAGGTAAAATAATCATAAAACATAAGACCAAAATTGCTCCTGCGGTTACGGCCAAAAAAATGTATAATTTATTTCTAAAATTCATTGTTTTAAGTTTATTCTAAAAAAAACATTGCTTGAAATTGCACTTTTTGTTCCTCGGACCAATCAGGGATATTAAAGCTTGCCCTGCTAAAACCCTCTTCCTGTTTTATTCTTTCCCTAAACTGATAAATTTGTTCTGAATTAAAGGAATAGCCAACAAGATTAATGCGCATATCCTCTTCCTGCCAAAAAAAACTTTCCAAATATATTCCGTCCGGAAGCACTTGGGAAACTTTTTCAAGCAAGGCAACTGCTGAAAAATGCGTCGTATAAAAGTTATTAAAATAAACCAAACTATTGTTGACTGCAATAATTTTATTTTCCAGTTCCTTGAGTTGGGACATTCTTTGCTCTTCTAACTGAATAAGTTCCTGCTGAATATCAATTTGATTGCTTATATAAAAATTAATGGCAAGCAAGACCAAGGCAAGCCCAATTAACGAGGCAACTAAAAGAATCGCCCATATCCAAATTAATTTCAAGCGCTTTTCTTGTTTTCTTTTTATTTTCTCTTTTAGGGGAAGAAGATTAATCATGTCTCTGCTTTTTTTAATGACAGGCCTATGGCTACCGTATATGACATTAATTCTTTGGCAGAAAATTGCCCGGGCTTTTCCGTTATTGGGGACAAATTAATTAAAGGGTCTCCTTCTCTAACCGGTATTCCCAATTTTTTTAATAAAACCTGGTCCAATCCTTTAAGATTGCTCCCTCCTCCTGACAAAATAAGGGACTTAATTTCTTTGTCGTTAGGAATCTCTGCCCCATCTTCGCTGGACTGATAATAATCTATTTGCCTTTTAATCTGATTCGCTAATTCATCAATATCCTTTTCTAATGCGTTAAAAACTTTTTCTCCTGTTTCGCCGGATTTTAACAATCCATAAATTTTTTTTAATTTTTCCGCTTCTGCCCACTCTTTATTCATTTTATAAGCAATGCTTTGTGAGAATTTTCTGGAAGAAATAGGGATAAAAGAAGTAAGGCGCAGAGAACTCCCCCAATAAATGCCGGTACTGGTGCGGGAAGAGCCGATATCTGCTAAAAAAATGGGCGCTTTTATTTCTTGGCTCTCCGGTATTAAAGCGCGGGCTATCGCCTGGGATTCTGTTTCCAACGCTATCGGTGTTAATCCCGCATCATTGATTGCCTCAATATAAGGGTTAACAATCTTTTTAGGGATAGCAACCAGTAATACTTCTATTGTTCTTTCTTTTTCATCAGAAAAAGGCAATGCATGGAAATCAAGATAAACTTTATCCAAAGAAAAAGGAATATAATTTTCTGCTTCATAACGAACAGCTTGCTGCATCTCTGTTTTGTCCATTCTCGGCATTCTGATAACTCTTAAAAATGATTTTTCTTCCGGCAAAGCAGCCACTACATGCCTGGCAGGAGCTTTTTCCCCGGAAAAAACCAATTTCCTTAGGCCTTCAGATAAGCGCTTAACATCTCTTACTTCTCCTCTTTTAACAATCCCTTGCTCAAGAGAATGTTTTTTCATTATAGATATTCTGGTTTTTCTTCCTTTACGGACAAAACCGAAAATCTTAATTTCTCGGTCAGAAATATCCAAGCCGCAAATAGGGGGGTTAAGTTCTAGTAGGTCGAAAGACATAAACCTTAATTTTTAATTTCTAATTTTCAATTTTTAATAAATTTTTAATTTTCAATTTTTAAACCTTTTTTAAAAAATTGTTTGAAAATTAATTCATTGAAAATTGATTGAAAATTGAGAATTGAGAATTGAAAATTTGAAGTATGCTTTAAATTTTGCACTTTAATTTTACGCTTTTAGTTTTTAGTTTTTCGCTTCTTTAGTAATTTGTTTTATCTTATCTCCTCCCATCCTTTGTATCTAAAATTTTCTGAAATAGCGGGTAAAAAAGGCGGGGGGTAATAACTTAGCTGGGGATCAAAAATGTTTTGCCTTTCTCTGTAACCGGAAATCCATACTCCGCCGGATATCCATTGAGTGCCTACTCTCTTATTGCTCACTATGGTGCCGTAAATTTTTAATTCTTCTTTTTTGGCATAGCGCGCATCAGAATAATGGTTTCTTCCAAAACGGCCGGTCTGGGCAATATACACTCCGTGCAAATCAAGGTAATCCGGAGAATCAGGGGCAATTAGAACATTACGCTGGCCAATAAGGACCAGGCCGTCTTCTTTGCTGTCAGTGGTATAAACAATATTATTTTTCAGCCAAATATCCGTATCTTGTCCAGCAACAGAAAGATTGGCGCTGGCCATAGTAATCTTGCCTTCAACCCGGCCTTCAATCCAAACATTATCTTCAAAAAAAACCAAGCCGCACTCTCCTAAAGAATATGTCTTTGCGGCTGAAGTGCTTCTAATTAAGGAGTCCTCCCAATGCCAGTCGTCTTCAAGAGAATAAGCCCGAACGCTGTTTAAAAGCACGATTTCCCGCACCTCTATGCTTCTCCCTTTTAGTATAACATAATAACCGCTTCTCTGCGTTGGGCTGGCACCTTTCTGCGAAGGAGGAAAATAAAGTCCCTGGCCTTCTCCTTCCGGCGCGGGCTGGGATAGTTTTTTAATCCTGCCCAAATCAATAGTAATGCCGTCAAAATCAAAATGATTTGCTCCTGTCCTGAAAAGCTCTTCATTGCCATGGGCAGTGGTAAAAACACCGGGACAGAAACAAGTATTCTGCCTTAATTCACAAACATCAGGGCAAGGAGGACAGCCAAAAGAACTGGTGCAAATCCATTCTTCTTGTTCTGAGGCTACCAAAGAATTATTTTGCCCGTCCATCCTGATACCGCCGTTAGAATGGTAAGGACCCATAATAATCCTGTCTGCGCCGGCCCAAACATTATCGTTAAGAATGTAGGAATATTCTGCCACTGTTGGCTGAACATAGCGCACCCTGATCGCTCTTTTAAAATTGGGGAATTGAGATGTCCATCCAGTGGCAGTAACGGTTACGGCTCCGGTTACTCCGCAAGTTCTAACTTCATCAACTTCTAATTGATATTTGCCTTCTATGTCCAGTCCGGGCAATAAATATTCATATTCGCAATCAGAGCAATCAAAACAATCAGAAGGGGGACAGCCGATTTCTTCGCCTTGAAGAATTTCCTGGTTTTTGCGCACCAAATACCACCAATACCTGTTTAGACCGGCTTCAGCAATGTGAAGCGCTTGTTCTTGGGCCAACTCATACCGCGCCTGTTTCATTTGAGATAAAATAAATCCTAAGAGAGCGGTTAAAAGTATCAAAAATACCACGCCGAATACTAAAACGTAAGTGGTGATAAATCCTTTATTTCTTTTTTTAGTTATTATGTTGCCCATGATTAACATATTTCAATATTAAAGCGTAAAGCTACAAGTTGAAATTTTCAATTTACTAATTTACAATTTACGAATGAATTTAACAATTTCTCAATTTCCTAATTTTCAATTGAAAATTTAAGAATTGAAAATTGATTG
>CAYYED010000008.1:0-7387 GCA_964470785.1 uncultured Candidatus Saccharibacteria bacterium | reverse complement strand
AATTTTGTAATACTTTTTTCAAGCATGTTTAGGTATGGTTTATGTTTGTTTCCAAGAATTTTATATGACATTTTTTACGATCGTCAATTTTGTAATACTTTTTTCAAGCATGTTTAGGTATGGTTTATGTTTGTTTCCAAGAATTTTATATGACATTTTTTACGATCGTCAAAAATGTCATATTACTAATATTGTTCATATTGATCATATTGATCATATTATTTAATTTAATTATTTGAAATAAATAGACAGAGGACAGGTTTCTGTTTATTAAGCTTGCGGAGGCCCGCTCTCCGCATTTTGGCTTTAAAGATAACGACCCGCGCTGGTGGTTGTGTTTTGAGTTGCAGCAATTTTTAAAAAACGCTAAAATATAATAATGCAGAAAATCATTGATAAAATATTTAAGCCCAAATATCCCAAAGACAGCGTGGGGCGGTTAATGACGACCGAGGTGCCTACGGCCCTCAAGAGCCAGACAATCAGTGATATTTTTGATGCGCTTTCTATTGGAAACGGTTTTGAAACAATAAATTATATCTATATTACTGACCAGGATAAAAAACTTGAAGGCGTACTTTCTTTAAAAGAAATTTTTTTACATCCCAAAGAAAAGAAAATAGAAGAGCTTTTTATTACCGACTTGGTAACCATAGGGCCCTATGCTGATCAAGAAAGGGCGGCTATTATTGCTCTTAAGCATAACCTTAAAGCCATTCCGGTGGTGGATAAAAAAAGTTCGTTTTTAGGGGTGATGTGTTCAGATACTATTTTAGATGTTTTAAATAAAGAAAACATAGAGGACTTTCTTTTAGGAGGCGGTTTTTCTAAAATGGAAGCCAATTATTTTAATGTTTTAGAGACCCCGGCTTTCAGGTTATTTAAGGCAAGGTTTAGCTGGCTGTTAATCGGGTTATTCGGAGGAATAATTGCTGCTCAAGTAATGGGATTTTTTGAAAGTGTGTTGAAACAAGAAATCCTTTTAGCATTTTTTGTGCCGGTAATTGTTTATATGTCCGATGCTGTTGCCCATCAAACCCAGACAATTTTTATCAGGGGAATGGTAATGAATAATAATATTTCTCTAAGCCATTATCTTAAAAAGGAGATTAAAATCGGTTTTTTTCTAGCATTGTTTTTGGGGAGTATTTTGGGCCTGGTTGCCAAATTTTGGTGGCAATCGCAAAGAATGGCTTATATTCTCTTTTTTTCTATTTTTTTTGGCATCATTTTGTCAATATCCACAGGCGTGCTTATTCCTTGGCTGTTAAAAAAGGCCCGGCAAGACCCGGCTATTGGCTCGGGCCCCTTTGCCACCATTATCGTTGATATTCTTTCTATTGTCGTGTATTTTTTGGTAAGCACGGCATTGATACGGGTATTTTAGAATTAAATTAGCCAAGAAAGAGAAAGTTTGGTAGAATGATTAGAGGTTTATAGTTTATAGTTTATCGTTGCTCGTATCGTCAATCGTCAATCGTTTATCGTAAATAACCGAAAGACGATAAACGATAAACAAAATATGTATGTCCGACTATTATAATCCCAAAAGAATTAGAAACTTGTTTGATCCTAAATCAAAGGCGCCTTTTCGCCTAAGCCGTTCAAAAATTGACTTATTTTTAGAATGTCCGAGATGTTTTTACATAGACAGGCGATTGGGCATTGCTCGTCCACCCGGCTATCCTTTTAATCTAAATAATGCGGTAGACACCTTACTCAAAAAAGAGTTTGATATTCATCGATTACAAGAGAGCGCCCATCCTTTAATGGAAGAATATGGAGTTGATGCCATTCCTTTCAGCCATGAAAAAATAAATGAATGGCGCGATACGAGAAAGGGGCTTCAATATCTCCACGAGCCGACTAATTTTTTAATAACCGGAGCCATAGATGATGTTTGGATTAATGCCCAAGGAGAATTGCATGTGGTGGATTATAAAGCAACTTCCAAAAACGGGCAGGTTTCCATAGATGCTGATTGGCAGATTGCCTATAAGCGGCAAATGGAGGTTTATCAATGGCTTTTAAGAAAGAATAATTTTCAGGTTTCTAATACCGGATATTTTGTCTATTGCAACGGAGATACTGACAAAAAGGCCTTTGATAAGAAAATTGAATTTGATATTGATATTATTCCTTACGAGGGAAAGGATAATTGGATAGAAGAAATTATTATTTCTGCCCATAAATGCCTGACGAGTGATGATATTCCGGAGATGTCTCCGGATTGTGATTATTGTCGTTACCGCAAAGCAGCTGCCCAAGAAACCTACAAATATCTGAAAAATAAAAAATGAAGATTTCCCAAAATCTCCCTCAATTTAAAAATAAAAAAACATTATTTATTGTTTCCGGAGAACAAGAAGCAATTTTTTATATTTTAGAAAATGGAGAAATATCTACGCGGGAGCAGTTTAGGATTTTAAAGCCGCAAGAACGCAAGCAAAAAGAGGGTGCTTTTCTTCGCCGGGGCAGGGGAATGGTTTTTGGTTCCGGCGCGGTTTTTGAGCCCCAAAAAAGAAAAAAAAGAGGAGAATTTCTTAAACAACTAGAGGAAAGCATTCGTGATATTTTTATCAAAGAAAAAATCAGCGAATTTTATGTTTTTTGCCCGGCGCAAACGAAGGGGTATGTGCGAGAAATTTTGCCTTCAGATACCGCAAATAAATTAAAGCGCATAATAAAAGGAAATTATATTACATCCCATCCCTTTGAACTGATTGAAAAGTCTCAAAAAAGAAAACGCAACAGAATTGTAATTCCTCTTTCCGAAGAAGCTAAGAAAATTTTAGACAAAGCCAAGCAGGCAGGACAATTTTGGAGAAGAAAGTAATTAATCAACAACTAACAACTAATGGTTGAATGTCATATGAAATGAGAACACCCCCTTTTGTTTTTATTGAATTGATATAGAAAATCGTGATGAAATTGGAAACATAATGAAAACAGAAATCGGTTGTTAGAAAACAGAAAATTACTGATTTCTGATCTCTGATTTCTCTACCGATTTCCGATTTCACTTAACTGATTTCTGATTTCCGTTAATAATCAATAATATTATGAACCAAAGAACACAAACATTTTTAGGGATTGCCGCGATAATAGGAATTATGGTTTTGTCTTATACTATTTTTCCAGGAGGCCGTCGCGCTTTTAGAGAGAGGGATCCTATAGTTACAGAAATTAAGGATGAAATTATTAAAGAGCCGAATATAGGACTAAGCACAAGAACAGAAATAATTGAGGAACAAAGGGAAGAGCTTTCTTATGAAATTGACGCCGAATATCCCCAAATTATCGGATTGGCCGATAGCACGGCCCAGGAAGGAATTAATGAGAAAATCCATAGTTTTATGCTGGAGAAAATTGATGTTTTTCAGGAAACGGTGCAGGAGATGGAGCAATCCGAAGCAGAAGCCGAGCGTATTTGGGAAATAAAAAGCAGTTTTGATGCCGATTTTTTCGTTGCCTTGTTAAACAAAGAAATAGCAAGTATTAAATTTAATATATCTGAATATTATACCGGGGCGGCGCATCCTCACAATTATACCGTTGCTTTTAATTATGACATAGAAAAAAGGGAAGAGATTGCCTTGGAAAGCGTTTTTAGGCCGGAGATTGACTATTTAAGCATATTATCAGAGAAGACAAAACAAGCCCTTATTGAGCAATTTAAAGGCGAAATAGAGGGAACAGAAGAGTGGATAGACCGGGGAACAGCCCCGGAAAAGGAAAATTTTCAAAATTTTTGCTTTTCCCGGACTGACTTGATCATTTTTTTTAACCCTTACCAAATAGGCCCTCATGCTCTTGGAGGACAATTTGTAGAGATTTCTTATAAACAAATAGAGGATTATATTGACCCTGACGCCCCTATTGCTCATTTACTCATCCCGGATGATTATTAGATTATGCGACATTAAAAATATTAAAATAAAGGGACAAAAAAAGAGGGCAGGCAATTGCGCTCTTTTTGTTTTAGAAGTATTACATTTATGACGATCGTCATAAAAGTGATATGGTTAAAAGTTAAAAAATGTTATATTTCTGTTTTTTTGTTTCTGTTTTTTTTACTTTTACTTTTTGATATTTTTCATTTAGAATTTTGATATTTTTTCATTTAGAACGAGGAATTAAACAGATTTTTTCTGCCCGTGAAACTTGCGGTGGATTTTTCTAAGTTGAGGCCTTGTGACGTGAGTATATATTTGAGTGGTGGCAATATTGCGATGTCCTAAGAATTCTTGAACAATTCTTAAATCAACTCCTTTATTTAATAAATCGGTAGCAAAGCTGTGTCTCAAGGTATGAGGAGAAGTGCCGATAGGAAGGCCTGTTTGAATAACATATTTTTTAACAATGCGCTCAACCGACCTCGGAGTTAGCCGCTCTCCGGGTCCCTTGCCCCTATAATTAATAAATAGGGAACCTGAATCGTCTTTTCTGGCATTAAGGTATTTCTTAAGCCAGGAGATCGCTTCTTGAGAAAAATAAACCGTGCGCCAGTGGCCGCCTTTTCCTTTAATGCTTAATTCCAGTTCTTCGTCGTTGAGTTCAATTTTAATTTGCTCTTTATTAAGAGCAACTAATTCTGCCAATCTTAAACCGGCAGAAAACAAGACCTCTAAAATGGCCCTGTCTCTCAGGCCGATTATAGATGAGGTATTGGGGGCCTTGAATAATTTTTCTAATTGTTCAAGGGTTAAAAACCCTACTTTTCGTTCCTCTTTCTTGGCAAGTTTTATTTTTTCCGGGGGCAGGGCAGTGATGTCTTTATCGGCAAAATAGGTTAACAAGGACCTTAAAGCGATAAGATAATAGTTCTGGGTAGTCCTTTTAAGCGGCTTTTTATCCTGTTTAGTGTAATACCTTGATAAAAATGTCTTATATTTGAATATGTGGTCAGGGGTGAATTGGTGGGGACAGAGATGTTCAAAATTATTTATTTTTAACCATTCTAAAAATCTTTTTAAAAATCGCGCATAGTTTTCTTGCGACTTATGTGAAAGCCCTTTTTCTATATCTAACCAATCAAGAAAATCCGGAATATGCTTTTTAATGGGTTTGTTTGATTTTTTCATATCGGGTTAATAAGATATGCTGTAATGACGCTTAAGGTATATTGTGCGACGTTACTACTTTTATAATACTCCCCGTAACAGGGTTGTCAATAGGGCTGTCAATCACCTTATGGTTACCGTGCTAATAAAATAATTTTTTATAATATAATAATATTTTACCGTTTGGGGAACGACCCTATAGTTCCACCAAGAAGTGATTTTTTGGCTTATCTTTTGAAAGGAAGGAGCGATACGATTAAATGATTTTTTGATAAAGTCACCTCCTCCTTTGAAGAAGCCACCTATTTTATGGGTTGTGCTTCCCCACATTTCTTTTGCTTCTATTTCTCCGGGCGGGCCGCCCGGGTCAACCCTCTTGTTTTCTGCAATCAATTGACTATTAAAAGCCGGAAATATAAGAAATGTAATCAAAAATAAAAGCATTATGCTTGTTAAATATTTTACGCTCTCCCCTATCATAACTTTAATATTTTAATTTTTTATTTTATTAATTTTTCTTGCGCTTGTTTAATTCTTTGCAAAGTTTTTTCTTTTCCCAAAACCTCGGCAATTTCAAAAGGTCCGGCCGAGGCCTTTTTACCCGACAACGCAGCGCGCAGAGGCCATAAAAGGTATCCCCTATCCCCTTTCGGACCTATCTTTTCGGCTTTTTCCAAAAGTGCTTTTTGCAGATAATCATTGGTCCAGTTGTCTTCTTTGATGTTAGAAAGAATGTTTTCTAAGGCGCTTAAGACCTCTTTTAACTGGGCGTCATCCATTTCCTTCCATTTTAACAGATTTTTTTCATAGTCAATGTTCTTTTTTAAAAAGAAATCTATAAGATCGGATATTTCCGAAAGAGCTACAAGGCGCTCCTGATAAGGTGCGATTATTTTTTCCAATTCTTCAAAAGTAATTTTTTCTTTGGTATCGGAAACAATAAATTTTTGCCTGATTTCTACCGGTCCGATGCCGACTAAATGCTGGTTGTTTTCAAAAGAAGGACTAATCAGTCCGCTTTCCACTAAAAAAGGAAGACAAAGTTCGGTTAACTTCTTAATGGTTTTTTGGCGGATATAAAAACTATTAAACCAATTTAGTTTCTTAATATTGAATATTGCCGAGGACTTATGGCATCTTTCTAAAGAAAATTCTTTAATTAATGTATTGATTTGGTATATTTCCTTTTCTGTTCCCGGATTCCAACCCAGAAATGTCATAATATTGACCAATGCTTCGGACAGGTATCCTTGTTTGGCATAGTCGCTGATTGATACGACCCCATGCCTCTTGCTCAACTTGCTTTTATCAGGGCCTAAAATGAGCGGAAAATGGCCGTATTTTAGAGAGGGCAGGCCTAATGCCTCTTGCAGGAGTATTTGTTTGGGCGTGTTGGAAATATGGTCTTCCCCCCGAAGCACATGAGTAATCTGCATTTCATAATCATCTATAACGGCCGCTAAATTATACAAAGGAGAATTGATATTCTTGGCAATGGCAATGTCTCCAAATAAAGAGGTGTTAAATTCAATTTTTCCTTTGATTAAATCATTATAAAAAAGTGTTTCGTTCGGGGTTTTAAAGCGGACGACATAAGGTTTTTTCTGCCGAAGATTCTGATTAATTGTTTCTTTATTCATAGTGCGACAGGTCCCCGTATAACGAGGCGCTTCTCCTATGCTCATTTGATGCTGTCTTTGCGCTTCCAATTCTTCCTTGCTGCAAAAACAAAAATATGCCTTATCCTCGTCTAAAAGTTTTTGAATATACTTTTGATAAATATCCTTTCTCTGGCTTTGTCGGTATGGGCCATAATCTCCTATTTCTAAAGATGGATTTTCCGGATTCGGACCTTCGTCCCACAAGAGATTAAGCCATTTTAAGCCCTCAATAATGTTTTTTTCCCATTGCTTTGCAGAACGTTCTTTATCAGTATCCTCAATACGTAAAATAAAAAATCCGTTTTGGCTTTTTGCAAAAAGATAATTAAATAAAGCGGCTCTGGCCGTACCGATATGTAAGGGTCCGGTCGGAGAAGGCGCGATTCTAACGCGAGGAATGGTTTGTGTTGCTTGTTTGACTTTCATAGGGATATTATACAATAAAAAGCGTAAAACGAAAAGCGCTTGCCCGCATTAGCTACGCTGAAAGCGTTACAGGCGGGCCTGCCCGCAATGCAAGCATAGCGTTGCAGGCGGGCAAAAATACAGCGTAAAGCTCAAAACCAACAGATAATTTTCAATTTACGAATTTTCAATTTACGAATGAATTTAACAATTTCTCAATTTCCTAATTTTCAATTGAAAATTTAAGAATTGAAAATT
>CAYYED010000007.1:0-23564 GCA_964470785.1 uncultured Candidatus Saccharibacteria bacterium | reverse complement strand
TGAAATTTTCAATTTACTAATTTACAATTTACGAATGAATTTAACAATTTCTCAATTTCCTAATTTTCAATTGAAAATTTAAGAATTGAAAATTGATTGCCTGCCCGCATTGCTACGCAAAGCGTTGTAGGCGGGAAAATTGGAAATTGAAAATTGAAAATTATCTATTGGCTTTGCATTTTGCATTTTAGTTTTTCGCTTCTTTTATAATTCATTTTACAGCTTTACATTGGAATAAACCTGCTGCACATCATCATTGTCATCAAGCGCGGAAAAAAGTTTTTCCAATTTGTCCTTTTCACTTGGCTCAAGGCATATCTCTTCCTTAGGCACCCAGCCCAAAGAAGCTGATTCTATGCTTATTCCTCTGTTTTCAACCTCTTTTTTGACTTGCTCCAGCTCTTGCGGCTTAGTATAGATTTCTAAAAACTCTCCTTCCCAGCGCATATCTTCGGCCCCGCTTTCAATGGCAGCTATTTCTGCCTTTTCTTCAGGCGTTTCTGAAGCAGAGACAGTGATAATGCCTTTTGTTTCAAATTGCCATTGCACCGCACCCGCTTCCGCTAATTTGGCATTATGAGATGCAAGGATTTGCTTGACCTGATGCAGTGTCCGATTTTTATTGTCAGTAATGCCGGTAATAATGAGAGCGCTTTTGTTTATTCCATATGCTTCAAAGCAGAATTCTTCCAAGGACTCGCTCATCAATTCGCCGGTACCCTTTTTGATGGCTTTTTCAATATTTTCATTTGGCATATTGGCTTTTTTGGCCTGCTCAATCGCTATTTTTAAAGCCGAATTCATTTGAACGTCTCCGCTTTGTTTGGCGGATACGGTAATGGTTCGGGAAAGTTTAGAAAAAAGCCGCCCCCTTTTTTTATCAGCGGCCTCCTTGTGATGTTTAATTGTTGCCCAATGGCTGTGTCCGGACATAGTAAATGACCTTTGACTATTGACCTTTGACTATTAACTAATTCATTTTACCCTTACCTTGTTTTAATTTCAACCAAAGCGACAGCAAGAGCAGGGCAAAGCAAGCGCTTATAAAAATACCAATAGTTAAGAGAAAATAAAAACGAGAATTTGGTTCGTCGGAAGAAGCAATGTCAATTGTTTTTACTTCTCTTTCAGTGACCGGGCTGTTCTCCTCCCCCGGGGTACCGTGCTTTTCATTGCTTGTTTTCCAGTTGGCCGGATCGGACCCATCATCACAAGGGTTGATTCTCTCCATGGTTTTTTTAGCAGTATTGTTTCCGGCAAACCATCCTAGAGAACAATCTATTTTATCTATAATTACTCCTTTCTCATCAATAAGCAGCAATGTCTCGCCGGCATTGCTTAAATTTCCGACATAAATTTGGTCTGCCTTTGCATCAGACACAGTTTCGTCGCTTGTCCTTTCCAGTAAAAAATAAGAATTTGCCCCAATTATTCCTTCAAGAGTTATTTGAGGAGTGCCGGTTAATGGCGAATTAATCTTCCACTTTTTTAAGGAAACTGTTCGGTTTTTCGGATTATATAATTCTATCCATTCTTTTTGCCACCCCGCCTCTGTCCCCATCCAAGCAATTTCATTGATAACCACCTTTAAAGCGTGATCTTCTGCCAAAGCTATTTTGGTTATAGGTAAAGTGGACAATAAGGATATTAAAGTGGACAAGCAAAAAAAGATAGTGGACAAAGAAAATTTTAAGAAAACGGACATATCAGGGTTGACAAATATTTTTAATTTGTTATAATAAAACAAGTCCCTGGTTGAATAGGGGTTTTTCTTAGCTCGGGTAACTCGGCTCCGGCGGGGTTATTTCTCGGAAAAGTCCTGCTTTTTGTGGACACATAAGAATACTTCAACCAGGGGCTTTGTGTTATTGCGTCAGTCCTCGCTGGTTACCCTTTCTACTTCTTCAATTGTGGTAATTTTATCTAAGACCCTTATTATTCCGTCATGATACATCGTGGTCATTCCTTTTTCCAAAGCAAGTTTTTTTATTTTTGGAATAGACGGATTCTGTAAGACAAGGGATTCCAGTTCATCGGTCATTAAGAACGCTTCATAAATGCCTAAACGGCCCTTATAGCCCGTAAAATGGCAATCATCGCACCCTTTTGGCTTTGCCAAGAGATGTCCCTTGTTTATTTTCGGGTAACTTATATTTTTGGGCAGATTTTCTGTTGCCTTTTTTATTTTTTCTAAAACTTTTTCTTCTGCCGGAACGAACCGGGCGCATTTTTGGCATACTTTTCTAATCAATCTTTGGGCAATAACCATATTAATAGCCGGACCAATATTAACCGGCTTTGCGCCGAGTGAAGTTAATCGAGGGATGGCGCCTGCCGCATCATTGGTATGAAGGGTGGTAAGGACCAGGTGTCCGGTTAGGGCGGCTTGCAAAGAAATTTCTGCGGTTTCCATGTCTCTTACCTCTCCCACCAAAATTATATCCGGGTCTTGTCTTACAATAGAACGGAGCCCGTTGGCAAAATCATAACCCTTTTTTACATCAACCTGGGTTTGAGAAATGTTTTCCAGGCGATATTCAATGGGGTCTTCAATGGTAATAATTTTAATCTCCGGTTTTTGCAAATATTTTAAAAAAGCATAAAGTGTAGTTGTCTTACCCGAGCCGGTCGGTCCGGTAACAATTATCATCCCATTGGGCTTTTGAATTTCTTTTTTAAACAATTGCAGTAAATCTTCCCTTAACCCGAGCTCTTCCATATCCCTTAAGCTTTCCGGATTAAGAATTCTCATTACCAGAGATTCTCCGTAATTTGAAGGGAGAGCCGAAGTCCTAATTTCTATTTCTTTTTGTTTTTTAGGGCCGCCGGCGGAGAGGTAGACCGAAAAGCTGCCATCTTGAGGTCGGTCGTGGATATTAAGCTTGAGCCCGGCCAGAAGTTTAATCCTAGAAAGAATTGCTGCGTGGGTTTCCAGAGAAACAGAAATTACATCATGCAGCATACCGTCTGTTCTTAACCTTATTCTCACGCTATTCTCTTTTGGTTCTAAGTGGATATCTGAAGCAGAGAGAAAAAGTCCTCCTAAAAGCATAGTTTCCAGCAGTTCAGTGGTTTCTTTCTGAAGATATTTTTTAATTTCTTTTGCAAAAGAGGAAAGATTGTTAATATTTTTTTGAACCTCTTTTGTTTTGCTTTCCCTAATTTCTATTTTTCCTGTTATTTTATTCATGGATTCCTTGAATTACGAAACACTATATAATCCTTTCCCAACCCCCTCTTTTTCTCCCCCTTCCCCTGAGGGGAAGGGGGAGATAGAGGGGGAAGGGGTAATTTCGTAATTCAAATATAGATTGTATGAATTTTATTTAATATTTTTTCTCCAATTGACTCAATGTTGTTGCCCTGGGCGGAAAAAACAATTGCTTCTCCTCGCTTTTCCCCCCCAAAGATCCTAAGAAAGCTTTTGGTTGAAGAATTGTCTTTAGAATAAAAAATTCCTCTGGCGTAAGCAAAGGAAGCGTTGCTTTCCCACAGCAATAGAAGCGAATTAAAGGGAAAAAGCTGGCCGGTCAAATATTTTAAGACAAACACAAGATTTTTTGGAGCGGTTCGGGTTTGTGAGAAAACATCTTTTGTTAAAAAGGCATAAGGAACGTGTTTTTGTTTTTCAAAGCGCAAGCGAGAAAGAGTCGCGCATAGCAAATCCTCATAAGCAATTTTTTGGTTATAATAAAAGAGCCCTATTATTTTTTTATAATCGATTGAGGAGGAAATAAGCTCAAAGATGTTTTTTAAGACAGAAGAGTCCGCATGCAGGTCCTTAGAATACTCAATTATGCCGGCCAGAAGCCATGTTCTAATGTTGTGGTCAATGGTTTGCTTGTCCAAATCAACAAGAAGCGATTTAAGAATAGCAGATAAAGGAATTTTTTGATTAATGAGATTTATGTTGCCAAACTGGTTATTTGAGGATTGGTTGTCAATATTAATTATCGGCGTTTGCCAGAATAGTTTAAAGTTTTTTTCATAATAATTACCCAGGCGCTCTAATCTTTCCATGCCGATTGTCACCAGAAGGTCAGGGTTTTCTTCAGCCGGCTTATGCAGAGAGTTAAAGTGGATATCTTCTTTTTCTATTTTTCCGTCTTTTAAGGTAAGATATATTTTAAGCGCATGGTTTTTTCTTTCATAATAAAGTTCGGAAATTTCTTTGCCCTGAATAGAAATTACAAAATCCTTGGGGATTAATTCTTGAGGAAAAAAATTATAATACTTTTCCGGCAGGTTCCGAATTTGAGGCAGGCAAGCTACATTTTTTTCTTTTTTTCCCAGAGCATAACACAAAGAAAAAGCAGAGCTTAAAACATCTACCCCGGGACTTGCGGGCGTAAAAACTGATATGTTTTGCGAACTGTCCATAAGTTTTTTTGCCTGAAATCCATTGTTCATGTTTATTTAACTTAACCTTTCCTTATTCAAAAGTCAATGAACGATATTATGCGGGAACATTGCCAACACTTCATTCCCCGCAGATTTATGCTGATCTGCTCACTTCGTTCGCAAGGCGGCTGGAAGGTCAGTGGAAACACTTTGGCTTGAGGAAGCCGCCTGACGCTGATCTACGCAGATATTTTATCAGCGTTCATCTGCGCGGGCTCGCAACACTGTTAGCCCTTGTTTAAGCAGTTTACTTGGGGCGAGCCCTTTATCAGCGTTTATCTGCGTTAGCGTGGTGTTACCAATTTTTATATGAACAACAAAACACTTACAAAGGATGCTCAAGAAACAAAAAGGGCAGGTAAAAAATTAGCAAAGCGCCTTCGGTTCAACAAAAAAGGCGCGGCAGTTGTTGCATTAGTTGGAGATTTAGGCAGCGGAAAGACCACTTTTGTTCAAGGATTTGCCAGAGGGATAGGAGTCAAAGAAAAGATTCTTAGCCCCACTTTTGTTATTTTAAAAAAATTTAAGATTAATGCAGATTTGCGTCCAAATTCGTGCAAATTCGCGAATCTTTACCATATTGACTGTTATCGCATTAGCAAACCAGAAGAAATTTTAACCCTGGGTTTTAAAGAAATAGCCTCTATTCCACAGAATATTATTTTAATTGAGTGGGCAGACAAAATTAAAAAATTTCTATCGGAAGATACTGTTTGGGTTAAGTTTAAATTTACAGGGAAGAATGAGAGATTATTATTAGCAAAAGGCGAAAAGCGTAAAGCTATTACCCCATCCCCCTCCTTCCTCCCCCTTTCCCAAGGGAAGGGGGAGGATTAAGAAGGGGGAAGGAGCACTGTTTTGTGTTACAATAAAGCTATGGAAAATAAAAAAAGATTGGTTATCATTGATGGCAATGCTTTGGTTCATCGCGCTTTTCACGCATTGCCGCCTCTTGCATCTCCTCAAGGAGAACCGGTCAATGCTGTTTACGGATTCTTGCTGGTTTTTTTAAAGGTATTAAAAGACCTGCAACCTCAATATGTGGCTGCTTCTTTTGACTTGCCCGGTCCGACTTTCCGAGACAGAATTTATGCAGGATATAAGGCAAAGAGGCCAAAAGCCCCGGATGAGCTTTATGAGCAAATTCCTTTAATAAAAGAGATTCTTCAAAAACTCGGAGTGCCTATATTTGAAAAGCAGGGCTATGAAGCAGATGATGTTATTGGTACTATTGTTAAAATCGCTAAAAGACAGCAAATAGATCCAGAACCGGAAATAATCATTGTTACCGGAGACCTTGATGCCCTGCGGCTCATAGATGAAAATACTAAAGTATATGCCCTAAAGAGAGGGCTTAAAGATGTCGTGGTTTATAATCAGGAATTAGTTAGAAAAAAGTATGATGGACTGGTGCCGGAACAGCTTACCGATTTCAGGGCGTTAAGAGGAGATCCTTCGGACAATATTCCCGGCGTTACCGGCATTGGAGAAAAAACTGCTATAATGCTCTTAAAGAATTATGGTACTTTGGAAAAAATATATTTAGTTCTTGAAAAACAGGAAGGGCCGAAAGGGATGCAAGAAAGCGTTCAGGAAAAATTAAAACAATATAAAGAACAGGCATTAATTTCTAAAAAATTAGCAAAAATAGACAATAATGTTCCCGTTGATTTTGTTTTAGAAAAATGCTACCAGCAAACACTTGATAGAGTAGAAGTGGTTGAAATGTTCCAAAAACTGGGATTTTATAGCTTAATCAAACGGCTTCCGGAAAACACCCAGCTTAAGTTAGGAAATTTTTAGAGATATGGTAAAATAAAAAAAGCACAAAACACCTATTTTTATGCAAGTTACCCAAGAGCAAGCCCAAAAACTTAAAAATATACCCGGCCGCGTTAAGGGAGCGGTTATTTTAGCTGATGCCGAATATGTCCGCTTAAAAGGAGGAGAATCAGCTCTCAAGAAAATAGAACAGCGTCTCAACAAATTGGGTTATCAATATTCTTTTCAAGAAATAAGGCCTATGGATTATTATCCGGAACCGCTTAGCGTTATGGTTATTCTTCTGGCTAAAGAGGTTTTAGAGCTGGACGATCAAGGGGTTTTTGAAATGGGCAAAGCAGTTCCGAAAATTTCTTTTTTTCTCAAAATTCTTACCAAGCATTTTGTTTCCATACGCAAGTGTTTTGAAGAAAGCCCCAGATATTGGAAAAAACATTTTGATTTTGGAGAATTAGAGCCGGTGGAGCTGAATGAAGCAGAAAAATACGGAATAATCAGGGTTAAGGGATATAAATTTCATCCCATTATGTGTATTTATCATAAAGGGTATTTTTCTCAAATTGCTTCTCTTTCCTTGGGCAAGCAGGTTTCTGTTGAGGAAACACAATGTTCCTTTAAAAAAGGACCATACCATGAATATGTAATTCGTTGGGAATAATGTTTTTTAGCAAAAAAAAAGAAAACAAAAAGATTAAAAAGTTGGAAGAAGAAATTTCTATAGCCAGAGAAGACCTTAACGAGGTTTCCTCTTATTTAAATGATTTTTTGGATTTCTTACCCTTAGCGGTTTGTGACGCGACCCCTTCGGGCATGATAGGAAACGTGAATAAAGCATTTAAAGACCTTAGCGGTTTTAATACAATAGAGGCATCCGGACGGAAGGTCTCCGATTTTTTCTTGGAAAAGACGAAAATAGAAAAGAGTTTATTCCTTGCCAGAGAAAAAATAATAAAAAATCAAGAATTAACCTTAGTTGCCAAAGATAATAAAGGAATACAGGTAAGCGCTTCTTTTGCCGTAAAAAAAGATAATCAGGGCAAGACGACCGGTTATTTTATAAGCATTACCAATATCAGCGGCTTGAAAGATATTCAGAGAAAGACAGAAGAAGCTGTTTATCAGAGGACTAAAGAGCTTGAGGAGTCAAGAAGGGCTTTGTTAAACATTTTAGAAGACACCGAAGAGGCGAGGCGCAGGGCAGAAGAGGAGAGAAATAAAACGCAAACCGTTTTTGAAAATTTTATTGACGGCCTTTTGATGTTTGGTGCTGACGGGCGGTTAGAAATGATGAATCTGCAAGCAGAGAAGTTTTTAGAAACAAGCAAGGAAAAAATAATCGGCAGCAGCATAGAAGAACTTAAAAAAAATAAAAAGACCAAATTATTGGCAGGTATTTTAAGCAGAAAACGAAAAGAGGTGTTTAGGAGAGAGATGCCTTTGCCGGAAAAAGAAACTGTTGTGGAAGTGACCAGCAAATTTATTGTTTCTCAAGGAAGACCTTTTGCCACCTTTGTAATCTTGCACGATATAACCAGAGAAAAGGTCGTAGAGCGGTTAAAAACTCAATTTGTTTCCGTAGCCGCCCATCAACTAAGAACGCCGCTTTCTATTATTAAGTGGTCGCTTGCAATGCTCTTAGAAGGAGAGGTGGGGCTTTTAACCAGAGAACAAAAGGAGATGCTTTCCAAAGCAAGCCAAACTAATGACAGGATGATCCGGCTTATTAACGACCTCTTAAATGTAGCAAGGATAGAGGAAGGAAGGTTTCTTTATCAGCCGACAGTCGTGGATCTTGGAGAGCTGATAGAGCAAACGATAGAACCGGTTTACCATTCAGCCAGCAACAAAAATGTTAAGCTTGAATTTAAACAAAAGAGCGAAGGTTCAACCATAGTCAAGGCAGACATTGAGAAACTTTCTTTAGCCATTAAAAATTTAGCAGAAAACGCTGTTTTTTACACGAGTTCAAAGGGCAGGGTGACGGTAACTCTGACAAGAGAGGATGGAGAGCTTTTGGTTGCTGTAAAAGATACGGGCATTGGCATTCCCAAAAATCAGCAAGACAGAGTTTTCAGCAAATTTTTTCGGGCAGAGAATGCCGTGCGCATGGAAACCGAAGGCACGGGTCTGGGCCTGTTTATTGCAAAAAATATTATAGAAGCCCATGAAGGAAAAATTTGGTTTGAATCAGAGGCCGGCAAAGGCACTACTTTTTATTTCACCTTGCCAGCTATCGGGTAGGTGATATAATAAAAAGAGGATGCAAGAGACGAGATACATTTGTATGTCCAGTACAGTTTCTTGACATTAAGAGGATTAAAACATTAAAATAATAAAATATGGCTAAAAAAATTCTAATAATAGAAGACGAAGAAATTCTTTCAAATCTTTTAAAAGATAAGCTCACAGAACTGGGCTATGAAGCGTACATAGTTGATGATGGAATTCATGGCCTTGAAGCGATTAGAGAAATTGTTCCTGACCTTATTCTTTTAGATATAGTAATGCCGCGGATGGGAGGATTTGAGTTAATGGAAAAAATGCAGGAGGATTCTTCTATTAAAAATATACCCGTGGTTATTATTTCTAACTCCGGTCAGCCGGTAGAAATAGATAAAGCAAAACAATTAGGGGCTAAAGATTGGCTGATTAAAACAGAATTTGACCCTCAAGAAGTGGTAGAAAAGGTTGTTGCCCAGATAGGAGAATCAAGCGAATAATTAACTTTATTAATAACATGGAAGAAACCATCCTTATCGTAGAAGATGACAAGTTTTTGAGAGAGTTAATTTCCAGAAAACTTTTAGGAGAAGGGTTTAAGATAGAAGAGGCGATTGATGGAGAAGAAGGATTAAAAAAACTGGAGAATACAAAACCGGACTTGATTCTTCTTGATCTAATTCTTCCCGGAGTTGATGGTTTTGAGGTTTTGGAAAGAATTAAAGACAACTCAAGCATTGGTTCCATACCGGTTCTCATTCTCTCCAACCTTGGACAAAGAGATGAAATAGAAAAGGGACTGAAATTAGGGGCAGTTGATTTTCTCGTAAAGGCGCATTTTACTCCGGAAGAAATAGTGGATAAGATAAAAATTGCTTTGAAAAAATAGAAACTCCTCTGCCTTGCGCGATATGCTAATTTTAATTTGTGGCAAAGACCAATATAGGGCAAGGCAAAAACTCAAAGAATTAGTTCAGAAACAGGGACCGATTGCCCGGGACCGGTTTTTAAATTTATTTTCAGACAAGATTTCTTTTGAAGAGTTAAAAAATGAAATGAGCCATAGGTCTATATTCCAGGAAAACAAACTGATTGTTTTGGTCAATGCTTTGGCAGACGAGAGTTTTAAGAAGAACATTTTAACTTACGGAAAAGAACCTTTTCAGGATAAAAGCAACACAATTATTTTTTTTGAGGAAAAAGAGTTTTCTAAGAATGAAAAGATTTTTTCTTTTTTCAAAGAACAAGGTATTGTTTTTAAATTTGCCCTCTTGCCCCCCGCAGAGCTTAAGAAATGGATTAAAAAGGAGCTTGTTTCTTTGGGCATTGGCGCCGATCTATCAGCCATTAATGCTTTAGCGGACTTTGTTGGCAACGACCTTTGGAGAATGTCTTTAGAGATTAAAAAGTTGGCCGCTTATAAAGCAGAAGAGAAAAAAGTAAGTAAAAAAGATGTGGAGGAATTGGTTACTCCTCAAATAGAAGTTGCTATTTTTAAAACCATTGATGCCATTGCATCTAAAGACAAAAAAACCGCGCTTTGCTTAATTCAAGAACACTTAAAAAAAGGGGATTCCCCTTTTTATTTGCTTTCTATGATTGCTTTTCAGTTTAGAAATCTGTTAATGGTAAAAGAAATGGAGAACAAGGGTTTGCCGGAGATCACTGCCAAATTGAAAAACCTTCATCCTTTTGTGGTGCAAAAAAGCCATAAACAGGCAAGACAATTTACTTTTCCGCGTCTGAGGGAGATTTACTTGAAAATTTTTAGAATAGATTTGGCAGTAAAAACAGGAAAAATAAAACCAGAGCTGGCTCTGGAGTTATTGATAGCGGACATTTGAATCGCAATGCCCCTTTCCCCATTATATCTCATATCTCCCCCTTCCCCAAGAGAAGGGGGTATATCTTATATCTCCCCCTTCCCCAAGGGAAGGGGGAGAAAAAGAGGGGGATAGGGTATTTAGTATATAATCCTCAGGATTTTTTAGGATTTTATCATTTTTGCCATTCTTGCTTTTTTTCTGCCGGCAGTATTTTTTTTAATAATGCCAACTTTTGCCGCCTTATCTACGGCTTTATAATATTTAGGAAGAATTTCTTGGGCTTGTTTTGTCTTATTCTCTCCTCTTTTAGAGAGAATTTGTTTTTTCAGCTCTTTCATTTGTTTTTTATAACCAAGATTGTTCTTCCTCTTTTTCGCTTGTTGTTTTAATGCTTTTTGAGCGGATTTTGTAACAGGCATAATTTATATTATCAATTGATTATATTTATATTTGATATCACTGCTTAAAAATAACACACTTGTTTGAAAAAGGCAAGCGGCTTGAACAAGAGCGATAAAAGGGCTAATATTAAACAATAATTTATCACAATGATTAAAGATATTGTAAAAAAACTTTTACCAGCCCGCTTACTTAATGCCTATTACCAATTCTACCCTTTTTTAGGGGCGTTATGGTATCGTTTTCCCTCTAAGAAGCTTGTTGTTATCGGCGTTACCGGCACGAGCGGCAAATCAACGGTAGTGCGTTTAATAACCAGCATCTTAGAGCAAGCCGGATACAAAACAGCGTCTGCTTCTTCTATCAGCTTTCAAATTGGCAGCAAAGAAACAGTTAATATGCTTAAAATGACAATGCCCGGAAGAATGAGGTTACAAAAATTTTTACGGCAAGCGGTGAATTCCGGTTGCCAATACGCGGTTTTAGAAGTAACTTCTGAGGGAATTGTCCAGCAGCGTCATAGGTTTATTAATTTTGACACGGCTATTTTTACTAACCTAACACCCGAACACATTGAGTCGCATGGTTCGTTTAAAAAATATCGCCAAGCAAAACAGGAGCTTTTTAAAGCAGCCAAAAATGTTCATGTAATTAACATTGATGATGAAAATGCCCGTTATTTTCTTCAGATTCCAAGCCAAGAAAAAATTTGCTTTGGCTTAAAAAACAGCAGCGAGCGCTACAAGACCGTTAAAGCCGCACACATAAAGGCCTCAAACAAGAGCACAGAGTTTTTAGTGGACTTGGCGAATGGCGTAAAAATTTGTCTTCCCTTGCCGGGCGTCTTTAATATATATAATGCCTTGGCAGCTATTTGTGTTGGTTTATCTCAACAAATTGATTTAGAAATATGTAAGCAGGGTCTGGAAAATACTAAAGGCATTCCGGGTAGAATGGAACAAGTCATATCAGAGCCGTTTAGGGTTGTTGTAGATTATGCCATTACTCCGGAGGCATTAGAAACGGTTTATCAAACGATTAATAGTTTATTTTTTCCACAAAGATTAGTTTGTGTTCTGGGCGCTTGCGGGGGCGGGAGAGATAAGTGGAAAAGGCCGGTATTAGGAAAAATAGCAGACAAGTATTGCCAAAAGATTATTTTAACCAATGAAGACCCTTACGATGAAAATCCGCAAGAAATAATAAATCAAATAGAGAATGGCATTAGAAACATCAGCGTAAATCCCGTTAGAAATAACGAGGGCTCGCAGGGTAAAATTTCTAACGGGGTAAATCAGCGCAGTCATCAGCGTAAATCAGCGGTTTTTAAAATTTTGGACAGAAGGGAGGCAATTAGGAAGGCGCTCGGATTGGCAGAAGCAGGCGATGTTGTAATTATTACCGGAAAAGGCAGTGAGCCATGGATGTGCGTAGAGGGCGGCAAAAAGATTTTGTGGGACGATAGACAAGTAGTAAAAGAAGAGTTCAAAAAGATTTTTATCCCGTAGGAACGCGAAGCGTCTCCTTCGGGGCCCATGGGACGATAGAGAAATAGTAAAACAGGAATTTAAAAGAATTTGAAAGTAAAAAATAGCGCCCCCGGCTTCATCAAAAAAAGTTCTCGATAGGCCTGTCCTGAGCTTGCCTGCCCGCAATGCTTCGCATAGCGATGCAGGCGGGCCTGCCCGCAATGCTACAGCGTTGCAGGCGGGTCGAAGGACTCGAGCAGTAATATTTATCCTTACTCTTCGAGCTTGTCGAGAAGCGAAGTTTCGAGCGTAGTCGAGAAGCGAAGTTTCGAGCAAAGTTAAGAAATACAATATTCAATTCTATGTCCAAATGGAAATGGTATGTATATATAATAGAATGTTTAGATGGAACCTATTATACCGGAATGACATGGTCAATGAATATAAGAAACGAACAACATCGGTCAGGGTTAGGGTCTAGGTATACTGCAAAGCATGGATATAAAGCGCTGGTTTATTACGAAGAATACGATAATTTTGAGCAAGCGCGCATGAGAGAAAGGCAGATTAAAAATTGGAACCAAGGCAAAAAGAAAAAACTTATTAATGGAGAGTGGATCAAATGGGAGTGAATTTATTATGTAGTTCTCGACAAGCTCGAACAGTAATTATATTGTAGTTCTCAATAGGCCTGTCCTGAGCTTGCCTGCCCGCAATGCTTCGCATAGCGATGCAGGCGGGCCTGCCCGCAATGCTACAGCGTTGCAGGCGGGTCGAAGGGCTCGAGCAGTAATATTTATCCTTACTCTTCGAGCTTGTCGAGAAGCGAAGTTTCGAGCGTAGTCGAGAAGCGAAGTTTCGAGCGTAGTCGAGAAGCGAAGTTTCGAGCAGAGTCGAGAAGCGAAGTTTCGAGCAGAGTCGAGAAGCGAAGTTTTGAGCAAAGTGGCCCTCTTAATTCCTTTGGCTGTAATTAAAGGCGAACAATTGCTATAATTAAACTACCTTAAATTATTTATAAAATAAGTTTAATTTCAAGGTTCTGCCGAAGGCAGGTTCTTCTAATTAAACTACCTTAAATTATTTATAAAATAAGTTTAATTTCAAGGTTCTTGAGCGAAGACCTCCCCTACCTCTTTCCTCCCCCTCAAAGAGGGGGAGGATGAAGGAGGGGGTTGTAAGTTGGAGCGAAAGGTTCTTCTAATTAACTTAATAATTATTAATATAAAAAATTATGTTTAATAAATCAAAAGTTCTTATACTTTTGTCCTTCTTTTTTCTTGCGGGTTTTGCTTTTTGGACGGTGAGTGCTCAACCCCTAGAATTTCAATCTCCAGAAGCTGATGCAGTTATACCCAAAAGAGCCGGTTCGGAGCCAGGAGAAGTTTCTGGCGCAATTGCACCAAGTGCTGTTGGTTCCAAAACAACAACTCCCTCTGTGGAATTTTTATCACCCCGGAACGGTGCAAAAATTTCTCAAGAAATAGAAATAGAGATTAGGGTTGAGGAAGCCACAGAAATAATTTTTTATGCTAAGAGGGGTGGCTCTTTAACTCCCGTTTATTTAGGACAAGGTCAGCTGAAAGATAATAATAGATGGAAATTCTCTTGGGATACTCGGCAGTTTCCTAATGGAACGCATTTTCTTTTTGCGGAAATAAGCAATCAGTATGGAAGTTATCAAAGTCCTGAAATAAAAATTATTGTACAGAATCAAGTGGAAAAAACCGAAGAATCTAAGACAAAAGAGCAGGAATTGAGAGAAACTAAGGAGCAGGCGGAGAAGATAGAACAGGAGGTAAAACGAGAAGTAAAAGAAACCGAGAATCAAGCAAATCAACAAGCAGAAAAAATTATAAAAATTGTTCAGGAGGCAGGCGCTATTTCTTCTGAAGAGGTAAAGGAGCAGAAGCCGCAGATTGAAGAAAAAATTGGTCAGGAAATAAAAGAAATAGCTAATGCCATCAGAGAAGAGCAGCAAAAAACAGAGGAGCTATCCAAGTCATTGGAAGCAAAAAAACAAGTAGAACAAAAGCTTCAGAAAAAGCAAGCGGAATTAGAAAAAATAGAACAGACCCAAGCTTCAGAATTTATTAAGGACACTGTTGAAGAAATAAAGCAAGAGAAAAAAGAAGTTATTAAACAAACAGAAAAACTTTTAGAAGAAATAGAAGAAGATATTAAAATAAAAGAAGGCCAAAAGCAAGTGGCTCAAAGCGCGCAAAAAATCAACAAACAGAATTTGGCAATAGCAATAGAAGAAATTGTGGAAAGAGTGCCTGCTCATGAGCAGGCACGGGAAGTAGTGAACCAAGCGGCGCAAATCATGGAGCAGAATTTAACAGCAATGGAGCAAAGGGTGCGATCCCAGGAAAAAGTAAAAGCAGAGTTAGAAAAAATAATGTGGCTTGATAGCGATAGCGACGGCTTGCCTGATATTTTAGAATTAGAATTTAATACCGACCCCTTTAATCCCGATACAAGCGGTGATGGTTATTTAGACGGTATAGTGGTAGCACTAGACCTTGATCCCTCAATGCCAATTACGCCGGAAAAAGTTATTTTTCAAGACCCGAGAAAAGTTCAGCCAAAGAGAAGCGATGAGTTTTTTGTAGAAAGAGCAGAAATTGTGTTTTCAGAAATTACCCAAAGACAGGTTTTAAAGATTGAAGGGAGAGGCCTGCCCAATACTTTTATCAACATATATTTGTTTTCCTTGCCCACTATTATCACTACGCGGACCGATGCTTACGGAAGATGGGTACATGAGTTAGATAAATCATTAGAATCAGGAAAGCATGAGATTTACATAGTTTTAGCTGACCATACCGGAGAAATTACGGCAAGGTCAGAGTCGTTTGCTTTTGTAAAATCAGGAGCGAGCATTTTACGGCTTATTCCAGAAGTTTGGGCTCAGGAAACCGACAGGGGAATGGAGGAAATTGCTCCTCCGCATAAAATGCTTAGAAATAGCTTCTTTGTCTTGACCATTTCGGTAATTGTTTTGGCAATTAGCGTGGCAATAGTAGTGGTAGGATTTTTCACCAAAAGAAGAGAAAAGAAAGAGATTTTTTCCCAAGATTAATAATTTTTATGTTTTCTTTATTGGTTAAAGGAGCAAAATTTATCAGGTCTAACCCGGCGCTTTTGGTGTCTTTATTTTTGATTGTTTTAATTCCCCTCCTCGTCTTCTTCTTAAGCTCTTATCTTGCCCAGAGCTTTCAGGAAAACATAGATCTCGTTTTACAGAAAGAGGCATTGGCTCTACAGAACGTGCTTTCTCCTTATGTGTATGATTATTATCAGGATCCCGAAGTACTCCAGCAGAGAATAAAGATTTTAATTCAGGAGAAGCAAGAAATTTCGCGCCTTAAAGTATTTGTTCCTGAAATTAATGATAAGTTCAAAGTTGTTGCTTCTGAAACAGAAGAAGAGATTAACCAAATAATAAGCAAAACCTCTTTAACCCTTGCTTGGCACCAAAACCAGGCCATCGCTTTTTTAAGCAGAGACAAAGGGGTAAGGCACTGGAATGCGGTCAGGCCCTTTTATGGCTCGCAAGGAGAAAGGGCAGGGCTTATTTCTCTTTCTTTGTCATTGGGAGCAACAGACGAGTTGGTAGTCCAGAAGCTGAAAAACGCTTATATTTTTGCCCTGATTTCTATTGTCATTATTTTAGTTCTTATTATTCAGCATACCCATCTTTTTCGTTATGTAAGCTTGTTTAGAAAAATGAAAGAAGTTGACAGGGCAAAAGATAGTTTTGTCAATATGGCAGTTCACGAATTGCGTTCGCCTGTGGTAAATATGAAAAATTATATTGCGGAAACGAGAAAAAAAGTTTTTTCTAAAATAGAACCGGAAGAACAAGAGGACCTTAGGCGCGTAGAGGTTTCTGTTAATCGGCTTAATAATTTAATTTCTGATATTTTAGATGTTGTAAAAATTGAGCAGGGAAGATTGAGCTTTGTGCCGGAAATAGTTTCGCCTGTTGAGACAATAGAACAAGTGCGGCAGGAATTAGCGGGCAAAGTAGAAGAGCGCGGACTATCTATTAAATTTGACTCAAGAAAAAATCGAGAAGCGCATATTTCTGTTAATCCCAACCGCTTGTCAGAGATATTATATAATTTAATAGACAATGCTATTAAATATACTCAACAAGGAGAGGTTTTGCTGGATACAAAAAAAGACGATTTAAAAGGAAAGTTTTATATTATTATAAAAGATACCGGCATAGGCATCTCTGCCGAAGAACAGCAGCACCTGTTTAGCAGGTTTTACCGGATTAGAAAAAGGGAAACAGCAGAAGTTGAGGGCACGGGATTAGGGCTTTGGATAGCAAAACGGCTTTGTAAAAAAATGAAAGGAGAAATTTTAGTGGAAAGCATTGAGGGAGTGGGCACAAAGTTTATTATAGTTTTTCCTTTAATTAAAACAGAAGAATAATTTTTTAAAGGGGACGGTTCCTCCGGAGGGACCGAAGACAATGACCATTGCCTATCCCGCTGACTGCTTCAGCGGTCGGCCCAGGGGCCATTAACCATTGACAATTAACACCACCGTCATTGCGAGTCCGCCAATTTTTCTCCTCCGTCATTGCGAGTCCGCCAATTTTTCTCCTCCGTCATTGCGAGTCCGCCAGCAGGCGGACGAAGCAATCTCAAGGATAAATTGCTTGAGGTTGTTTCCCGCCACGCTCCCTTTGGTCGCTCGCGGTCGCAATGACGATGACCATTGATTGTTGACGATGACTAAAGGTATGGCTGCTTATTGGGGCATGATTTTGCGCAAAAACAATGTTACAAATATGACGATCGTCAAAAAAGTAATACTGATTTCGGAACTTCCGAAGTTCCGAGAAGTTCCAATAAAATGGTATGATTTTGCGCAAAAATCTGAAAACATACAAACTTTGATATGAAAAAACATTCTTCCAAAAAAGCCGGAAAAGGGAAATTGCGTTTTAGGACACCTTCATTATTTATTAGCAAGAAATGCCAAGAATTGAGAAAAAAACAATTGACAAAGAAAAAATAAAAGCAGCAGTGAAGCCGCTCTTAGGGGAGGCGGTTTTTTTCATTTTGATTTTTGTTTTGGGAATTTTTGCTGCCTTGAAAATGAAAATCCTTTTAATCCAAGAGGAAATAGAATTGCCTTCTCTCGGGCCGGTTGATTTTCTTGCTTTTTTTATTTTCGCCACCCTTATTATTCTTTTCATTGTTTATTTGCCCAAAGTAAAAAGGATTAAAGGATTTATTTATAAATTTCTTTTTATTTTTAGCGCGATATACGGCGGACTGATGGTTTTATCTTTGCTCTTCCGCGATGTTATTGCCATAGCCGCAATTGTTTTAATGTTTTTTTGGTGGTTTAAGCATAACTCTATTCTTTCTCACAACCTTTTAATAACTTTAGCTATGGCAGGAATTGGAGCGGTTTTCGGCTTGAGCTTTAAGCCCGAAGCAGTGATTTTGCTTTTATTGATTTTGTCTTTCTATGATTTTATTGCTGTTTATAAAACAAAACATATGGTCAGAATGGCGAGTTCTATGATAGAAGCAGGAGCAATAATGGGCCTGATTATTCCTCAAAAAATTTCTGGCTTAAAAGTCAAAACAAAAGAAATCAAGCCGGGAGAAAATTTTATCATTTTAGGCGGGGGAGATATTATTTTTCCCTTAATTCTGGCCGTTTCCGTGCTTCCGTACGGCCTACTTTCAACAGCCATTGTTTCTTTGTTCGCTTTTTTGGGAATCGTACTTTCTTTTTCTATCTTTGCTCTTCAAAAGGAAAGGAAACCGATTCCTGCCCTGCCACCCATTGCCTTAATGTCTATTTTGGGATACCTAATAACAACCCTTCTATAAAAAGATTGCCCCCCTTCTCCCATATTAATCCTCCCCCTTCCCCGTGGAAAGAGGTAGGAACTTTTCTACCTTAATCCTCCCCCTTCCCTGTGGGAAGGGGGAGGAAGGAGGGGGATAGGTTCCGAACAAGGGCATTGGAGGACTGTCCCCTTATCGAGTAGCTGAAGATTACAATCCTGATTTGATCATATAGGTTTCTTTAAGGCGGTAGCCAAGCTTGCGGTAATATTGGCGTACTCCCACGCCGGAAATTACGGCAATTTTTTTCAACCCGAACTCTTCTTTAGCGATTTTTTCCGCCTTTTTCATTAGTTTTTTTCCAAGCCCCTTATGCTGGGCCGCTTTTTGTTTTTGGGCGATAGGCACTAATTGGCCGTAAGTATGGAGCTCTCTAATAATGGCGGCATTGTTTAAAACCGGCAAAAAGTGTTTTTCTTTGGAAAAATATTGAGAAGGAATATGCAAACGCAACAAGCTATAAAGCCGGGTTCTTTGCTTGTTTTCATAGCTCAAAAAGATTTCTTTGCCTCCAGAGGATTGATAGTCCTGGCGAAAAAGACAAAGTTTTTCTTTAGCCAGATAATTTTCTTTCACTTCCCGGCACCTAATGCATTTGCATCTCCAGCCCTGTTCTTTTTGCAGTTTAGCAATTATTTGCCGCAGATTAGATGTTTTGGTGCCGCCCTCGACAATATAGGAAGAAGGAATATCTCTAATAATCCTTTGAATACGGCAATAATAAGGCACAGTTTTTTTAATTTGGATAATAACTCTTTCTAATTTTTTCAGGGAGTATGGCTTATATTTCCCCTTTTTCCACAGATTATAAAGAGAGGTCTCTTTTAGAAGAGAGCAGGGATAAATTTTTAAATAGTCCGGCTGAAAATTTTCATTACTAAAAAGCTGTTTAAACATTGCTATGTCTTTTTTAGGATTAGAGCCGGCTAAATTGGGCATCACTTGATAACACACCTTAATGCCGGCGTTTTTCAAGAGACGGGTGGCCCTGATTGTTTCTGCTATATTATGGCCGCGTTTATTAAGCAACAGAACATCATCATAGATACTTTGTACGCCAAGCTCTACTCTGGTGATTCCCAGCATTCTTAACCGTTTTACTTCTTTTTTATTTATATAATCGGGCCGCGTTTCAATGGTAATTCCAATAATTCTATGTTTCGCCCTCTCGTTTTGTCTTTGCAGCTTTTTTAACCCCCTCCCTTCCCTCCCCCTTTTAAAGGGGGAGGGATTGAGGGTTGCCCGAAAACATTGTTTTATAAACCATATTTGGTATTGTTTTGGATAATATGACCATGTTCCCCCGATTATTCTTAAATCAATCTTATCTGTGGGGTGGCCGATATCTTGCAATACTTTAATTCTTGTTTGTACTTGCTGATAAGGGTTATAATTAAGATTAATTGCCCGCGCCACGGCCGGTTCTTCTTTAAGATAACTTTTAGGCGCGTTTTTTTGGTTTGGACAATAAATGCACTTTCCGGGACAAGGATAGGGCTTGGTAAGCACGGAAACTATCACAATTCCGGAAAGCGAGCGTATACTTCTTGTTCTTAAAACGTTTTCTATCTCTATGTTTTTAGAAATCCTTTTTTTTGCCGCTAACCTATGATAAGCTTTTAATAAAGCAGAATTTTTTGGCATGCCTGCTTTGGACTTTTTACACGCCTGTCTTTTAATGGAATCCAAAATTTTCCGGTTTTTATTCGGCTGATTACACAACTCTATAATAATTTTTTCTTCTAGAGCATCAGGCATAAAAAATAAGTTATTTTAAGCACAATTTCATAGCTAAAGACAGGTTCCGCTCACCTCTTTTTATTAGGCCCGCCTGCAACGCTGTAGCACTGCGGGCAGGCCCGCCTGTCCGCTTGCTCTAGGATCGGTTCTCATCCCAGAAACTTTTTACTGCCACTTAAAGACCCAGCTTTTTGGGCTTCCGAAACGCCCTACTAAAAAGAGTGAGCGGAACGGCTTTATAAAGCGTTTTATTTGGAGTTTTTTATAGTTTTATATAAAATGAAAAAAGATTACGCTAATTATATCTTACAGGAAAATCGCAAGAATTATAGCCTGATTGCCCGAGGTTTTTCCCTAACACGGACGTATCCTTGGAAGGAAACCCGCTTCCTTTTTAAAAAATATCTGAAGCCCGGGGACAGGGTTTTGGACTTGGGCTGCGGCAATGGCAGGTATTACCCGTTTTTTATGGAACAAAAAGCAGATTATATCGGGACAGACAATTCTGGAGAGCTTATTAAAGAGGCAAAGAAGAAATATCCGCAAGCAGAATTTATTACAGCCGACGCCCTTAACCTGCCTTTTGCTGAAAATTATTTTGATGCCATTTTTAGCGTTGCAGTTTTACACCACATTCCCTCTAAAGAGCTTCGCTTGAAATTTTTACAGGAAGCGCGGCGTGCTCTAAAACCAAAAGGATTTTTAATATTAACCGTATGGAAGCCGTACAGAAAAAAAGGCAGGCGATTATTGCTTAAATATACAATTTTGAAACTAATTGGCAAGACGAAATTGGATTTTGGCGATGTTTTTGAGCCCTGGGGTAAAAGTAAAGTTCCTTTGTATCGCCGCCATTTCTCTAAAAGAGAACCGGTTAAATTAGTTAGAAAAGCGGGTTTTGAGATAAAGGAAGCCGGTGTGATTAAAAACAAAAAAGGAGATTTGCAAAACATTTACATTGTGGCACAAAAATAATTTCGTCCCCGTAGTTTAAATGGACCCCGCACTAAAATTTGTCCCCGTAGCTCAATTGGATAGAGCGTCAGCCTCCGGAGCTGAAGGTTGTGCGTTCGAGCCGCACCGGGGACACGTTAAATTTAGTGCGGGGCAGGTGTTGCGCAACCCTCCGGAGGTTGAAATCTCCGTTTGACTTGGAGGGGGGGGACACACTAAAGGCGCGGGGTGAAATTCCTGCCGGGAGCACAAATCAGCTTAGGGACTCCTGGCTTTCCCAGCAGTTTATTCTAACATTTTTTGCTTTTAAAACAGACATTTTTCTCAATTTTTGCTATAATAATAAAAAGGTCATAATTATATAAAGCGTTGAGGTTTTTTCCGCGTCAATCCGCGTAGTCATCAGCGTAAATTCAGCGATAAGACCGTGCACGCTAATTAGATGTTGCTTTTTGCGCCGATTGCACGCTGAATTACTCAATACTTATCTCATCTATTATGCCGGAACAAGAAGTAGAAGGAAAATTAATCGGCCGGGTTACACACTATTTTGATAAATTACAGGTGGCGGTAATTCAGCTTGACCAAGCATTAAGCGCCGGAGAGACAATAAGAATAGTTGGGGGCGAGACTGATTTTGAGCAGATTATTGATTCTATGGAAGTTGACCATGAGAAGATTAATAAAGCCAAGAAAGGAGATGAAATTGGAATAAAAGTGCGGGAGAAAGTGCGAGACGGATACCGGGTTTATAAGATCTAGAAAGATAAAGAGGTTGTCCAACATGAAATTTTTTATGACAATCATTGCTTTTTTATTGGCGATAAGTGTTTTGTGGGCCGGAGGAGTAGAGCCGCATGTTATTAGTATTGAAAAAATTTCTATTCCAATAAGCGCACAAAAATTGGATTTGGAAGACGTCTCGTTTGTACAAATTTCCGATATTCATTTTAGAAGATTTGGCATTAGAGAGCAAAAGCTTTTGACTGAATTAAAAGAAATAGGGCCTGATTATCTTTTTATTACCGGTGACTTGGTTGATTGGTCAACAAAAATTACAGAAGAGTTCCGTCAATTTTTAAATGATTTGGCCGGGATTACCCGGCAAAAAACTTTTTTGATTTATGGCAACCACGAGCACAGAAATCCTAAAATGACAGAAATAGGCAAGATTTTTGAAGAAAGCGGTTTACGTATATTAAAAAACGAAAACTTGATTTTAAATGAAGGCATTTATTTGGCAGGAGTGGATGATCCTCATCTTGGTTTTGACAATTTGGACTTAGCGCTTGCAGGCATACCTCAAAATGCCCCAAAAATTCTTTTAGCCCATTCTCCGGAAATATTTGAGAAAGTGAAAACAGAAAATATTTTAGTTTTAGCCGGGCACACCCATGGGGCCCAAATTAACATTCCTTTTTTAGCCGAGCGTATCCTGCCCCTAAAAAACGAGGCAATCCATTATAAAAGAGGATTATTTGGCGGAGAGAATCTAAAATGGCTTTATGTAAACAGGGGCATTGGTTGCACTTTTTTGCCCTTCCGCTTTAATTCATTGCCTGAAATTACGGTTATTATGATTAAATGAAATAAAAATAAACACAAATTTGAAAGGACAAAAACCGCCCCAAGGAGGGGCGGCTTTTTACTTCTGTTTTGCATTAATCTATTTTTCCAGTAATTCTTTTATTTTTTCCATCATTTGGGCGGCTGCGGCAGAAATAGCGGCTAATTGATTCTCTAAGTTTTCTATAGTTTCTGTTGTATATTCTTCTGCGGTTGTTGTTACCGTTACATATGAGGGCTTGGTATAAGTTCCTTCCGAATCTTCATTAATCTTTGTTCCATAAACATAACCGTAATAATATCTTGTTCCCGAAGATGACTCGGAAAAATTAAAGGTTTTTGTACAAGAAGCAGGGAGGGTATTATCAGAAAGCCGACAGTTTTGAGAATGCCATTTGCCCTGATAGTGCGCATGAATACTTTTTACTCCTTGTTTGTCTTTGCCCGTGACGGTCAAAACAATATTTTCTTTCATCTTAACCGTAGTTTTATTAGCAGACAGCGTTCCGGAAACAGGGTTTTCTGTTTCTTCGTCAGAAGGAGATTCTATAACATAGTTAGCCGTCTTGCTTCCGCTTAACTGGCTTGTTCTGCTAACCGCCCTTGCGCTTAGGTTGTAGGTGCCTGAAGAAGCGGTTTTAGGAGAAGTCACCCCCAGCGTTGTCCCGTATGTTTGTCCCGGAGCAATTGTCATAGACGATATTGTCAAATTACAAGTCCATCCAGAAGGACATGTTTTAGTCAAGTCAAACACTGAAGAACTGCATTCAGAAGAATCATTGTTTTTAACAAACACCCCGTAACCCCTGTAATCTCCTGCATTATGCGTGGAACTGGCGGGATTAATAGTTACGGTAGGAGCAGCGCGCTGGCAAACTTCTGTTGCCACAATGCTGAAATAGTCGTCGCTAGAGTCACATACAGAATCAGCAATAGAACACATTTCAATCTTATAATAATCTCCTGTTGGAATTGTTTGTCCCATACCAATACTTGTTTCACTTATATTCCAAGTATATGATCCTGTATTGCGAGTTTTTGTAATTGTAGCAATTGGGTCATTTCTCTTCGAAACAACAATTTTAACCATTTCTTCTGTTACAAGTCCACAAGAATCCCAAGTTATATTATAGCTTTTATTGATATCCCACTCCTCTCCGCCGTTAGGAGAAGTGACAGTAATGGATTTTTTTTGTTCTTTCAAGCAAGCGCCGTCTTTACAACCATATTCACAATTTACGTCCTCGTAATATATCTTTCCTCCTTTGCAATAAAACTCTCTTAAATCATAATTGGAATAACTAGACATTGAAGACAAACAA
>CAYYED010000006.1:0-5018 GCA_964470785.1 uncultured Candidatus Saccharibacteria bacterium | reverse complement strand
CCGCGGAAGCGGGAATCCATTTCGTGCTTGCAATACTCTTTTAAAAATCGTTCAAACCATTTATGGCTTAGTTCCATTTCTTTTTTAGCGGTATTGCGACTATCTAAAGGAGAGCCGCAAACATCCAAAAGATAAATAAAATCAGCGCCCAATTTTTTTTGAATTTTATAAGAAAGCTCCGGAGTTAAATATATTTCTCTGCCGTCTCGCGGAGACCTGAATTTAATGCCTTTTTGGTTTATTTTTACTAAATTTTTTCCTTTCTTTTTTTTGCTATTTTTATCTGGAAATATAGAACTGATTTTTCCCAAACCATGTTCGCTCCCTTTACCCAAAGAAAAAACTTGAAAACCTCCGGAATCGGTAAAAATTGGCTTTTGAAAATTAAAAAATTTATGCAAATCATTAACTTCGTTAACCCTGTCTAAATCCAAAAAATGAAAGCTGTTAACAATTTGGCATTGAGTTTGAACATCAGAGGGACTTAAACCGCCCTTTAAAACACCCAAAGTAGCCACCGGAATAAAAGCTGGAGTTTTAATATTTCCATAAGGGGTTTTTATTTCACCTACTTTTGCCAAGCTTTTTTTGGATTTTTTGTGAATTTTGAAAGCAAACATATGAAATAAAGCGAAAACCCATCCCCCTCCTTCCTCCCCCTTCCCTCGGGGAAGGGGGGGAGGATAAAGGTCTTTCTATTTCCTCCCCCTCTAAAAAAGGGGAAAGATTAAGGTTTTTCTATTTCCTCCCCCTCTAAAAGAGGGGGAGGATTAAGGAGGGGGAAGGGCAATTACTGTTTGAATAAAGAGTGTTATTATTTTTTTTAATATTTATTAATCCCTAAATCTTTTCCGTTCCATCTCTCTCACCTCTTTTTCATTAAATCCAAAATGGTGGGCAATTTCATGCCAAACTGTTCTTTTTACCCTTTCTTTAATTGCTTCCGGCGTCCGACAGTGGCTCTCAATTACTTTTCTAAACAGGGTTATTTTATCCGGCAAAACATTGGCATAAAAACCGCCTCTTTTAGTATGAGGCACGCCCTGGTATAAACCAAAAAGCGAACATTTTTCAGAAAGCTTAAGTTCTTGTAGTTGTGCAGGAGAGGGCTCTTCTTCTATTACAATCTCCACGTTTTCCATTTTTTTTCTCATTTTCTCTGGAATTTCGCCAATTCCCTCATCCACTAATTGTTCAAACTCTTCTTTAGTCATTGCCTTTATGCTAAACTAAATTTCCAAAAATAGCAAAAAAAGACAGAGGCCGGGCCTCTGTCAAACATAATTTCCGGAACTTCCGAAGTTCCAATTTCCGGAACTTCGGAAGTTCCGGAAATTGATAGAGGGCGGGCTTCTGTCAAATTCTATAAATCCAATTCTGCAACGGTTTCCCAGTTGTTTTGGTCTAAGACAACAATTCTTGGCGTGCTTACGATATAGAGATAATCATCAATATAAAGCGCTCTTTTTACCTGGGTTTCTTTAACTGTTCTGGTCAAGCTGATTTTATCGCCCGCATAAGAAAAAATATAAGCGCCTTTGTTTCCGGGTAAAAAGAATATCTCATATTTAGTATCCAGCAAAAACGCGTGATGATTGCTCAATATCTCTGACCAATACTCATTGAGAAAATACTTGTCTATTTCTTGAGGATTATAAGGATCTGATACATCAAAAAGAGAAATTTTCACATTTCTATCTTCTCTGCCAATGCCCAAAATCCTATTTTTACTAATTGGATGCAAATATGAAGAATATCCCGGAATCTTCAACTCCCCTTTCATTTCCGGGTTGCGCGGGTTAGAAAGGTCTAATATGTAAAAAGGGTCAATTTCCCTAAAAGTTACCAAATAGCCCTTATCCTGAATAAATCTGGCTGAATAAATTCTTTCTTCCAGTCCCAAATCCCGTATCGAGCCGAGTTGCCCTAAATTTTCGTCTAAAACATAAACATCATTGGCGCTTAATATGCCTGCCCGGTGGCTTAGGGACATAAATCCTCTGCCAAACCAACTTCTTTCTCCAATAGTAGTTGCCACCCTTAAATTACCGTTATATTCATCCATGGCAAATTGATTAAGCAAAGAGCCCGGCACACTGCCTGCGGCTTTGATCTGTAAATTAGATATTCCGATTTTAATAATCCCGGTGCTTTCCAAGCGCCGCATATTCTTTTCATAATATTCCGGCATTCTATTGGTAAGCTCATTTTCTATTCTTAATTCATCATCAGGGTCAAGCGAATTAGACCAGTCCTCCATAATAGTTTCAATTTCCACCGTTTTTGCCCGAGAACCAATATCATAACCTTCTAAGCGCTCTAATTTGTCAACAATAAAACTCGGTAAAATATCCTTGCATTCATCCTTGAAAAAACCTATAAGAAACTCATAAATTGGCTTTTGCTGATAATAGGAAATATAAATATTATCCAAAGAAACATAAATAACCGAATTGCTTGCCGAACCGACAAAAGAAATGGTCTTTTCTGCTTCACCGCTTGCCAAGTTTATTGCCGCAACATTATAAGTGGTATCAACCGGCACAGTCGTCCTCGGGTAATAAATGCTGGTACACTCTACTTTCATTGGATTTCCATTAATCACCAGCGGCTCAATAATGCACGGCCGGTGCGATTGAATGCGGTTAGAAGTGATTAAATAAACAGTATCCCCATAAAGCCGCGCAGCAGTGAGCCGCGTCTGGCTGTCAATCTTTATTTCCCATTTTTGTTCAGGGCTCTTCGGGTCAGCCACATTATATCCAATAATTCTATTCTGTTCAAAAATAACCAAAATATTGTCTTTCAAAAGCAGTTTACCGATTTTATCTATATTAGATATCAGGGCCAAATTCTCTGCAGGAAACGCTTCTATTATTTTGGTTTTGCTTTCAATTTTTGGTTTGGGCATTATATAATCCGGCGACTCAATCATTATTTCTTCATCCATAATAGGCATTGGCTCAGACGCATCGCGCATAGGCCAATAATAAGGCGATTCTGAAGAAAAATAAATATTTACTCCGTCTGTTTTGACAATATCCGGCTCATCAACTCCTTCTACCTGTACATTGGTTTCCGAATATCTTTCCGGCATTTCTTTTGCCATTTCGGGAGCTGGCCCTAAAGGAATCATAAGCTTATCCGGCTCTGCCATAACAGTATCACGGCTATCAAAACCAAGGCCGTAATAATCATCTTCTGCTAAAGCCATTGCCTCGGTTAAATAGGCCTCAAACTCTTGTTTAGAAGTGAAACGCTCAATCTCCTCTATTTTAAATTCCGGCATCGGCGGCACGGTGGCATCTCCGTTTTGCGGAACAGTCACAGGGTGAGTAGTTACAAAAGGGAGAGTAATGAACAGTAAAAAGCTTAAAAAAATTACAGCCAAAATAACAAAAAACCAGGTTTTGAAATTTATGGCAAGGTTGGTCATTTCTTTCATAATATTATTTTAATTATTTATTTTATTATATCTTTAAAAATTTTTTCTTCAAACCGACTTTTCCCCAGTTTTTTTTTGCGTCATTGAGAGGGGTTTTTGTACGCGTCATTGCGAGGTCTTCCTTCTTCGTCATTGCGAGCCTCGACCCCGAGCTTGCCTGCCCGCAGTGCTACAGCGTTGCAGGCGGGTCGAGGGGGAGAGACGAAGCAATCTATCCGTGAAAGAACGCAAAAACCATTTTCCCGCCAGCCGGGGGAATTCCTCCCCCACCTCTCCTCCCCCTCCAAAGAAGGGGAAAGATTAAGGTTTTTTCATTTCCTCCCCCTCTTTGAGGGGGAGGATTAAGGAGGGGGTTATATTTTGACAGAGGCCCGGCCTCTGGCAGGTTTTTCCCAGTTCTTCTTATGTATGGAGGGCTGGCCTCCATAATTTTTCACTGTCCCTTTTTTGTCCCTTTTTTATATCATGGGTTGACTTTTAATAGCAAAATTGTAATATAAGAATATCTTGGAAAGGGGTTGTAACTCTTTCTTAAAAAAGCGAGGTGGAAAGAATGTCGTCGGAAGAGCTCCGAAAACTAGTGGAAAAAATAAGAAAAACCTCTAAACAGAAAAACTGGGCGGAGCGGAGGGCACAGCGCTTAAAATGGCTTCGTAATAATAAGCTCTGTGCTAAATGCGGAAAAAAGATCTATCTTGGGGAATCTTGCCGAAACTTCTCCTTGGCTAAATGTGAGATCTGCGGCAGGTATTTTTGTTGCCGACACATTATGCTTTTTCCGGGCAAACTGGCACCAGAAGGAGAATCTATTGGAATTTGCCAGGACTGCTGGACTGCCTCTCCAGAAACCGAAAATGTCAAGGACGAATGGAAGTCGGCACACGTTACCGAAGACCATCAACAAAAGGATGATTGCTTTATCGCTACGGCAGTGCTGACTACAACATCTTCGCCGGCCTTGGCAAATACCACCCTTCAAGATCTTAGGGCATTCCGGGACAACTGGCTGAAAAACAGGGCTTGGGGGCGGATGGCAGTTAAGCTCTATTACAAGGTAAGTCCGCCCGTTGCCGAAAGAATGAAGGGGCGAAAGGCGCTCTGTAATCTCTATCATTCGCTCTTTGTTGGGCCAATGCATCGTCTTGTCACGACAAAGCGCACCCCTGCTCTCAGCCACTGGCTGGCAATACCGATAGGAATATTGATGGTATTCCTAGCTATTATCGTAACGCCCTTCACAAGACGCACCTTTCAATCTCGTTACCAGAAGTAGTCACTACTCCGCGTTGGAATAAGGAGGTTTCCGGCGCGGGGCGTTTTTTTTACTGAACACGCGGGAGGCGCGTGCAGGTTTTGACCCTGCACAAGTGCTCTCCTGCAAGGCTTCTCAACAAGTCCCCTCCTTCTTAAAAAAGGAGGGGGCAAGCTTTAAAATTGAGACAAAAAACAATCAAAAAAACCGGAAAATTCCGGTTTTTTTTTGATTGTTACTGATTACTCTTCGAGCGGAGTCGAGAAGTCCATTGGTTTGGGAACTTCGGAAGTTCCCAAGCCAAATCGGCGGGAGGACTGG
>CAYYED010000005.1:0-1737 GCA_964470785.1 uncultured Candidatus Saccharibacteria bacterium | reverse complement strand
CAACTATAACTATTGTAATCACTAAAGAAATAATAAAAATTGATTTATCAGTCATAATAATTTAAATCTTTAAAAATAAAAATTCTAAAGCTAATCTGGTATTGATATTACTCTTATTTAAGACATATTTTGTTCTCTCTATTGTATCAATTATCTCTTTAAGACTCTGAAAACTGTATTTATCTGTTCCTTCATTTGTAATTTTTTTTAATAAAATTTCTCTAAAATAATATAACCAGGTCTCCAAACTCATTAAAGCTTCTTCTCTATTTTCAGATAAATTCTTTGCTATTTTAAACTTTTTATAAAAAGGCGCTTTAGTTAGTTCTTGAATCTATTGAATCCTTTTTTTTATACAAATTTTTTGTCTCTTCATTCTCCAAACAGTTTACAATCCTTCCAGGCTTGCCAGATGAAAACCATAAATTTTTTTCTTCCCTAAAAAAATCTTTTAAAACTTTTTTTGAAACAAGATTAAAACTATCACCCGTTCTCTTTGCATCTTGTATTTTTTGTAGGCGCTTGATGCCCCTTCACTAATTTGATCATATCTTATTTCTCCAATTATCTTCTCTTCGACTCCTCTAACACCGCCTCGTTCAAGGCGTCCAAGAACTCTTGCGCCTTTTGGTCCATAGATTTCCGGGAGTTGTTCTTTGGAGATTTTTTTTGTTTAATTGCCTGTTCTGTTTGTTCATAAATTTGTTTAGTTATCTTACTTTCATTATAATCCATATTTTGGACAAAATCAAGTCCGACAAATTTGGCCTTGCCTTTACCATTTGTATTATCAATGAAACGGAAATCAGCTTTGTCTTTCTATCTATCACAGGGAGCCAGCAGGAAGTCTAACTTCCTGCTATTCCTGCCACAGAGACCCGACCTCTATCAATTTTAATAATCACCTTTTAATTGAGGTGGTTTTTGTATGTTATAAATACTTTAATAAAAGGTGGCACAAAGGCATTGAACCGTTACAGGGAGGTTGACTGATTGGTTTTTTATGTTAGGATGAAAACATCTTAAAAGGGAGGTGGTTGTAATGAAGGGATTTCTCTACTTTTTGGCTATTCTTTTTTGGATGGTCGGAATTATAGGAGGGCTTGCGTTTGCTGCCTGGTTAGGTGGATACGTAATGCTCTACGGAGGGATTGTTGGAGCCATTCAGTCAGCAACAGCTACCGCAATGGTTGGAAATATTCTGAAAGCTATTTTCTGCAGGGCAGGGATGCTGGCTGGGGGATTGATTGGGACTGCCTTCTGTTTGGCGGGAGCGAAACTCTGGAAAGTTGCCAAAGAATATTAGAAGGGAAGTGTTTAAAGAGGGCACGAAAGTATGATTTTCCAGTATGGGCTACCCAAGGTGGCAGTGAAGTGGACTGGCACAAATTATTTATTTGTTGAGCCACTACCCGACTTTCCTAATCTTGGTGTAGGCGATTTGATGTCTCCTGGGTGAGGCATTATTCCGGGCAACGATTTAGCCCGGGATGAAGAGGATAAGGATGAGTATATCCTACCTACGAGTTAGTTGAGTCAACAGTGCTGAGTATTCACTTTAAACTGCTCTTTTTTATTTTCTTTTCATTTTTAAATAATACATCATGCCAAACAGGTTCGAATTTTGTCTATTTCCCGGAGCCAAACTGGACGAGCACCGCCTAAAGCGGTGTTTTTCCGTTTATTACAGGGCAAATCAAGCGGTTCGAACCCGCTTTTTTTGTCGCCTGACCCCAG
>CAYYED010000004.1:0-3395 GCA_964470785.1 uncultured Candidatus Saccharibacteria bacterium | reverse complement strand
AGGAATTTTAAAGCAGGTTAACCCCTAATTAGGTTGTGTTATCCTGTACATAATTGTTTAGTACAAGACAACCTAATTTTAGAAAAAACAAGTTTCCTTAAAAAATAATTTTGGATTTCTTGAATTTTTTAAAAAAGAAGAATATCTGCTAATTGATGTTTCTCTTGATTCTTCTATAATAAAAACCGGGAAGTTTATCAAAAAAATCCTAGGGGGTTATAGCTTAATTGGCAGAGCATCGCCCTCGCATGGCGAAGACGAGAGTTCGAATCTCTCTAACTCCACTTTTTCTTCTTTTCCCCTGCGTCAAGTCATCTAACTAGATAGGCGAAACGGTGTTGGTTAGGACATTTAAAAAGTAAATGAGATTGGGCAAATGGGATCGTAATTGGGTCAACTCTATTTTTGGATGAGGTTGGCCCTCATTTAGCTCAAAAAAATACTGTTGACCCTATTTTCCCTTAAAAAATAGTGGCTGACTTCTTTTCCTCCACCAGTTTTTTCCGTTGAAGAATAAGAAAAAATAATTAGATATGCTAGAATAAAAATGTATGACAATCAACGATTTCATTAAAGAAAGACCTTCTTTGGTTTGGTCTACTCGCAATTATGAGAATTTATCTGTCGATGCAATCGTCGAGGCTGTTTTGAATCAAGGCGACTGGAATGATTTTAAACAATTGGTCAAAATATTGGGATTAAAAGAAGTAGCTGCTGTCTTCAGGCGAGGATTAAAAAAGAAAAGATGCAATTATCGCCCCGCGATCAAGAATTATTTTCAACTTTATTTCAATAAATATGTTCCGGAATAAGATACATAAAGAAATCTTAACTCAAAAACAAGTTGCTATTTGGCCTTTGCTAGAAAAATTTTCTGGCAAGTTTGGACTAGTCGGGGGAACAGCTATTGCTCTACATATCGGTCATCGTGAATCAATCGATTTTGACTTGTTCAGCCTAGAAGAGTTTTCTAGCCAGCAGATCCGACAGCAAATTGTCGATAATTATAAAATTGAAAAGGTTTTTTATGATGAAAAGGGAGAATACACGGTGCTGGTTAATGGAGTGAGATTGACCTTTTTTCACTATCCTTACGCTATAGAATTTTCTGAAAAAATTGACCGCTCTATTCGTTTGCCGAGCCTAATAACTTTAGTAGCTATGAAGGCCCACGCCCTCGGTCGCCGGGCTAAATGGAAAGATTATGTCGACATTTATTTTGTTTTAAAAGACTATTGCTCTCTAACCGAGATAGAAGAAAAAAGCAAAGTTATTTTTGGAGCTGAATTCAATGCTAAAATATTTCGTTCTCAATTGTCTTATTTTGATGACATCGATTATAGCGAGCGTGTTATTTATCGGCCCGGCTTTGCTACAGAAGATGAAATTATAAAAAGATCTCTAATTGAATTTAGCTTAGCTGAATAATAGAATTCATAAATTTCCTTTGGGTTCTTGTCGTGAGTGAGACTTAATCTCACTCAATTTCGGGCAGCTCGGCAGGGAATTCGTTTTTCCCTAGAGAAGCCCATTTTTGCTTCCCCCTTGAAAAAATTTTACCTCTTGCTAACTGAACATTGCCTCCTCTGGAGCTATCGCCTTTGGCGAAAAATCGGAGGGGGCTTTTTGTTTGAGATAATACTTGACATGTTTTTCCCCATTCTTATAATTATATATAAGAATGGTTAAAGTATTTTTATGGCTATAATTCCCCTAGAAAAAAAACTACAAAAGAAATTGCATCGTCAAATAGCTTTTGCTCAAGATATCTTAGTCAATGAGGTCTATCGATTTTTCCCAAAAGCTGTACTTCATGGTGGGACTTCAATTTGGCGTTGTTTTGGGAGTAATCGGTTTTCTGAAGACCTAGATTTCTACTTGCCTTCATGCCCAAAAAAAATCCAAAATAAGTTTTTAGAAGACTTAGAAAATCTTGGTTTTTCAAAATTAAAATTTAAGCAAACCAAAAACGCTATCTTCTCTAAATTTGAGTATGCAGGTGTTATTGTTAGATTTGAGGCATTAATTAAGAAAATTAAGGTATATAAAACCAAACGCTTTCAAATGATTGATGGGAGCTCTATCATCGTTAATGTTTTACCAACAGCTACTTTACTGCAAGAAAAAATCGATACCTATTTATCTCGGAAAAAAGTCAGGGATCTTTACGATATTTTTTTCTTATTAAGTTTTGTAGAAAGAAATGCCGAGAATCAAAAAACTCTTCGAGAATTTCTGAGCAAATATTCTTTTCCGAAAGACGAAAAAGATATTAAATCTTTAATTATTGCGGGAGCAATTCCGAGAATCGAAGATATGCTCCAAGAGATAAAAAAATGGGGACAATAAAATATTTACCAAAAATTAAAGAATTTATTAAGAAGACGCCGATTTTTTCAGCTCGGGATGTCGAATTATTAGTAGGGAGTAAAGATTATGCTCACTTGCTTTTACATAATCTTTTTGAGAAAGGAGAAATTTATCGTTTGACCAAAGGTTGCTACAGTCAAAGGTCAGACCCAATTCTCTTGGTGGCTTGCTTGAAACCAGCCTACCTAGGTTTACAGGAAGCTTTGAGCTTCCATAATCTTTGGGAACAAGAGACAAATCCGGTTATTCTTACTCCTCGTCAAGTGCGAGAAGGCGTTAGGTCGGTATTGGGGAATAATGTTCTTGTGCGACATCTTCCAGCCCAGTATTTTTTTGGTTTTGATTTTTTACCATATGATGACTTTTCTTTGCCTGTTTCTGATGTAGAGAAAACATTAATTGATTTGGTCTACTTTAAATTGACCTTTGCGCCAGAAACGTTGAAAGAGATAAAGGAAAGAATACAATTAACAAAATTGGATTCTTATCTTCAACATTATCCGCAAGAATTTCAGAATCTTGTCCAACAGATTATGAAGAGCGGAGGCAATAGCAATAAGACGGTACAATAAAAACAATGAAGATGATACCAATACTTCTTAAGAGATATTTCTGGGATGTAGATTTGGCTCAATTAGATGTAGAAAAACATAGTCGCTTTATCATTGAGAGAATCTTAGAATATGGCCGCCCTGAAGCGATAACTGAAAATATTAAACCGGGCTGGCGTCCTCCAATGGTAGGGGGAACAGCTTCTAGAACTTTTCCGTCAAAAGTATTATGAAATAGATTACAGCCAGCTGAGACAGATCCTATACCCCAAATGATTATCCATATTTTCTAGAAGGTGGTTAAGTTTTTTTCAGAATGAAATCCGAAATTTTAAAAACCCTCTTGACAAAATTTTGGCCTTTGCTAAACTGATTATTGCCTCCTCTGGAGCTGTTGCCTTCGGGCAATAAGCCGGAGGGGGCTTTAAAATAAACAATGACTGAAATTGATTTAAAATCTTTAACTTCGGCTAT
>CAYYED010000003.1:0-3028 GCA_964470785.1 uncultured Candidatus Saccharibacteria bacterium | reverse complement strand
GGGCTAAAGTAATGTTTGTAAAAAATAATTTTGATAAAGGATATGTTAACGGCACTTTAGGCATGATAGTGGGCTTTGATGAAAATGGTTTGCCGATTGTAAAAGTACTGTCGGGCAGTCGTATTACCGCTGAACCTGCAAGGTGGACGTTTGAAGAAGACGGGGAGGTCAAGGCCGAGGTTAGCCAAATTCCCCTTCGTCTTGCCTGGGCAATAACAGTTCACAAAAGCCAAGGCATGAATCTTGATGCCGCGGAAATCGACCTCTCCAAGTCGTTTGTTGAGGGTATGGGATATGTTGCCTTATCTCGGTTGCGGAAATTTTCCGGATTAAAACTTTTAGGGATTAACGAAATAGCTCTTTTAATAAATCAAGAGATATTAGAATTAGATAAAATTTTTGAACAGATGTCTGGAGAAATAGTTAAAAATCTTGAGGAGTTTTCTTTTACGGCAAAGAAAAAAGAACAAAAAAAGTTTCTTAGTTCGCTATCCGGAGAAGAGGAAGTCAAAAGGAAGAAAAAAAAGAAGCCAGAGCGCATTTCCACTTATAAACAAACCAAGTCATTGGTTGATGCAAAACTATCCATACAAGAGATTGCCGCAAGCAGGGGACTAACAGAAAATACTATTTTACAGCACTTAGAGAAGATAGTGGCCGATGGAGAAAGAATTAATTTAGAATATTTAGAAATATCAGAAGAGCGTTTTGAGCAAATAAAAACGGCATTTGAGCAAATTGGCGGGGATTATCGGTTAAAGCCGGTGCGAGAGACGCTGGGGCAAGAATTTTCTTATCAGGAGTTGAGATTAGTTCGTTTATTTATTCAAAAGCCCTGAAATCAAAAGATATTGATATTATTATTGACTATAATCAGCCCAAAAAGCTATTCCTGAGCTTGATTTATTCAACCACCAAATTGCCAAATTAAAAAAACAAGTTTTAACGAATTTATGAAGATGCAGGATATACCAAACTTTGAAAGACCGAGAGAGAAATTTTACCCCAATTAAGTGCCCAAAAACTTAACCGCGGAAGGTTCATTCAAAGTTTAGCGGGCTATGATAGTTTACTAAATTAGCAATATGGCAAAACAAATAAAAGAGTGAATTAGAGTTATTTTTAAGAAAAATTCACACTATATTGACAAATAATTTTGTTTCGAATAATATAGAAACAGGGCTACTCTCGCCCATTGAAAATCGAAACAAAACTTAAAAAAATGACCAAAAAAGAAATCATTTGGCGCGAAATTTTGTTTCAAGCCATTGAAAATAAAAAAACCGAATTTACCCAAAAAGAATTGGCTCAAAAATACGGCTTTTCCCTGAGCACGGTTTTTAACGCCTTAAAAGTTCCCAGGCAGACCAATGTCATTGAAGGAAAACGAGGGCTTAAGATTCGCGACTTGGAAAAGTTTTTATACCTCTGGGCAACATTTAGAAAATTTAAAAACGATATTATTTTTCAAACAGCGGTTAAAAAAGGGGTTTTTCAGATTGAAGGGGAAATGCCCCCTGCCGCGATTTTTGGCGCCTACAGCGCTTTTTTGAAAAAATATAAAACAGCGCCGGCAGATTACGATAAGGTCTATATTTATTCAACAGAAAACGAAATTCCAGAAATTAGCAAGCGCTTTCCTCTCCAAAAAGGTTATCATAACTTGGTCGTACTTAAGGCCGATCCTTGGATAAAAACTTTCGGCTCTTTTACTCCTGATTGCCAAACCTTTGTTGATTTATGGAACCTGCCCGAATGGTATGCCAAAGATTTTCTCAACGAACTAAAAGCTAAAATTTTAAAAACTTAAACCTAGTATGGCAGAATTTTACCACGACCTTGTCACGGAAAAAAGCTTTAAAGCCCTGCAAGATTTAAAAAGAGAATTCAACTTTATCTTGATTGGCGGTTGGGCTGTCTTTTTGTACTCTAAAGCCCTGAAATCAAAAGATATTGATATTATTATTGACTATAATCAACTGGAAGAGTTTAAGAAAAAATTTAATGTTTTTAAGAATGAGCGGCTTAAAAAATACGAAGCAAAATTAGAAGAAATGGACATTGATATTTATTTGCCCTTCTTTTCTGATTTAAAATTTCCAGTTGCTGAAATTAAAAACCATATTCAGTCCGTTGAGGGCTTTAAAGTTCCAATTCCGGAGGCCTTGCTCATTTTAAAAATCGGAGCTTATTTTGAAAGAAAAGAAACAACCAAAGGCAGTAAAGACCTGATTGATATTTTCAGCTTGCTGAAAAGCGGAGAAATCAATTGGAAAACCTACAGAGAAATAATTGAGAAATATAATTTAGATGAGACAAATGAAAGATTAAAAGGCCTGGTTTCCTCCCAAAAAGCTATTTCTGAGCTTGATTTACTCAACCACCAAATTGCCAAATTAAAAAAACAAGTTTTAACAAATTTATGAAGATGCAGGATATACCAAACTTTGAAAGACCGAGAGAGAAATTAATCTCCAAAGGCCCGAAAAACTTAAAAGATGAAGAGCTTTTGGCTATTCTTTTGCGAACCGGCCGAGAGGGAAAGAATGTTTTGGAGGTGGCAAAACAAATTTTAAATAAATATTCCAAAAAGCGGCTTTTGAAAATGACTTATGAGGACTTAACAAAGATTAAAGGAATAAGCTCGGGCAAAGCATGCACCATCTTAGCTGCCCAAGAATTGGTTAAAAGGGCTTTAAAAGTCAGAGACGAAACCCTGCCCATTATCCGCTCAACCAAAGATGTTATTGCTCAAGCGGTTTATATGAGAGACAAAAAAAGAGAGCATCTAATGGTGATTTATCTTAATGCCAGAAATGAAATGGTTTGGAAAAAGCAATCAATGTTTATTGGCACATTAGATGCCAATTTAGTTCACCCGCGAGAAATTTTCGCCGAAGCCCTTGCCCGTAACGCCGCCTCCGTTATTTTGGTCCACAACCACCCTTCCGGCGATCCAGAACCCTCCCAAGACGATTTAGAAATCACCAAAAGAATCCAAGAAGCCGGCAAAATAATGGGGATAGAT
>CAYYED010000002.1:0-16986 GCA_964470785.1 uncultured Candidatus Saccharibacteria bacterium | reverse complement strand
TATTTTTTGAATCCATTTTTCATGCCGATTAACTTGATTTCCCAGCATCACTACTTCCTGACGATAATCTTCACCTTGTTTCATATAAGCGTCAACTGCATCTAAGAGTTTATCTATCTCTGTTTTGGTAGCCATCTTCTCTCCAATATTATCTATCTTGCCGCTATTATCTAAAACCTTAACCTGAAGATTGTCTATCTTACCACTATTGTCTAAAACCTTAACCTGAAGATTGTCTATCTTACCGCTATTATCTAAAACAGCGACCTGAAGCTTGCCTTGCCCTTCTTGAAGATTTTTAATATCCGCTTCAAGTTTATTGAACTTTTTATCCAAATATTCAACTAATTCGCTGAAATCTTTATCCATATATCTCTACTATATATCAAACCAAAACTCTGTCAACAGCCTTCGTGGACATTATTGGAATCAGGGTTAGAGGGACAAATGCTGTATTCTCAATGCCTGAGAGGTTTTACCCTACCCCCGGTTCCACTTATATTTAATTAAAAGTAAAACTAGAAACTACTTGGTAAAAAGTATTTGAGGTTTCTTCAGAATGTTCTTCTCCCTCTATTGGATAAGCATTCTGCAAAACATACATAATGTCATTATGAATAAAACATATATCCTCTCTTTCTCCTATTGCTTCAGTTCTTATAATATGGACCGCAGGAATGCCAGCAATTTCAATATCCTCTTCGCCTATAATCTCTTTAGAAACTCGTAAACTCATATTGTTGTATCCTCTATATGCCTCTCTAGGTGTTTTGTCAAAATCTCTCATTTCCATAATATAAATCCATATGCTTTGCCTTGACCCATTAGCTAATGGAGAAGATTCTAACCAAACAGAATAATCGGGGTCATAGTTATCAGGATTGTTAATCCTTCTGTCTTCGTCCATAACTTTCCAATCCTTAGGCAAGCTTAATGAAAAATTATATCTATCGTTTACATATTTATCTCCATCAAGAGCTATCGTCTCTTGTTGTATATCTTCACTATTATCCAATTCTTCAGATTTATTAAAACCATAATACCAAATTAGAAAACCAGCAATACATAATATAAAGATAATTATTATAATTTTTCTCAAGTTCATAGATTTAGTTTAATTACTCTATTTTACCAAAAAACTATTCAAAAAAACTATTTCCGACCCCTCTCGGTCGCACTGGCGTGTTGCCGGGCTAGGATTCGAACCTAGATCAGAGCCTCCAAAGGGCCCTGTCCTACCGTTAGACGACCCGGCAGTAATATGGTTTTAACATTATTCTTCAACAATTTCAAGAATTGCCAGTTCTATGGGCAGTTGAGGAATGGAAGAATATCTGACCTTGTTCTGCGCCTCTAAAAATGCTCTTAACGCCTTGCGAATATCGTTTTCTTTAATCTGCTCTACTTGCTGTTTGAGCCGTTCTTTGGCTTCTTGAGTGAGATTGGTAAAAGCAGAATTGCCGGCATTAGAATTAATTTTCAAAATCAATGATTGGCGCAGGTATTCTACAATGGCTTTAATAAGCTCTGCCGGATCCATGCCTTTTATTATTATTTTGTCTAACAAGTCCACGGCTTCGGCAGGTTTTTTCTGAAAAACCAAATTCATTAAATCGGCAACAAGCCCGACATCTACTATTCCGAGCAGGTCTTTAATATCTTGCGCTTGTATTTTTTCTTTATCCAATGTCTTGGCAAAACTAAAAATTTGGTCAAGCAAGACCTCGGCATTTCTTAAAGCGCCGTCGGCATTCATAGCAATAAGCTCTAAAGCCGGCGCTTCTATTTTAATTTTTTCCTGTTGGACAATTTTTTCCAATTTTTTTAAAATTTCGGACACCGCGAGCCGGCGAAAGTCAAATCTCTGACAGCGGGAAATTATCGTTGGTATCATTTTGTGAATTTCGGTTGTTGCCAAGATAAACAAAGCATAAGAAGGCGGTTCTTCCAGCATCTTCAGCAAGGCATTTGACGCATCCTTGGAAAGCTGATGGCTTTCGTCAATAATAAAAACCTTGTATTTTAAACTGGTAGGGGTAAACCTTATCCCGTCTCTTAACTCTCGGACATCATCTATCCCCCTGTTGGAAGCGGCATCAATTTCTATTAAATCAATTGCCCGGCCGCTGTTAATTTCTTGGCAGGAGAAGCACTGATTACACGGCTCAAATCCGCGACGATTTTCGCAATTAACCGCTTTTGCCAAAAGACGGGCAACGGTGGTCTTACCCGACCCCTTGGGCCCGGTAAAAAGATAGCAATGGGAAAGCAAATCATTGGCAAGAGCATTGGTAATGGTTTGAACAATGTGCTCCTGCCCTATGACCTCGTCAAAGATCTTTGGACGATATTTTCTGTATAAAACAAGTGACATAATAATTATTTCTTAAATACAATGAGTTTTGAGCCAAGAAAATTCCAGATAAAGGCAACAAAAACCGCTGCAAATGCACCAATATTAGCCCAAAGCGTCTCCCCTATTCCGTATTGCGGTCCAATAACATTAACTACCAAACTGGCTGTGCCGACATTGATTAAAAAGCCAATAAAGGTTACTACTAAAAACTTAACAAACTCTCCGGAAGCAAAAATACTGTCTTTCTTTTCAAAGGTCCAATGTTTATTCCAAAAATAGCTGTTAGTGGCGGCCACAAAAAAGGAAATTGCCTTAAAAAGGGAATAATGAAGCCCGATTGCTATGCCTGTGGCCCAAATTAATAAATTCAAAATCCCGAAGTCAATAAAAGTATTAAGAGCTCCAACTAATACAAATTTAGCAAACTGATAAATTATTAGAATTTTTTCTTTTAATAAAGAAACGACCGTCATTGCCAAAAAACAAAGCACCGGCAAAATAATTACTATAAGCCATTCCCACTGCTTTGCCCACTCAAAACCTAAGTCCGCTTTGATAACCCTTATTGTTATTAAAGAAAACAGGCCTATTAAAGATCCTATAATCAAACTAAGAATAACATCTTTTTTGCTAATAAGTTGAGGTCTCATATTTTTTATGATTATTATTTTTAATTTTTTTATATGCTAAATAGACAAATGCCCCGGCAACCATTGCCCCTAAAAGCGCTTGCCAGCCAAAATACTGCTGAATGGCAATACCGGTATTGGCAACTGCCAAAACAATTCCTCCGGCAATTAACACCCCTAAAACAATTAAAGGAAAGGCCTTTTTGAAGGGAATATCAAAGACAAAAGCCACAAGCGAGGCGGTCCAAGCGCCGGTTACGGGCAAAGGAATGGCTACAAATAAGGGTAAAACATAACATCCATATTTTTCTACTTTTCCGGAATGGTTTTTCCGGGTTTTAGAAAAAAGCCAGGCGAAAAACCGGTTAAAAAAATAAAAATTTTTGGAAAGCCACCGGGAAACAATTCCCAAAAGCATTAAAATTAAAAAAGCGGCAAAAATGTTTCCCAAAACAGAAATTATGTATGCTTTATCCGGGCTTAATTCGTAGGCGGTTAGCGCTATTGGAATAGAGGCCCTTAATTCGCCTATCGGCGTCATTGCCCACAAGAATGTTTTAGTCAAAGAATAAAAATCCATTTTTTTCTTTTCTTTTTTTTCTTTTCTGATTTATCTCTTCTGTGTTCTTCTTCTGCGTTCTTTATATTCTACTCTAAATTGTAAAAAATTAAAAGTGCATTTTTAAAAAGGACAATCCCTTAACCTCCCTATATTACATTTATTACATTTATGACGATCGTCATAAATGTAATACCGGTTTCGGAACTTCCGAAGTTCCGAAGACAAAATTCCCGACCAAATAAAGCCAAAAATGGTAATAGATATGAAGCGATCGCTCTATGTCTGTTACCGCAATTGCATAATATAAAAATTTAAGATAAGATTAATAAATGCTCAAAGTTTATAATACTCTTACCAAAAAAAAGGAGGTTTTTAGGCCAAGGCAAGAAAAAAGGGTTCACCCCGTTAAATCTTTTGCCAAAAACAAAAACAAATCTTTAATTTTATCTAACAGGGTTAATTTTTTTGTTTGCGGACCCACGGTCTATGATTTTTCCCATCTCGGACATGCGCGGACATACATTGCTTTTGATGTAATTGCTAAATACCTAAAAAGCCGCGGGTATAATATTTTTTATTTGCAAAATATTACCGATGTTGACGATAAAATTATTCAAAGAGCCAGAGAAAGCAAAGTTAAATGGAATGTTCTGGCTAAAAAATTTGAAAAAGAATATTTTCAAGACATAAGAGCGCTAAAAGTAAAAAGTGTAACAAAATACGCTCGAGCCACCGATCATATTAAAGAAATTATCAGCCAAGTAGAGCGGCTGCTAAAGAAAGGTTATGCTTATCAGATAGAAGATGGCATCTATTATAATATTTCTAAATTTAAAGATTACGGCAAGCTTTCAAGACGCACCATTGAGCAAGCAGAAGATGCGGTTTCTAGAATTGATGAGGGTAAAGAAAAAATAAACAAAGGAGATTTTTGTCTTTGGAAGTTTAGTAAACCGGGAGAGCCAATGTGGGATTTTAAAACAGGCAAATTATTAGAAGTGGCCGGCCCTAATTTCACTAAAGCTTCAACGGGCAAGCCGGGTTGGCATATTGAGGACACGGCTATTACGGAAAAATATTTCGGAACGCAATATGATGTCCACGGCGGCGCCCGAGACCTTGTTTTCCCTCATCATGAAGCAGAAATTGCTCAAATGGAAGCAATCTCCGGCAAAAAGCCATTTGTAAAATACTGGATGCATACCGGTTTTTTAACAGTAGGAGGGCAAAAAATGTCTAAATCTTTAGGCAACTTTATTACTATCAGAAATTTCTTAAAAGAAAACCCTGCACGCGCATTAAGATTCCTGGTTATCAAAACCCACTACCGTTCTCCTCTTGATTTTAACGAGAATCTCTTGCAAGAGGCCCGGACACAAATTCAAAAATTTGATGAATTTATACACAAACTACAATCACGGCAATTGCAAATTTCCATAAATAGAGACGCGAATTTCACGAATAAATATTTGCAAAAGTTTCAAAATGCAATGGATGATGATTTTAACACGCCTAAAGCGTTAGCCGCGATTTTAGCGCTTATTAAAGAAACAAACCGCCACATTGATAAAAACCAAATATCTAAAAAAGAAGCTAAAAAAATTAAATCTTTTCTGAAAGAAACAGATAAAATTTTTGGCTTTATTTTTCCTGATAAAAAAAATAAAATTCCCGCAGAAGTACAAAAATTAGTCCGCGAAAGAGAACTTTTCCGCCAGAATAAAAACTGGAAAAAAGCCGATGAGCTAAGAAAAAAGATAGAATCGCTCGGATATGAGGTTAAAGACGCGGCCGACGGACCGACTGTAACGCCAAGATCAACAACAATGCTCCGAATATAACGCCTATATCCCCGAATATAACGCCAATATCACTTTTATGACGATCGCCATAAAAGTAATGCCGGTTTCGGAACTTCCGAAGTTCCGAAAATACCCTCTACTAGCGTCATTGCGAGGCCGATAGGCCGAAGCAATCTGTCCGTGAGATTACTTCGCTTCGCTCGTAATGACTTGGAGAGGAAGAGATTGCTTCCCGCCACGTCCGCTACGCGAGCTCGCGGTCGCAAGCAATGACATGGTGTGAGATTGCTTCGGGCTAAAGCCCTCGCAATGACGCGTGACACGTGAGATTGCTTCGCTCCTCCCCCTTGACCCGCCTGCAACGTTTCGCAAGCGAGCTTGCTCGCGTAGCGATGCGGGCAGGCAGGCTCGGGGTCGGGGCTCGCAATGACAGGCGGGAAGAGAAAGCTCCGCCTGGCGACTTCGGAAGTCGACAAAGCAACAGGGGTTGCCAAAGAAAAAAAATAAAGTAAGATGAAAATCAATGGCTAATTCTCAATATAAAAACCAATACAACAACCAAAACAGTTATAATAATCAGGGCAATAATCCGGCTGATAAGCTTCCCCCTCAAAACACTGAAGCGGAAAAAAGTTTGCTCGGAGGACTGATGCTTGACAAAGACGCTATTATTAAAGTGGTAGATTTTTTACAACCGCGTGATTTTTATAAAAACACTCATCAAAGCATTTACGCATCAATGTGTGACCTTTTTGAAAGAAATGAGGCCGTTGACCTTTTGTCTGTTTCTTCCCGGCTCCAGGAAAAAAACGAATTACAGGAAGCCGGAGGCAAGAGTTATCTGACAGAATTAGTCAATTCCGTGCCCAATGTTTTACATGTATTGGATTATGCCAAAATTGTCCAGAAAAAAAGAATTCTGCGCGATTTAATCCAATCGTCTTATGAAATCGGGCAAATGGGATATAACGAAAAAGAGGATGTGGATATTTTATTGGACAAGGCAGAAAGTAAAATTTTCAGCATTGCCCAGCATTCCCTTTCCCAGCAATTTATTCCCCTAAAAAGCCAGTTAGAAGGGGCGTTTGAAAGGATTGACCGACTTTCTAAACAAAGAGGTATTTTAAGGGGAGCGCCTACCGGCTTTATTGACTTAGACAGAATTTTATCGGGATTGCAAAGTTCAGACCTGGTTATTCTTGCCGCGCGCCCCTCTATGGGAAAAAGCGGTTTAGCTTTAGATGTTGCCAGAAATATTGCCGTTAATGAAAAACAGCCGGTAGGAATCTTTAGTTTAGAAATGTCTAAAGACCAGGTAGTAGACCGCCTTATTGCCGCCCAATCCAATGTGGACCTTTGGAAACTAAGAACAGGACACCTTTCTGCCGAAGGAACTGATAATGATTTTGATAGAATCCAGTACGCCTTAGGCCTGCTTTCTGAAGCGCCAATTTTTATAGATGATACGGCCGGAGCCAATATAATGCAGATGAGAGCCATGGCAAGGCGCTTACAAGTTCAGCACGGACTGACTCTGATAATTGTGGATTATCTCCAGCTAATGGAACCAAGAAACACTAATTATTCTATGGTTCAACAGATGACTGAAATCTCACGCTCTCTTAAGGGACTTGCCCGGGAACTTTCTGTGCCGGTATTAGCCCTTTCTCAATTAAGCCGAGCAGTAGAACAAAGGCATCCTCCCCGTCCAAAACTTTCTGATTTACGCGAAACCGGCGCCCTGGAGCAGGACGCCGATGTAGTGTTGTTTATATACCGAGAAGATAAGTATAAGTCGGACGCGGCGCGCAAAAATATTGCTGATATTATTATTGCCAAGCATCGCAACGGCCCGATTGGTAATATAGAACTTTATTTTGACGAACCAAGGGCAAGTTTTAAAAATTTAGAAAAGCGAATATACGAAGAACCGGAAGCAGAAGGAGAAACACAAGACATTATTATTTAGAAACGAAAAACGAAAAGCGCATAAGTTTAAGCACAAATTGAATAACAATCAACAACTGATAATAATTTTAAATTTCAAATTAGAAAACAATTTTTAAAAAAGCGAAAAACTAAAAACTAAAAACTAAAGTGCAAAATGACACAGCAGTGTCATCCCCGTCCCCGCCTCCGCGGGGATAAACTCCGGCGGAGAACAATTTCCCCCTGTCATCCCCGCGCAGCCTTTCCCCGTGGAGCCTGTCCCCGTGAAAATGGGGAACGGGGAGCGGGGATCCAAACAATGGATTCCCGCTTCCGCGGGAATGACAAAAGAGATCGGGAATGACAGGAGAGAGCGGGAATGCCTGTCCCCGTGAAGACGGGGAACAAAAGAGCTTTTGTTATTTTGAGTTTTGAGCTGTAGTTTTACCTAGCCCGCTGACAGCGATCGGTCAAGGGCGCTTTACGCTTTGCGCTTTTTTGATATTAAAAATTGGGCTAAGCTTGTCTTAGCCCAACGTGGCCCAAAATTTTTGTTTGATTTTTATCGTTATTTTTCCAAATTTTTCCAAAACTATTTTCCTAAAATTTCTGTAATTTCTACTTTTGTATAGGACTGACGATGCCCTTGTTTCTTTTTGTATCTCTTTTTCGCCTTATACTTAAAAACAATTACCTTCTTCTCCCTGCCCTGTTCAAGAATTTTTGCTTTTACTTTGGCTCCGGACACCAGAGGCGTTCCAACGGAAATTTTCTCATTTTTTTCCAAAAGCAAAACTTGGTCAAAAAAAACTTCTTTGCCAGGCTCTTTGTCTATCTTTTCAATTTGAATTTCACTTCCCGGAGAAACTAAATATTGTTTTCCTCCGGTTTTTATAATAGCCAACATAAATCAGTTATTGTTTATTGATTATTGATTATTCAACTCTTCGGGACCTTTTAAGGACGGTTTTATGTCAGAAGAATCTATTAAACGCTCTACTCTCTCGCTAAATAAAGAAACGCGTTTTTCTGAATCATCGTAAGAAGAGAGAGCGTTTTTTAAATGGGAACCCAATTTTCTGAAGTTTTCAGCCAGTTTTTGGGCATCTTGCTGGATTCTGGACAATCTTTTTAAAATTTCATCTGTTTGCCGAGAAACCTGAACATCTTTAAACCAATGAATAATAGTTTGCAAAGCAAGAAAAATCGTGTTTGGTGAGGTTAAAATAACCTTTTTGGATCTGGCATACTCACTTAAATCTGCTTCTTTAAGCATATTCATTTCATAATAAACAGCTTCGGCCGGAATATACATAACAGCTATATCTACGGTTCCCTCCGAAGGCAAAATGTATTTGGAAGAAATTTCTTGTATGCGCGCTTTGGCGTCTTCAATAAATCTTTTTCGAAATATTGCTTTTTCTTCTTCTTTTTCTGATTCAATTATTTTTCTGAAATTATCAAAAGAAAATTTAGCATCAATAGGAACCAATCTGCCGTTAGGCAATTTTAATACTGCATCAACCTGCTCTCCACTTTTAAAAAGGTATTGCCTTTCGTAAAGATTTTTGGGAAAATAGGTGCTTAAAATGTATTCTAAATTTGCCTCACCCCATTGGCCTCTAATTTTTGGAGAACGAAAAAATTCCTGAAAAGAAGAAATCCCTTTCATTGCTTCCTGTACTTGTTTCATTTCTTCGCGAATCTGGACAGTTTCTTTGGTAAAAGCGCTTACCTGCTGGTGCATTGCCTTAGATGTTCCGTCTACGCTGCCCCTGATTTCTTTTAATTGCGCGGTCATTAAATCGGTTAAACGCCTTTCCAAGTCCCTAATTGATTCGCTTTGAGCTTTATCAATAACAGATTTTTTCTGAAAAATAAAATAAAAAATTGTTCCTGCTCCGGCTATTGCTGCAAGTATAATAAAAAAAATTAAAATCTCACTCATACGGAAAACTTTGAATAATAAAGCCCTAAACAATTAGAATATTACCACTCTAAATAATAAAAATCAAGCCCGTATGCCATATTTTTTACGATCGCAAAAAATGTAATATAGCTTACGGACTGTACGAGCCCCACACTATCCGCCTGCAACGCTATGCTTGCATTGCGGGCAGGCCCGCCTGCTGGCAGAAACACGGAGTAAAATTTAAACCGCGCTCCCAAGGGGAATCGAACCCCTGTTACCAGGTTGAGAACCTGATGTCCTGGGCCACTAGACGATGGGAGCATCTGTAGGCGAATTAATGACAGGGCAACGAGAAAATAACACCTGTTTGATTAGTATAAAGGGCACCCCGAAAGATCTGATAGGCGTTTTATAGAAATTCTTCCTACAATTATATTTTCAAAAATTTCCCATGCCGGAAAACCTTTAATTTCTGCCAGCTCACATTCAGAAAGCACTGTACCCCCCTCTTCTGCCATGCATTCAATATATGTTAAATATTTTGCCGCTTTTCCAAAAAGCTCTTTTTGCTTTTGAGTATGCCCATCCCATGCAGTGCCATACAGTATTATTTCTTTTTCTGTTAAGCATCTGGCAAAATTTTCCAAATAGATATCGCCCTCTTCAAAGCGACTTGCCGGCACTAAGGCAGCTAAAAAATAACCATCAAAATCGTATGTATTGATATAATAAATTATTCCGCTAAATAAAGCAATTACTATAATGAATATATATAAATTTAATTTTTTCATTATTGAGTTGAAAATTCGTTAGAAATTGCGGTTAATCATTCGGTTAATGCTGAAATTAAAGGAAAATACCTTTTAAATTGCGCAAGGTTATTATTGACTTGTATGGAATCTATATTATAGCTCTTTTTGTCCCCAAAGTCAATAGCAACAATTTTAAATTCATCGTTTGCTCCGCAAAATCTTCCAATTCGGTATCCTGCGTCATTGACTGATTTTTGCGCATTAGAATCAAAAGCACAATAAGGATATGCAAAAGATAATATTGTCTGATTAAGCTCTCTTTCTAAAGCAGCTTTACTGGCTTTTAGCTCATACTCCAAGTGTTCTAGCGGGAGCCCTCTGAGATTAGGATGATTCATGGAGTGCGATCCTATTTCCATTCCGCTTTCAGACAGTTTTCTTAATTCGCTCCAGTTTACAAAAGATCCTCCTCCAATATAGTTAACTACTGGAAAAAAAGTAGCTTTAAGGTTATATTTTTTTAACACAGGAAGGGCGTGTTGATATTGACTTTTCCACCCATCATCAAACGTAATAATAAAAAAATTTTCCGGAATTTTTTCTTTATTATCAAGATAAACAATTAATTCTTGAAAATCAATAGGTTGATAACCATTATTATAAAGATGTTTCATTTGCTCTTCAAAAACCCCTGGTTCTACTGTTAATGCTTTTTTAACCGCAGTATCTTTGGAACTAATATAGTCAATATGGTGATACATTAAAACAGGAATATAAGAAATTGTTGAAGAAAAAAAGGTCTCATTTTCTTTTTTTGCTTCTTCTTGCTCCAGATCTTCTGTCTCAAACAAGAACAATTCTTCAAGAATAAAATCTTTTCCCGGGGCCGGAACGGCCAAAGGGACATCATTGTTTTCACTTTCTGCAGCCAGAAGCACATTGTGTGCCAAAAACATTGCCCGAGTTTCCGGAATAATAATGGGAATGGCCAGAGTATCGTTTAACTCTTTAGTTTCTAAATAAATAAAGACAAACGCCGTCAATGTATGAAACATACAAGCAGCCACCGCTATTATTAACCATATTTTTTCTCGACTAAGCATTGTTTTATTGGCTTATTGTAATAAAATTTTTATAGAAATTATTTTAATTAGTCTATTTAAAAACTATCCTTATTAAAAAAATTTTCTATTGCCCTCCTCGTCTTCGCCATTGAAATACTTCTCTTCTTTTACATGTCATTACGAGAATACTCTTATTATTGCAAGAAAGCTGTTCTATATGTCATTGCGAAGAGCGACCGGAGGAAACGACGAAGCAATCTCGCGTGATAATGTCACATATAGATTGCTTCCCGCCACGCTCCCTTTGGTCGCTCGCGGTCGCAATGATGGGAATGTCAATAGTTATAGCCAATAGTCAAAAATTATCCATGTCCGGCGGGATTTGGTAATAGTCAAGAATATATTTTGTTAGCTCTGAAAAAATATAGGTAGCAGATTCGCTGGCTGTGCGAGTATTGGGATTATCTAATTTAATGGCGACAACAAATTTAGGATTAAAGGCAGGAGCAAAGCCAACAAATGTTTGCCAGGTATGGTCGCTATAACCGGACTTATTAATTCCTAAAGAAGAAAAAGGCATCTGGGAAGTACCGGTTTTTCCGGCCACATAATATCCCGAAACCCGGGCCGGCCGGGCGTAATTGCCCTCAACAACAGAAATAAGCATTTTGGTAAGTTTTTCCGCTGATTCTTGAGTAATTATTCTTTTAAAATCTGATTCTTCTTTTAATTTATACACTTGTCTATTTTCCAAAATACCTTCAATAATATATGGTTGAATTAGTTTTCCTCCGTTAGCAACAGTGCTATAAGCCCTTGCCATCTGTAAAAGCGTTGTTTCAATTCCATGCCCATAAGAGGCAGTGGCAAGGTTTATCTTGCGCCCCATTTTCACTTCCCTGTTTTCAGAATAAACTTCACCTTGCAAGCCAATGTTCGTCTTTTCAAAAATGCCAAACCTTTCCAAATAGTCCAAAAAAATCTTATCATCCATTGTTTGCTGGGCAAAAACTGCACCAGTATTAATTGAACTTTCCAAAACTTGAGTCATCGTGCTTTCCCCCCAAACCCTATGAGCATAATTAGAAATCCTTTCCCCTGAAAGCTCTACATACCCTTTGTCAATATAAGTGGTTTCAGGCGTAATGGTTCCTTCGTTAAGGCCGGCGGCCATAGTCATCGTCTTAAAAATTGAACCGGGTTCAAAAAGTTTACGAATGGTGTCATTATGAAAAATTTCAATGTTATTTAGCGCATATTGCTGATAATGATTGGGATTAAAGCCGGGAAGATCGGCCAGAGCCAAGACCCTTCCCGAATGCGGCTCCATTACCACTATTTGCCCGGAGACAAATCCAAATCTTTCGGAAAAATTTTGCAATAAGCTCTCTGCTTGGTTTTGAATATTCTTATCAATGGTTAAAACAATGCTTTTCCCCTCAAGCCCTCCCCTTTCCCCTCTAAAAAATTTGCCAAAAGGCCCGTATTTTAAGCTTTGCCAGCCCTCTCTGCCAATAAGCAAATCATTCCAAAAGCCCTCTACTCCGTACTGCCCCTGTCCGCTCTCATTGACAAAGCCCAAAATATCTCCGCCCATGCTGTCAAAAGGATAATAGCGAATAATTTCTTCTTGCAAATAAATTCCTTCTATATTGAGTTCCATTATTCCCTCTGTTTCTTCTTGGGTCAAACGTTTTTTAAGCGAAAGAAAAAGCGTGTCTTTTTCCGTAAGCTGTTCCGCGAGCCGGTTTTGGTCAAGCCCTAATATCAGGGCAACCTTTTCAGCCGCTATTTCCGGCTGGCTTATAATCCTTGGCGAAGCATAACAAAGCTGCCAACCTCTATTGGCGGCAGCTAAAGTTAAATTATCTTTATCATATAAATAAATCTCTCCTCTTTGCCCTAAAATTGGCTGAAAAATTTCTTGCTGGCCTTTTGCCAACGCTCTGTAAAGATCTCCGTTAATAATTTGTAAGAAAACCAATTTAACAGCAATTGTCATTCCGCAAATAACTATCAAAAAATATATGATGCTAATTCTTGGTAGCCGCATCTTTTCTCATTATAATAATTGTTTATCTCGCAAGTACGGTGGGTTCGCTTGCCCGGATATAACTTACCTGTTCTATTTTTTGAAAATTAAGAGCTTGAGCTACTTTTTCCAAAGCAGGAATTTCTCTTAGCCCGTTACCGGAAGCAAATGAAGTATTTTCCGCAGTTATTTCAGCGACTTCTGTTTGAGCAAAAGCAACTCCTCTTGATAAACTGGCAAGTTTGCTTATTTGAAAAGCCCAAGTTCCTGCAAGAATGACAATAAGAAAAGCAGACAGAAACCAAAAATACTTTATGATACCTTTCTTGTTCATACTATTTTTTTAACTATTCTCAACTTTGCCGACCTTGACCGGGGATTAATTTTGATTTCTTCTTCCCCGGGAACAATGGGTTTTTTGGTTAAAATTTCTAATATATTTATTTCTTGAGATCTTTTAAAAAATTTTTTTACCAAGCCATCTTCTAAAGAATGAAATGATATTACTGCCAAACGCCCTTCTTTTTCTAATACTCCTGCGGCTTGCACTAAAACCTTTTTTAAATTTTCAATTTCTGAATTTACTATAATCCTTAGTGCTTGGAATGTTTTTGTAGCAAAATGCAATTTTTTATTCTGATACCATCCCGGAACTCCTTGTCTAACCGCTTCTTTTAAATCAAAGGTAGTTCTTATGGGCGCTTCTGCCCTCTTGGCTGCAATCCTTCTGGCAATGCTTTTGGCAAATCTTTCTTGGCCATAGTCCTTCAAAATTTGTACTATATCTTGTTCGGACCATGAATTGACAATTTCAGAGGCGCTGTAAGAGCATTCTCCGGGATTATACCTCATATCAAGGAGTTCGTCTTTTAAAAAAGAGAATCCTCTTTTGCTTTCTTCCAGATGCCAGCTTGACATTCCCAAATCCAGAAGTATGCCGTGCACCGGCTTAAACTCGTTTTCTTCAACAATTCTATTAAGATTGACATAGGAATTATTAACCAAAATCAATCTTTTCAGCAATTTCTCAGGGAAAGCCAGGGCTTCCCCTGTTTGTAATTTTTTATAAAGTTCGGGGTCGGCTTCAATTCCTAATACTTTTCCGCCGGGTCCGTTTCTTTCTAATAAAAGAGATGAGTGGCCGCCTTGTCCGAACGTGCAATCCACAAAATTTTCATTCGTTTTAGGGGCAAGATATTCTATAACCTCTTTTTGAAGCACGGGGATATGCATCTTAAAATTTCTAATTTTTAATTTTTATTCAATTTTTAATTTTCAATTTTTAAACTTTTGACTATCTATAATTCAAAATGCAAACTTCTCTAGACCGACCGCTGGAGCAATCAGCGGGCTAGGACATAGGCCGACCTCTGTCGGCGGGATAGGCAAATCTCAAAGTAACAAAAGCTCTTTTGTTCCCCGTTCCCCGTTCCCCGTTCCCCGTTTTCACGGGGACAAGCATTCCCGCTCTCTTCTGTCATTCCCGCGGGGGCCTGTCCCCGCGGAGGCGGGGACGGGGATGACACTGCTGTGTCATTTTGTACTTTAGTTTTTAGTTTTTAGCTTTTAGTTTTTCGCTTTTTAAATTCCCCACTCCTTCAATCGTTCGGCAATATCTACTACTTCTTTCTGGGTCTTGGCGCTGTACTTATTCCATACTTCTTCTGCCCAAATTTCTAAACGGTTGCCCATGCCGGCAATAACGGTTTTCTTTTTTATTCCTGAATATTCTCTTAAATAATCAGGGACTAAAATTCGGCCCAAGGAATCAATGGTCACTTCTGCGGCTCCGGAAAGCATTGTTCTGGCAAAGCCGCGGGCATCGGCTTGAGCTAAGGGCAGTTTGCTTAACTTCTCTGCCCATTCCTGCCATTCTTTTTCCGGATATAGAAAAAGACAGTTTTCCAGGCCTCTGGTAATAACTGCCTTTTTTCCTAAAAGCTTTCTATATTTAGCCGGAACCGACAATCGTCTCTTGGCGTCTAATGAATATGTATATTGGCCGATAAACATGGAGGTAAAGAAAGTAAAGAAAGTAAAGGATATTAAAGGAATTTAGAGGAATCTAAAGGAATCTAAAGGATTTAGGGGGTTTCGCTCGCTGATTTTAGTAAAAATCAGCTCACTCAAGTTATCCACAGTTTTTTGAGTTATCCCCACCTTTTTCCACAATTCAACACTTTTTCACACTTCACCATCTTTATACCCCACTTCCCTGCTCCAGTCAACCACTTCTCCTGTGGAAAACTAAAAACCGGTTTTTAACCGGTTTTTAGTTTCAAAATACTATCTTAATTTAGGCAAATCTTACTTGCTTTTCTTTTTTCTTTTTCAAGAGATAATAACCAATCAAAGAAAATATTATTAAAAGTAATAACAATAAGAACATCACCATCCAGAAAGCGGCTGTGCCAAGAAGTTTTATAACCTGGGAAAAAATGTTTCCTACCGCAGCCACGCCTTCTACTTCTCTGCGTACCTCAATGCCAATACTGTCGGTAGCAGACTTGTCTTCATTGTAATAGACAGTGCTAATACTATCAAGATAAGTGCTTCCTTGGCTGAAATTTTCCTGATCAGAAATATGCGCATCAAAAGTAATCGCTTTTGAATCGTTCGAATAAAATGTTCCTAAATGAACGCCTTCAACAATATTGCCGATAGAGGGCGCATCATTAATCTTAAGATTACCGGCATAAGTAATGCCTGCTGGTAAAGAGTTGGATATTTTTACCTCGGTAACGGCGCTATCGGCAGTAGAGGCAATGACAGTCATAAAAGTTATTTTATCTCCGGGCCTGGCAGCAATATTTTTTCTCCATCCATTTTCCCCTATAATCGTCGCATTTTTAACTAATGAAGAAATGGCTACTCCTGTTGCGCTGGGCAATTTACAATCAGCCGGACAGCTGCAGAAATCTTCTTCGCAATTACATATGCCGTCTCCACAATGCTCGCAAGAATCACAATAGTCCTTAGAGCCAATTTCGCAAGCAGAACCGTCGCATTTTAAGGTATGGTAACACTTGTCTGATTCACAACCGCTAATGGTGCAAGTGTCTTGGTCGTCGCACGTTTGATATTTTGTCAATCTTTCTCCTTCCGGACTAAACCACCAGAGATCATTATCATAGCATTTTTTTACATTAACCACAGTCGGAGCGCCGGCCGTAGCGCAAATTCTGGCAGCAAAGGCAGGAGAACTAGCAGAAGTGCCATTTCTTAAGTAATAATCATAACCTGTGTTTGCAGATAACCCATAATCAGTGTAACTGGCAGACCCGCTGGTTCCGGTAAAAGTGGTAATTCGGGTATTGCCTCTAAATAAAGAGACCTGTCCAAAATAACCTCCGGAGAAACTATAATTTAGAGCAACAGATGATTGAGTAGCAGTGCCGCAAGAAAGAGTTCCTGTGATAGAAGGCGCGTGCTGTGTAGAACACGTCCTGGAAGCAAGCAGCGAGGAATTATAGGAAGTTCCGTTTCTTAAGTAATAATTGTAGTTTGATCCTGAGGAAAGGCCGGAGTCAGTGTAAGAGCCGGAATTAGAAGTGCCGGAGAAAGTGGCAATTTTAGTGTTTCCTCTAAATAAGGAAACTTGGTTTGAATAGCCGTCGGAAAAGCTGTAATTGAGCGTAATAGATGACTGGGTAGAATATCCGCAGGAAAGAGTGCCATGGACATCAGGCTGGCCGGTGTTGCAAGAAGCGCTGTTTAAAAACGGTGAAGCACCCCATGATGTTCCGTCTCTTAAAGTGTAATTATAGGTGGAATTGGGAGATAAATAACTGTCAGTGTAAAATCCGGAGCCGGAAGTTCCGCTCCATGTCTTAATCAAACTAGTGCCTCTGAATAAAGAAACCTGTCCGGTAGCGCTGTTATTGAAATTATACGCTAAAGTAACGGAATTATTCGTGGTTGAAGAACAAGAGATATTGCCTGAAGCAG
>CAYYED010000001.1:0-35019 GCA_964470785.1 uncultured Candidatus Saccharibacteria bacterium | reverse complement strand
AAATTTTCAATTGAAAATTAGGAAATTGAGAAATTGTTAAATTCATTCGTAAATTGTAAATTAGTAAATTGAAAATTTCAACTTGTAGTTTTGCGCTTTGCGTTTTCATTAAGTTTATTCGTAAATTAAAAATTATTTTTAAATATGATCATCCTCGGGATAGATCCTGGCACGGCCACTACCGGCTATGGAATAATTAGAATAGGAAAAAAGAACCAAAGAATTAAGTTCTTAAGTTGTGGTTGCGTTAAAACTCTGCCCGGTGTCCCTGCCCCGGACCGATTAAAGCAAATATATAATGAAATTGCTAAAATTATTAAAAAACACAACCCCGAAGCATTGGCAATAGAAAGCTTGTATTTTTTTAAAAATGCCAAAACCGCTATTCCCGTAAGCCAAGCAAAAGGCGTGGTCTTATTGGCGGCGGCTAAAAAAAAGATGCCCATATACGAATTTACTCCTTTGCAAGTAAAGGTAAACATTGTGGGCTACGGAAGAGCAGAAAAAAAACAAGTACAACAAATGGTTAAAATCATCCTGCAATTAAAACAAATTCCCCGCCCAGACGATGCTGCCGACGCTTTAGGAGTGGCGATTACTCTGGCTTACTGCCTCTTGGGCAAAAAACACCCTCCTGCCCCTTGACAAAGAAAATTAGAAAATTATAATGAGTCATATAAGGAAAGGTCGTTTTCCTAAGTTTATAACCTTATAATTTATTTTTTCTTACCATGGAATACAAAGACAAAACTTTCAATGGTCTAATAAACCAGGAAGAAGAGGAAGAGACGGAAGAAGAAGTTGATGAAGAACCGGAAGCAACGATGCAAGAAGAAGGAGAAGAGGAAGAAGCCGGAGCCGGCGTCGGGGACGAAGACAAAGACGATGACGACGACAGCGCGGAAGATACAGAAGATACAGACGAATTCTAAAAGTAAAAAAACCCCGCCGGCGACTCTGGCGGGGGTTTTTTTACCCTACCAAAATAAAAATTTATGTCCGATAGACAATACCTCCGTAAAACCTATAGAGATGAATCAAGAATAAAAAAAATCTCTCTGTTTCTTATTAAAACAGGGCTATTTCTTGTGTTGATGGCCGTATCCTTGGGATTGGGTGTTTTTGTTTATTTTGCAAAGGACTTGCCCCGGCCAGAGGTTTTTGCCGAAAGGCAGCTTATCTTGCCAACAGAAATATATGACAGAACCGGAGAGGTTCTTTTACGCACCATATACGGAGAAGAAAAAAGAGAAATTATTGCCATAGAAAACGTGCCCAATCATTTTATTGAGGCAATTTTGGCTAGTGAAGACGCTAATTTTTATAAGCATCATGGGATAGACTTTAGGGCTATTGTCCGGGCGATTATGGTTGACCTAAAAATGAAAAAACCGGCTCAAGGGGCTTCTACTATCAGCCAGCAGCTTATTCGTTCTACTTTTCTCACCATCGAAAAAACCCCGAAAAGAAAAATAAGCGAAATTATTCTTACCTTAGAGATGGAAAGAAGGCATAGTAAAGAACAAATTTTAGAGTGGTATCTTAATCAAGTGCCTTTCGGCCCCAATATCTACGGAGCAGGCACGGTATCCATGGCATACTTTGACAAACCAATAGAAGAGATAACATTGGCCGAGTCAGCCATTCTTGCTTCCTTAATAAGGGCTCCGAGTTCTCTTTCCCCTTATGGGCCGAACCGAGAAAAACTTTTTCAGGTACAAAAACATATTTTAGATAGAATGGAAATAGTCGGTTTTATTTCTGCGGAACAGGCAAATAAAGCAAAAGAAGAGGAGGTTGAATTTATAAAACCGGCTTCCAATTTTAATATTGCTCCTCATTTTATTTTATATGTAGAAAATTATTTAAAACAAGAATACAAAGAGGCGTATTTAAAAACTCACGGGTTTAAGGTTTATACAACAATAGATATAGAAATCCAAGAAAAAGCGCAAGAACTGGTAAAACAAGGAGTAGAAAAAAACAAAATTTACAATGCACACAACGCTTCCTTGGTGGCTATTGACCCGAAAAACGGAGAAATCTTGGCTATGGTTGGATCTAAAGATTATTTTAGCGAGTCTTTTCCTGAAGATTGTGTCCCGGGAAAAAACTGCCTTTTTGAGCCCGGCGTCAACATAGCCACTTACGGACAAGGACAGCAGCCGGGTTCTGCTTTTAAACCCTTTGTTTATGCCACTGCCTTTGAGAAGGGCTATACTCCTGACTCCATAGTGATTGATGAGAGAACAAATTTTGGCAAATGGGGGGATAAGGACTATATTCCCCAGAATTATGACGGACGCCACAGGGGGGCGGTAACCTTAAGACAAGCCCTGGCGCAATCTCTTAACATTCCTGCTGTTAAAATGATTTTAGCCGCCGGTATTGCTAATAGTATCAATACGGCAAGAGACATGGGAATTACCACGCTAAATCAAAAACCTTCTTTTTATGGACCGGCTTTAGTTCTGGGCGCAGGAGAAGTGAAGCTTATGGAACTTGTTTCTGCTTACGGGGTTTTTAGCGCCAACGGCTTAAGAGTTCCACCTACGCCTATTTTAAAAATTGAAGACCAAACAGGAAATATTATTAAAGAAAATAAAAAAACACCCAGAAGAGTGATTTCAGAAGAGACAGCAGAAAAAATAAACGATATTATTTCTGATAATAATGCACGGGCTCCGATGTTTGGAAGCAATTCACAGCTATACTTTCCCGGTTACTGGGTAGCGGCAAAAACCGGAACCACTGACGGCTTTAGAGATTCTTGGGCAATTGGATATTCTCGCGCTATTGCGGTTGGTGTCTGGGCCGGAAACAACGATAAAACCCCCATGGCTCGCAAGCCGGCCATTACTATTGCCGGACCTATGTGGCACGAGTTTATGGCGTATGTCTTAAGTAGAGGGTATCAATAAGCAGTAGATCTAAACTTTAAACCCTAAACTCTAAACAAATCATAAATTACAAATCCCTTAGGCCAAATGACACAGCAGTGTCATCCCCGTCCCCGCCTCCACGGAGATAAACTCCGGCGGAGAACAATTTCCTTCTGTCATCCCCGCGCAGGCGGGGATCCAAACAATGGATTCCCGCTCCCCGATCGGGGTCGGGGACAGGTTTCGCGGGAATGACAAAAGCAACCGTTTAGAATCTAAAATTTAGAATTTATTTAGGCCAAAGCCCTATAACGGGTTCGCCCATTTAGGGATTTAGTGCTTATAATTTAGGGTTTTTGGAGGTTATCGGGTCTTAGCTTGCCTTAATCGGCATTATTACATAAATATAGTCCACCTCATCAAAGGGCTTTAATGCACCCGGTCCTTCCTGCCCATTAAGCTCAAAAATCACTTCTTTGGTCCTTATTTGGCCAAGTCCTTCGCTTAAAAACTTATAATTAAAAGATGTTTCTGTTTCCTCGCCTTCAATTTTGGCATTAATAGAAGATTTACTTTCTCCAACATCCGTATTTTGAGAAAAGACAACCAAGGTGTCTTTTTTTTGGTCGCTCGCCAGTTTAATTTCGTTTGATTTGCCGCTAAACAAACTAGCGGTTTTGATGTGGTTTAAAAACCTCTCCCTGTCTAAAATTATCCGTGTTTTGTGTTCTTTTGGTATGACCTCTTGATAATTGGGATAATCCCCTTCTACTAATCGAGAAACCAACTGGGCTTGGGGATGTTTTGCTTCCCGGAAGTTTTTTTCTGCCATAATTTGTCCTCCGGAAAGATAAAGCCGAATTTTGCCGTCTTGAGAAAAAATACTTACCAGTTCTCTGGCCGTGTTTCTGGGAAGAATAAAGGATGCGGGAATTTGTGAGTTTTGCGAGGTTTCCTCTATTCTAATATTTTTCTCTGCTAAACGAAAACTATCTGTAGCAACAATTTTTGCGCTATTTCCTTCAAAGGAAAAATAGATTCCTGATAATTCCGGCCTTGTTTGGGTAATGGCGGTAAAATCTATTACTTGTAATATCGATTGACAAAGAGCCGGTCCGTCAAACTCTAACCAGCAATCCTTTGAAACCTCGGGAATGATAGGAAAATCTTTTGCTTCTATTCCTTTAATCTGTGTTTTATGGCTTTTTCCTTTAAGAATCAATGTGCTTTCCCTTTTTTCTATTTCAATTTTATCTTCTTCTAATAGCGAAATTAGGGCGGAAAATGGCCTTACGGGTACGGTGAATTGGCCTTTTTTCTCTATGCTTGAGGCAACCCAATAATTTATTCCTATTTCCAAATCAGTCGTAGAAAGCTTCAAGAAATTATCTTCAGCAGACAATAGCACATTGTTTAAAATAGGAAGCGTTAAATTTCTCCCGGAAATTTTTTCCACAACACTTAATGCTTTAGCAAGTTTTTCTTTAAGAATATTTATTTTCATATATTTTGTAAAATTATCAAATAATTATTTAATAATTTTAATTAATTATTTTAAAATTGTTATTGTTATTAGCTTTTCTGTTTTCCTTTATTATTTTCTTTGTTTCCTTGTTTTTACGGGCTAAATCTATGAGGAGAAAGGGTTGAAAACAAGTTGGTAATTATGTTTAAAAAGGGCTTAAAAAAAGAGGATAAATTATTTTTTTAAAATGTCTTTATCTTTTGCACCGTTTTTACCCTTGTTTTGCCCAGAGATATTCAGGAATTTTTCCTCTGCTTATTAACAATTATCTTACATATTTATCCACAATTTTTACCCGGACTTATTCACAACTTATACACACAATTCAATAATTATAAATTTTTTCTTTTATAAGTTCTAATTCTTCTGAAAACTGCTCGTTTTTTTCTATTTCTTGAGCAATTTTTTCACAGGCATAAATGGCAGTGGTATGGTCTCTCCCGCCAAACTTTTTACCGATAAAGGGATAAGAAGCTTTCATTTCTGACCTTAAAATATACATTGCCACTTGCCTCGGCCTTACAAACTCTTTTTTTCTTGATGATTGAAAAAGTTCTTTTTCTTCCAAATTGTAAAATTGGGCTACTGACTTTACGATATTTTGAAAATTCAATCTTTTAGAAGACGGATTGATTGTTTTTTTAAGCACATGCTTAGCAATGGTCAAATTAACTTTTTGGCTATTTAATTCTTGCCAGGCAATCAAATGATTTAGGGCTCCCTCTAATTCCCTAACATTTCTTTGGATGCTTGATGCTAAATATTCTAAAACAAGCTCATCAAGGATAGATTTTTTTTCCTGGATTTTTTGTTTTAAAATAGCCAGACGGCTTTCTATGTCAGGAGGAGCAATATCTGTTATCATTCCCCCCTCAAAGCGCGAGCGGAGCCGTTCTTCAATGGACGAGATTGATTTTGGCGGCCGGTCAGAGGAGATAATAATTTGTTTATTGCTTTCATAAAGAATATTAAAAAGGTGGAAGAACTCTTCCTGGCTTTTTTCTTTGCCGGCTAAAAATTGGATATCATCAATAATCAAGACATCGAAATCCCTGTAGGTGTTCTTAAATTGTTCTATCGTCTGATTCCTAATAGCGCTTACAATTCCTGAAACAAACCTTTCGGAAGCAATATACCGCACTCTCTTCTTCTTGAACGTTTCATTAATAATATTTCCAACTGCTTGTAAAAGGTGGGTTTTTCCTAAACCCACTCCTCCGTAAACAAAAAAAGGATTATACACGATGCCCGGGTTTTTTGTAATAGCATAGGCCGCTGCGTGGGCGAACTCGTTAAACGGACCGACAACAAAATTATTAAAAGTATATTTCGGATTGAGATTAGTATTTTTATCCAGACTAAGTTCTTCAATTTCCAGCTGATTAACAAACGAGGTTTGTTTTTGGGGTGCTTTGTTTATCGGAGGCGGGACATTGATTACCCTGTATTCTATTTGTCGTATTCTCTCATTAAGGTCTTGAAGGATATTCAAAATCAGTTTATTATATTTTTTTTCCAGCCATTCCTTAGAAAAGTTATTAGGTACTCCAATAACAATTCCTCCTTCTTCTTTAGAAATGATGCTGGTATTTTTAAACCAGGTGCTAAAATTAGCCGAAGAGATGTTGAGTTGTATGCGAGATAAAACAGACTGCCAAAGCTCTTCTTTGTTCATAATTTATTTTGGGAATTAATTTATCTCCTTTCTTAACTCATCTTAATCTTAAATCAATAAAAAAAGCAAGGCAATCGGCAGTGTTTATCAGTGGGGTGTGCAAAAACTGTGAATAAACAGGGGAAAAACAAATTTTCAATTTTCAATTCTCCCTAGGCCGACCGCTGAAGCGATCAGCGGGATAGGTAATTTTCAATCAATTTTCAATGATTTAATTTTCAAACAATAAAACAAATCCAAATCTCAAAACGACACAACGGTGTCATCCCCGCGCAGGCGGGGATCCAAACAATGGATTCCCGCTCCCCGATCGGGGTCGGGGACAGGTTTCGCGGGAATGACAAAAGAGCTTTTGTCATTTTGAGTTTTAAGCTGTAGTTTTGCCCGTCTGCAACGCTTTCAGTGTAGCTAATGCGGGCAGGCAATTAATTTTCAATTTTTAAATTACAAACTGACACGATAATGTCATCCTGATTTTCTCCACTGTCATCCTGAACGGAGTGAAGGATCCTGTTGTTTAATGTAATTAATGTAATTCTGCGGGATTCTTCCCCTGCCCTCTATGCTCGAGAACAATTAGTAATACGCTTTTCCACAACAATTACCATAAAGAAACACCAGACCGTCTTTGACTACTTAGAGGGCGGGGTCAGAATGACATGGAGGAAGTAATTCAGAATGACCGGTTGAAAATTCGTAAATTGAAAATTAAGACAGACATAAACGTGCTAATTTGACTTCTTTTCTTTAAGCATTTATACTGAAAGATTAATAGTTAGCAGAAAATCATGGCCATTATTGTTAAACAGAAAAAACGAAAAAAGAAAAGGAAGCAGGGTTTTCGCGCCCGGTTGAAAACGAAAGACGGGAGAAAAACTTTAAAGAGAAGAAGACAAAAAGGCAGAAAAAAACTGGCACCCTAATAAATTGCTTAATGCAATTCACGGGCTCGCCCCTAATGACTCCTTATTTTATGTTGCCAAGAAAGCATTGCCTAAAAAAGAAAAAGGACTTTGAACAGGTGTTTAAGAAAGGAAGGGCCTTAAGAAAGGACCTTTTGTCTGTAAAATTTATTAAGACAAAACAAGAACATTCCCGAATTGGCATAATTGTAAGCAAAAAGGTTTCTAATAAGGCAACAGAAAGAAACATTATTAAAAGAAGAGTAAGGGCGGCAATGAAAGAACTTCTGAATAAAATAAAAGAGCCGCTGGATATCGTGATTATTGTTCATCCGCAGGCAAGCGAAAAAACAAATTTTTTACAAATAAAAAACATTTTAGAAGAAATTTTTTCCAAGGCCGGGATTATTGAAAACTGAACAAGAGCTACGGTACTTGAAAACAGTTATTGTTCAAGCCCTTCGACCCGCCTGCAACGCTATGCTTGCATTGCGGGCAGGCCCGCCTGCAACGCTATGCTTGCATTGCGGGCAGGCAAGCTCAGGACAGGCTCTGTCGAGAACAATGCGCTGAAAAACACACTACACTTTCTCGACCCTGCTCGAAACTCCGCTTCTCGACCCTGTTCGAAACTCCGCTTCTCGACAAGCTCGAAGAGTAAGGGGTAAATATTACTGTTCGAGCGAAGTCGAGAACTACAATATAATTACTGTTCAGGATTTGTCGAGAACAACCTGATTAATAGAATTAAAAAAGCAAAAAATGAATTTTTTCGTTAAATTATTCCATACCACTCTAACTGAACCATTGCTAAATCTTTTAGTGATTTTTTATTTATATATTCCGGGGAAAAATCTGGGTGTGGCAATTATTTGCTTAACATTATTGATAAGGGCGCTGCTTTACCCTTTACAGGAGAAAGCTACTAAATCCCAAATAGCGATGCAGGCGATTCAGCCGAAAATAAAAGAGGTTCAAAAAAAATATAAAGACGATCGGGCTAAACAGGGAGTGGAAATGATGGCCCTTTATAAAAAAGAAAAAATTAATCCTTTTTCAGGACTTTTAGTAATGTTAGTTCAGTTTCCCGTTTTGGTAGCGCTTTACCGGCTCTTCTGGCAGGGGATAACAGTAGACGGGCTGAACGGTCTTTATTCTTTTGTGCCTCAGCCGGAAACGATAAGGTCTGTTTTTTTAGGCATAGACCTGAACCAACCCTCTGCTTTTTTAGCGATTTTAGTGGGCATTGCTTTTTTCCTTCAGGCAAAAACATCCACGCTCTCTTCATCCAAGAAAGAAGACAAAGATAAAGCAGAGAAAACAGAGAAAAAAGCGATTTTCGGGCAGGCCTTTCAAAAGCAAATGCAGTATTTTTTTCCTATTTTTATTGTAATGATTTTATGGAATCTGCCTTCAGCCCTTGGTTTATATTTATTGGTAAGCGGAGTATTTACCGCCACCCAACAGTATTTTATTAAAAAGAAATACCAGGAAGATAAAAAACTATAATTTTCAATTTCCAATTTTCAATTTCCAATTAATTTTCAATGAAACAATTTTTAAAAAAGCGAAAAACTAAAAACTAAAAGTGAAAAACTAAAGTGCAAAATGACACAGCAGTGTCATCCCCGCGCAGGCGGGGATCTATACAGCAGTGTCATCCCCGCGAAAGCGGGGATCCAAACAATGGATTCCCGTCCCCGCTTCTGCGGGGACAGGCCCCCGCGGGAATGACAAAAAAGCTTTTGTCATTTTGAGTTTTAAGCTGTAGCTTTGCCTATCCCGCTGACAGCGGTCGTCCAAGGGCGCTTTATACTTAAAAGAATTAAAAATTAGGAATTAGAAATTTAAAACCATTAGTATTTTGAAGCGTATTATTCTTAAAAATAAAAAAGTTATGTTTGATAAAAAAGATAAAAAAATAGAAAAAATTGTTAAAGAATTTTTTAAAAAAACTTCTTTTGATGTTTCCGTAGAACTGGGAGAAATTGAAAACGAAACCCTGCCGGTTTTGCTAAAAACCGATGAGCCCCAAGTGCTCATTGGCGAAGGCGGCAAAACCCTTGTTTGTTTCCAGCAATTATTGAATAAAATAATCAAAAAAGGGCTTGATGAAAAGCTTTTTATTGATTTAGATATTAATGATTATAAGAAAAAGAAGCTGGATTATTTAAGAGAAATTGCCCGCAATTATGCCGATGAAGTTGCCCTCACCCGCTCTCCCCAAGAATTGCGGCCAATGCCGTCTTACGAAAGAAGAATTGTCCATTTGGAATTGCAGAAAAGAAGCGATGTTGCCACCGAAAGCGCGGGTGAAGAACCCTATCGCCGCATCATCATCAAGCCGGTGTAAAAAAATTAAAAAACTCCCGCAAAATCCTGCTTAAATGCTTAAAAGCAGGGTTTTTATTTTATTTTAATTACAATCATTGCCCCGGCCATATCATTAAATGCATATGTTCCTCCTAACCACCTAACAGTTCCATTAACAATTAGGCCGTCACGTTGATCATAAAAAGGGCTATAGTTGCCGTATTTCCAAGGGTTATCCCACTTATTCATCTTTGTATGATATAGCACTGCCAAATAGCTTGCTCCGGGCTCAAATTGAATTGCCGACACTCCCGCGAAGCAAGCATTATCAAGATCAAAAACAGGGGCGGTAAAACTCTGCCGATTGCAGACCAAAACCCGCAATCCATCTTCCCACCACTCTGCCCCATCGCCATATGTGTTTATAGATGTTTTTTCTCTAAAAATTACTCCTCTTGCCAAGTCCTCCGGAAAAGGCGGATTGGGAAGCGTGTCTAAATCATCCCATTCATAGGTTATGGTCGCATCTTGGGCTTCTCCTGTTGCATCTGGTTGGGACGCGCAATTTTCATTCATACAAATAGTAATTGCTTTGTCCGGAGCTCCAGGGTCAACCGTAAAAACAGTAATTGATTTTACCTTTTCGCTTCCGGATAAATGGTTTTTTCCTACATTTATCTTAGTAGTATCCGTTTCAGTAGGAAGATAAATATGCGCCCATTCTTTATTAAAATCCCTGCTCCCTTCTGCCCGGTGTAAAATTGTTCCAAAGTTAACTTCTCTTTGATCATCGTGCACCAAAGCAATAGACCTAACATTATCTGAAAGCCCTGGAGGAAGAACATTTTCGTCAAGCCTGTAATGTTCCCACGCCTTATCTCCTTTCGGCTCACGAGGGTCACCGTCTTCATAAGAAAATACCCATACTCCACCCATATTCCAGATTAGTCTGACGCATTGGACATCACTTATATTTAATCCTTCGTAGCAGTAAGGGGTATCTTTTTCCGGGGAATAGCTGAAATCAGGACTTCCTTCACAAGATTTGTTTTTATAAAGCATGATTTTTGAAAGTTCTGGCATTGGGGTAGAAAACCAAATAGAAGAAACATTAAACTCCGAATCAAGAGACCTGCTTCCTTCTATTTTTTCAAAGTCCACGTCTTCGGGGAGCGGAAAGTTTAGGTTCGGCCATCCGTTGCTGCCCTTTCCGCATTTGTCATCGGTATAAAGTATTATTCCTTTACCAGAGAGTCCTTTTATTTGAGGTATTTCTAAAGAAATAAGGTCAGGGTTTATTTCGTGCAAAAAAACAAAGGCTCCTAAAACTATTACTATTCCCAGCAAACCCATTATAATTTGGTTCCGGGCGTCAGACATTCGGCTAGGATTGCCCGCCGAGGTTAAATAGCGGAGTCCACCGGCAATTGTTGCACCGAGGGCAATAAACCCTCCGATTGCTACTGCAAATTGATAAACATATCTGATATAGTCAGGCAGAAAAAATGGCCTTGCTTCGGGGGGCTCTATATCCACAATATCGGGATAATCCACATTAACTTGCGCTTGTGCCGTTAAAACAAAAATAAAACAAGGAAGAAGCAAGGAAAGAAAAAAAACAATATAACAAATTTTAAAAATTTTATTTTGAAACAACATATTAATTTATTATAACTAATATTCTATATGGCAGCAAAAAAAGTTATTGGCAGTATTTGGGAAAAAGGCCTCATTATAACAATGGCAAAGCAAAGGAGTTCTTCCGTCTAATAAAGGATTAAAATAGTCGCAATCATAAGGCGGGTTGGGACTACAGTACTGGCTGGCGATGTGCCCATATTCTTCGCTTTTTACGAAGCAACAACCCTCTAAGATATCTCGGGCAAACCGGAGGCCCTCTGTTACCTTGCCTATATCTACCGCCAAAGACTCGCATTGAGCAAGAGATTTTTTAAAATCAGCAGGAATATTAGTATATTCCTCAATAACAGTATTATCAAAATCTAAATTCATAGCCACTAATTCTTCAATAAGGTATTTATATGTTTCCCAATCCCTTGAACGGTTGAACAGCTTTTGGATACTGATAAGCTTTTCTTTTAAAGTATAATCTCTTTTTACTATCTTGTCGTCTGCCAAAATAAGTTCGAAGATATTATCCGGATTGCGACACTCTCCATCCGGGTCCTCGCAACAAAGGTCTTCTCCAATAGCCGCTCTTTCACCCGCTACCCAATTAGGGTCAACTGTTTCTGGGTCTACCCATTCTCCTTGTTCCGGGATTTCTTCAGGGTATTCGGAATTAAGCTTAAAAAACGATTCATAGATTCTTTTTTTTGCATTTTTAGTGTCTTCATATAATTGCTCAATACGGTTAACATTTTGTTGAATTTTTCCCCATGTACTATTTATTTCATTAACAGGACACGGGTCGTCCCCTTTGCAAGGGCACACGCAATAGTAATAGGTTTCGGTACCTACAACATTACCCTCATCATCATACACATTTTTTGTTCTCTCTTGGCATTCTGGCTCACATCCCACAATTGCACAATCATTTCTACATCCTTCACCGGGTTCATCTTTTGTAAGTTCAATGAGTTCGTCGCTTAATTCTGCCGTAGAAGTGGATAATTCGTTTTGTTTTTTGCTATTGTCTATAACCTGGTGTCCGGAATTCCAAATGCCTTTTTTACTCAACCCAAGAGGGTCCCATTTGTCTCTGGGAATGCCGGGGTGCCCCGGATCGCCCAACTCTCTTAAAATATCAGCCATTAATTGAATAGAGTCATCAATTGTGTTACCGATAGGGATTTCCACCATTGGAGAACAAGGAAGTCCTATGGGAACATCTTCTAAAAACATATCCGAACTTTCGCTGTCAACGACTCTTAAAGGACAATAAAAAGTGGCCGGGTCTTCCAAGGATTTTACATTTTCTAATTGAATATGGCGTATATCAATATCAAAGGTGTCAGACAATCGGAAATTTTGATGGAAACTATATGCCTGGGGCCAACAACCATTAGGGTGTTCCGGGTTAAGCGCTATTTTGCACTTTTCCAAGAGTATTAGATTGTCTTCTATTTGGGCGATATTAGTTTGGACATCTCTTTCCGGAGGAGTAGTAGTGGGACTATAAGTGCCCTTATTTTCTACGTCTGCCATAAGATCTATTAGCTGCTCTACGGCAAACGGGTTATCAGGATCATCCGGCCAATCATATTCTTCCTGCTCTATTTCTCCGGCACTAATACAGGCCTCTATTTGGCTGCGCATATCGTCTACATGCTCTCCACTAAACATCCCTTCTCCTTCGTGCCAATAAGAAATGTCTTCATATGTGGTGGTGGCGGTTTTTACCAATTCTTCAGGGCTATCTAAAAACGGCTTAAAAGCGCTGGCAAAATAATCCAGAATAACCATTCGACAAGGGAGAGGGCTGTCTGAATTTTCATAAAAAGCGGGGATAATTTCTTCTCTTAATTTATTCATTTCTGCTCTATTGGGACAAGGGTCTCCCGCGCATAAAGGACACGGACAAGAACTTACTTCTCCTCCCGTGCAGGAGGGGCAATGCCTACAATCACACTCCATAGCATAGTCATAAAGTTTTTTGTTTTCTGCTTCTAATTTTTTTGCTACTCTTAACAATTCATTGGAAAGCATTTCTAACCTGTCCACTACCGGCAGGGTAGTGCTTGCTACTTCATGGACTCTTTTTAACCGCCGGCCGTGCAGGCCTCCTTGGTAGTCGGTAGGATAGTGGATTATTTCGGGAAAAAGATTATTATACTCTTCATCATCCGTATCCGGGTCTGTTGTGCTGGCAGAACTGGTGGCTATAAAAGAGGAAACTCCTATTTCCGAAGTTATTAAAGCGCCTACCGGATATTCTTGAAATTGAGTAGGAGGAGGAGGTGCGGGGTGAACAGGTCCTCCTGCAGAGGGAGGAATTGAGATGCTGGGAAAATGAATTCGCAAGAGTTCCGGATTAATGGTGTTTAGAATTAGATAAGAGCCGAAAATGATTAATAATGCCAATAAACTGGCTGTTATTTGTTCCCGTGCATCCTGTATTTTTGAAGGATTACCGGCAGAGGTTAGATATCGCATCCCGGCCTTTATCAAGAGCACGAAAGATATAAGCCCGGCCAAGAAAATGCCCAGAACATAAAGATATCTTAAATAGGTTCCGGCATCAGTAGTATCAGGCGTGTCTATCCCGGGTAAGTCAGGATAGTCCACTTCCATATCTCCCTGCGCCAAAATCGACCCTCGCCCGGAAATTATTTCTAAATGGACAAGGATGGATATCAAGGAAATTAGTATTATTAAGGGGATAAAATAACGTTTCCTCATTTTAGTTTTTTAAGCGGGCTCAGTTGCTTGTTGATATTCTTCCTCTGCTCCCGCAGTAATGACATAAATAGTCCAAAATGGCATAGCTCCGATTAAGGGCAGAAGTTCGCCAAAAAAGGCGCCAAGAAACTTAAACCCCCCTTTCTTTCCTGCCTTTTTACGCATTGTTTTTGCTTTTTTGAAAAAAGCGCGCCTATGAGAATAAAGCTCAAATCCTCCAATAATAAAAAGACCCATAAAATCTGGCACAAAAGAAAGCGTTTCTCCTACCTCCGGCCCGACGGTAAGGGTAATCATTAGGCACAAAAACCCAAAAATATCTAAAATAATTGCTACTATCAGAAGCACGGGATTAGGCATTTTTTTTCAGTTTTTTTAATTCTCTAATTTTTGCTATTTCTTCCGGAGCCGTAGTGATAATTTGGTCTTCGGTATAAGAGGCAACTATTCTGATGGCAACATGTTTTTCTCCGGCGAAAAAGATTCCTTCTCCAATCGGCGTTTCCAATAAAAGATATTTTTCCTGGTCAGTCAAATTAAAGGTTTCTTTTACCACCTGAATAGTGGCCGGTGATTGCTTCATAAGAAGTTGGAGAGAGGAGTTGGTAATAATGGGCTGGCCATATTCTGATTTCATAAAGTCATTAACATCTTGAGTAATAGTAGTGGTTCCAAGCCAATATTTTCTGCCTCTTTTTACCACTCCGAACAAGAAAGAGGCGCTGTCTTCTGATTGCATCAGCCACCATGCCTCATCAATTACCAAAATCCTTTTTTTAAGCTCTTCTTTTATTGTGTTCCAGATATAGCGCATAATAATATACATTGCCAAGGGCCTTAATTCGGTTTCCAGATTCTTAATTCCAAAAACCACCAATTTATTATCCATTGTTACATTGGTAGGATAGTTAAAAAATCCGGCATAAACGCCTTTGGTGAATTTTCGTAATCTTTTAACCAATGACTCTGCTCCTTCCATTGTTTCCAGCACTGATTCTAAATCAGCCAGAAGAGGCGTTCTTTCTTTCCATAGGGCCGGGTCGGTTTCAGGCGTAATATCCCGGGCAGCATAGGTCTCGGAAATGGCCTGGTCAATAATAGCGTCTTCTTCCGGCGTCAGTCCGCTAAGCATAATTCTCATTAAGCCGACCAAATTAATAGTGCTGGAACGAAGCACATCTTTGGGCTCTTCGTCTTCTCCAACAACCGGAAGGTCAAAAGGATTAATATGGCTGTCAGAAGCAAGTGAAATATTATAGAATTTGCCGCCTACTGCGTCGGCAAGGAATTTATACTCGTTTTCCGGGTCAATAATAATGGCCTCTATTCCAAGCATCAAAGAGCGCAGGATTTCTAATTTGACTAAAAAACTTTTTCCTCCTCCGCTTTTGCCGAAAATCGCTGAGTTGGCATTTTCTAAACTGAATCTATCAAATAAGACCAAAGAATTATTATGCTGGTTAATGCCGTAAAGAATTCCTTCATTAGAACTTAAATCAAAAGAAACAAAAGGGAAAATAGTGGAAAGCGGGCTGGTGTTAATAGTGGTATGAACTTGTAGTTGGTCAACTCCGCAGGGATAAACAGAGACCATTCCTTTTTCTTGCTGGTAAAGTGCGGGCTTGATATAGACGAGCCGGGATTCCAACATGGAACGGAGCGTGCCCTCTATCTTGTCCAGTTCTTTTTTGTCTTCAGCATAGACAGTAATATAAATTCCTACTTGGAACATTCTTTCTTGCGCCGTTTGCAAACGGTCTCGCAAAACCTCAATGTCTTTGTAAGCAGTTTCCAGCACCGGGTCTCTAATAAGCCCTTTTTCTTCTTTTTCCATAATTTCTGACTGCACTTCAGTAACTTTTTTTCTTAATTTTTTCAGCACTAACCCGGTGTCTATGGGGTGCAGGAAAATAGAAATATCTAAAGGAATATCCATATTAATAATCGGCGCCAGCCAGCCGGTGGAAAGATAGCGGGGATAGGAAAAAATAAAATATGACTTGGCAAGCTTTTCGCCGACCTCATAATGGTCAGACCCGATTTTAATGGCCGGAGGAGAGATAAAGTCAAGCAAGCCCATTGCTTGGGTCGGTTGCTCGGATTTTTGGGGTATAAGTTTGTCTAAGAAAGGAATATTCATTATTCATTATTATTGAATTAGTTCCGGCGGGATTTCCGGATAATATCCAATGGATGCTTCTTTGGGGTGTGATAAACTCCAATAGAGCTCTATTAATTCCTCGCTGTTTAGAGATACTGCCCAGACGCCGCAGCGCCTTAATCCTAATGACAAAAACTCCATTCTTTGGTAAAGCTGGGATTTGCACCTTTGGAAAATTTCTTCCGTAAGAGCAGGCGCGGACTTGAGATTGAACAGGCCTCCCTTGGTTTTTCCTCCAAAAATTTCAGAGAGATAAAAAGGCACGACGAGATAAAAGTTTTTGTTCATAATAGAGCCGCCTTCTACCAGTTTTTCCACAAAGTTTCTGTATTCTCTTGTTTGCATTCTCAATAAATCATTTTGCTGTTCCTGTTCAACTATTTTTAATTTTTCCAAATATCCGGTAATATTTACTTTTCTTGAGACAACCACAACTTGAAAGGAAAAATCCAGAGAGTTTAAAAATGTTTGGAACTGCATAATGATTGCTTCCTGTTCTTCTATTTCTTTGAGGGCGAAATTCAAAGAAGAGGCCATCATTACTCCTCTTAAACTATGGTCTTTCATAATAATCGCGCCTTCTCTGATTTGTTCTATGGGCAAAAATTGTTGGGATGAAATGCCGATATTCATATTAAAATATTAAGGAAAAGTCATTTTGACCCCGCCCTCTAAGCGCGACAGAGACGACATAGTGTTTTTTGGGGCAATCATTGTAAAAAATAGATTGTTCATTATTTACGAGCATAGAGGGCGGGGTCAAAATGACGATTTATTTCTGTTATCCCCGTGCCTTCCTCCTGTCATTCCCGCTCTCTCCTGTCATTCCCGCGGGGGCCTGTCCCCGCGGAGGCGGGGACGGGAATCCATTGTTTGGATCCCCGCTTTCGCGAGGATGACACTGCTGTGTCACTTTGAATGGATTTCAATTAATTTTGCCACTTCTTTGAGCCGGCTTTTTTCGGTAATTTTTAAAGTAGAAAGAGGGTCCACTTCTTCTTTTTTGTCCGGCTGCCGGGGCTGGGCTAATGTTGGGGTCGCCTGCTCTGTCTTGTGCCAAACATATTGCTTGTTTTTAAACAAGAACCTAAAAGAGCGTACTAAAATTGTAGGGACAGGGAAACCCTTGATTTTTGCAAAAGCCAGAATAAAAGCGATTATCATAATAGGAATAGTTATGACGACAAAAAACATTAACGGGAATGTAAGATAAAAGAATATAGAAATCGTAGCGCCGGCAACGATATAAATAATTTGGCGCAAATTAAAAGGTCCGGCAACCTTGGGCTTGATTTCTAAAAATTGGGGCAAGGGGTATTCCATTAAATAATTTTTAATTTTTAATTTCTAATTTAAAAACAATTTCTAATTTTTAATTTAAAAACAATTTCATAAAGAAGAGGCGATTTTAGCAAATATCATTACAAGTTTGTTTGCTTCTTTCCAGAGCATTTGGCACTCGTTCTTTTTATTGTTATTTGCTCTTGCTATCATATGAACCCAGTGTTTCGTTTCGCCTGCTTCTTTTCGGCAAATAAATATCTTGTTGCGAAAATCCTTTTTTTGAACTAGCGTTATTGGCTTCACAATAATTAGCTCCAATACTTGTAGCAGAACGAACAATTTGCCCGACCAAAACATTATTAACAGCATTTTTCTCTAATTTTTTTACAAAATCAATTACCTTTTCCCCAAATTTAGCTGTGCGCTCTTCTAAATCGTAGTTCATTTTATGTATCTTCTGTTTTTAAATTTATCATTTAAAATTGTTTTCTAATTTGAAATTTGAAATTTTAAATTATAGTCCAATAGTCAAAAGTCATCGTCAACAGTCAAAGGTCATCGTCAATGGTCACTCTATCGGTTCGCGATAGCTGTCTTCCCAAGCGTGTTTTTTAGAGGGCGGGCTTGGCTTTTCTTTTTTTGAATCAGGAATTTCTTTTCTGCCTTTTTTGCCTTCTTCTTCATAAATAAAATCCAAATCATCTTTTACCGGATTAAAAATATAGTGCTCCATTTCCGTGGCTATTTTTTGCGCAGTTTTTTCTTCCAATTTTAGCGTTTGTTTTAATGCTTGCTCAAAGTCCTTAGGCGGAAGCAGGCCCATCAATGTTCTTCCGGCAAGTTTTGCCATTTCAGAAACCTGTTCTATTTTATTAATTTGGCAGATATTCCAAATCGCTTCTGCCGTGTCTTCAGAAAAAATAGCATCTTTTATATCATCAGGCAGGCTCCTGTATATTTCCCAAAGTTCGTCTTTTGATAATCCTTCCATGATTAAACGATGTTAATTGATTTAATTTTAACACATTTATAATATTTTAACATAGGTAAGAAATATTGGACAATAATCAGTTTTTACCCCCACCTTAAATCCTCCCCCTCCAAAAGAAGGGGAGGAAATGGAAAAAACTTAATCCTCCCCCCAAAAGAAGGGGAGGAAATGGAAAAAACTTAATCCTCCCCCAAAAAAGAAGGGGAGGAAATGGAAAAAACTTAATCCTCCCCCAAAAAAGAAGGGGAGGAAATGGAAAAAACTTAATCCTCCCCCTCCCACAGGGAGGGGGAGGAAGGAGGGGGAGGGGGTAGCGATATTTTACCATAACCATAACAACGCTTGACAAGCGAGGGGATTTTTGGTATAATTATAATCAGAACATAAAAACTGAAAAGGAATGAGGGTGATAAGAATGACCAATAGGCAGAAGCAGAAGCGGAACTGGATGATTTTCGGTGGAGCATTATTTGTGCTCATTGGCTGGTTTGCGTTCAGGCCGTTTATGTTTACGGTTCTTTTGACTGGCGTTGCTACCTGGGCGGTATCCCGAATGATTGTTCGGGTGCCCGAAGGCACGGCAGTTATTGTTGACCGGCAGGTTTATCTCAACTACGCTGATCATATGTTGGACGCGGACGGAAATGTGGTGGATTGCCACGGGCTTCGCTATGATGAATGGTATTTTGTCGGGCTTAGCGGACTTTTGGGAAACAAGAGAGTAACTTGGATTGAGCGGAATTTGCGGTCAATCAAGATGGCCTCAATTCCCTTGAAAGGAATTAGGATGGAAGTTTCGGTCCAGAACACCAGCAGGGAGGGGGAGGAAGTTGAGTTGATGCTTGCCCTTTGGGCAAGAGTTACCCGGATTGACGTAGACGATTGGGATTGGGCTGCCCGAATTAGGGGCTTTTTCAAAGTCCACGGAGGAGCCATTATTGGGAGGCACAAGATCGCTTCCCTTCGGGCGCAGAGAGAAAAAATAGCAACGCGGTTGCAGGAAGCAACTGCAACCGCCCCCGAACTGGAGGGAATCGAGATACAGCAGGTGAGAGTTCTCGCTAATAACGAGAACATCGCCTAAAAAACAAGAGGGAGGCAGTGATGCCCCCTTTTTTTTGTTTAAATTAAATAAAGATAATTTCTGATTACAAGATAAGTTTATCTTGTTAGTCGATCAAAGTTTCCAAAACTAAATTCTACTCCGGCATTTTTCCTAAGACATTTATAGAGTCTTCTATATTAAGCATCGCCGATATAATTAGGGTTATGACGATTGGCCGTATCAGCTAATCTGGTATTTATCTTTATAGTTTTCTTATTAAATTAAAAGCATCGATAAATGCTTGCTCAAATTTTCAGTTCCTTTTTTTATTTAGGGAAGTTCTCTATTTTTTATTTTTCATCAGTATCCGGCTCTCTCCTTTCTCGGGAAGAAAACTTAACATTGCCTCTTGGTTCAGGGGTTATGATTTTACCGCTCTCGGGAGCATCGCCGGCAGCACCACCGCCATCGCGACGGTTTATAAATTTATCAAAACCAAACTCTATTGCAGGGCTGGTTCTGAAATACTTTTGTAGCTTGTCAAACTGTGCTTGATTTAAATATTCTGGATCACGAGGATCAGTTATTGCATCTAGTTTTTTAGTGTCTTTATTAAAAGCATCAATGAATGACTGCTCAAACTTTCTAGCAGCTGTTGATATTTGACTGCCGCTCCAGAATCGGTGGATATATCTTTGGGCGTTTTCATCGGTCAGATATTCTTCGCTCATGCCCTCAATGCCCTTACCTTTCATTCGATGAAGTATTTTCTTTTCCAGGGTATCGTCTTTTCCGTATCGCCTTATATCTTCTTTCGTCACCTCTAGTCCTCTGCGCTTCATTTGTTCTCTAATAGCGGTTTTTTCTTGCTCGATCTCTGCCCTTCTTTCTGGGCCAGCATGCATTCTTTCTCGGTTGAGCATTTTTATTTGTTGTCTATGTTCCTTATACCATTCCTGGGCTAATCTGGGGTCAGCGCCGGCAAATTTTTTAGCAAGGTCAGAACTAAAGTCCGCCACTCTTCTTAGGGCAGCATCAAGCTGGTTTGTAGAAATATCTTTAGTTTCTCCTTTGTTTATTTTTGCCGCAACGGCGGCAATTTTTTCGTTTTCTGTTGTGGCGGTTTTTAAAAACAGAGCCCTTTCTATAGAGTTCATTTTTTCTAATAATTGAGTTAGTTCTTCAATATTTTCACTGCCAAGCTTGGTGGCAACTTTTTCGGCTTTTTGGGCCGCCCTGGTTTTTGCCTGATATATTAATCTTTCCTTAACAGAAGCACTCTCCCCCGGAACGGGTTCTTTTGAAACCTTGCCGGCCCAGGCCTCTAATCTTCTTGCCACGGGTCCGGCTGCTTTTTTGCCGGCTTCCTTGGTTTGTCTCACATTTTTCCTAAGCTGATTCATTGCCACTGATTTTCCTTTTCCTTTTACCCACCCGCTGCCTTTTTTGGCTAAGTTGATAAAAGAACTTGCTCCCATAGCTGAAGTGGAGTTAATTACAAATAACGATATGCTCAGCAGTGCCAAAGGGAAAATGTGCATCATTAAACTAGTTAAACCAACTTCTACGCCCATTGCGTTGGCAGGGGGAGCTGATTTTAAGACATTGATTTCTATCATCATTTGAGCAAGGTAAAGAAAGAAGGACGCTCCAATTCCGACAAAACTCCATTTAAGCAATTGGTTCCACCACATATTCCATATTCTCTGGGTGCGCGGGAGAATAAAACAGAAAAAAGCCAAAGGAGACAGAATTACCAAAACCCAAATCGCTAAGTGTCTGACAATAAAAAGCATAGCCATGGTAAATAAAACAAAAGTGCCAGTAAAGTTAAATAACATTAAAAGAAGAGATTCAAACAACACATTGCCCATAAGATGAGGATTGGTAATTGCTCTGCCCAGTTTATCTAATATAGAATCTGTTAAAGATTCGCTTGAGAGCACTGTGCTTTCAAATCCTATTCCTCCTGCGGAAAAAAAGAAATCCATCACAACATTAGAAGCATCTACAATAACGCCGACAATCATCGGGGTAAAATTGACAAGAACGGCAACCAAAAGAAGCCGGGGAAGAATTTTTTGGATTTCATAACCCTTTAACCTTAAGGATGTTCCGATGCCGATTGCAACAAGAATTAAGATAAAAAAGAGGTTGACAAAATCTCTCACTATTATCCATCCGTTTTGTACTAATTCGTTATCTTTCAGTCCTACGCTAATAAGTCCGGGATCGGCTGCCCATAGAAGAAAAACATTAGCCCAATTTAGCGCTATACACGAGAGCCAGGTGGCAACTCCAAATTTCACAAAAATTGTTATTGCTTCTTTTACCGCTCCAAAAAGTCCTGCTAAGAATGAGGTTATTAACGCTGCTATTCCAACTGCCGCATCCACCTTTTGCAAAGGAACAATTAGTCCGGTGGCTACGATAAAAAGTAAGATAAGTATTTTTATATTTCTGCTTATCATGGGATATCTACATCTAAAATTTTATAAATAATTGCTAAGATTCCTCTGCTTATTATCATAACTGCAAAGCCGATAATGGCATAAAAAATAATTTGTTTCCCCTTGGTAACCTGTTCCGGCTTGCCTCCGGCCGTAAGGATAAAATATCCGCCAATTATTATCATCAGCACTAAAAGTCCGCCTACTATCCAAGAAATAAAATCAGCAACTTCCCGAATGAGTGCCGCGGTGGTAGTTGCTTCAATTGGCGATTCGGGAATAAGAGGAGGGGTGGAGGTGGGCATATCGAGAACATTAATTATTTGATGAGCTATTCTCCACGTTCCTCCAAACGCCCCCCCGAATACAGTAGTGGTTATGGCAATTACTTTTGTTCCAGAGGTCGTGTAAGTATGAGAAATAGAATGTTGACATTTTGTAAAGGGTTCCGGCGAGTCTGAATCATGACTACAAGAAATTCGTTCATCGGGAGTGCCATCTCCAAAATTTATATGAAAAATACCGGTACCATGCGCCTCTGCATAACCATCATAAAGCTTAATTATTGCATTAGCGACGATTTCTTCGTTAATATAAACAGAAGTTTTATTTACAGTTAGATATATTTCGTACAATCCAGCAAGAGCGATATTGCTAGAAAAAAAACAAAAAACAAAAAACAAGCAAAAAAATATTAGTATTTTTATTGTTTTACTATTCAATTTTTCCATTGCTTTATTGTATCACAGTTTATTTTGGGAAACTATCCACAAGAGTAAGCCAGTTTTTCAGGGAAAGGGTTTCCGGCCGGGCTTGGGGAGGAATGCCGGCTTTTTTTAGCCAAAGCGCGGTTTGCTTCTTAGGGCAGACCACCGCCCCCTTTCTCTTGTCATTCCCGCGGAGGCGGGAATCCAGACCGTCCGGATCCCCACTCCCCGTTTTCACGGGGACGGGCTCCGCGGGAATGACACTGCGCGCCCCTGTCATCCCCGATTTAGTCGGGGATCCAGGAACGATACCACGCGGAGTTTTGGGAACTTCGGAAGCCCGCGGGAGAGAGGAATTTTTCCTCCCCCACCCCTTCCCTCCCCCTCCAATGGAGGGGGAGGGATAAAGGGAGGGGGCGGAGAGGTTGTTGAGAATGGTTTTTCTGGGAGAGCTAAACCCGGCTCTAAGGATTTTAAAAAAAAGTTCATTATATTTTTTATTTTCTCTTTTTTGAATATCAGTAATTTTTAATATGGCGCCATCTACTTTTGGCTCGGGAAAGAAGAGTTCTTTTGGAATAATTCCGCAGATTTTCGGGTTTCCAAAATAGCGCGTGGCAATGCCGGGCAAACTCATTTTTTTATCAGAGCAGATTTTTTCCGCCACTTCTTTTTGGAGAGTCGCTGCAATCATTTTCGGCTGGCGATCGGCTTCTAAAAATTTCATTATAATGGCTAAGCCGGAATTATAGGGCAGGTTGCCCATTAATTTATAACCCTCCCCCACCTCTATCCTCCCCCTCCCAGAGGGGGAGGAAGACGAGAGAGGTATTATCCTCCCCACAGAGGGGGAGGAAGGAGGGAGAGGAAAAAGTGTTTGAAGAATGTTAGGGATCTTAAGAGCGTCTCCTTCTACAACAGTAAGGTTGGGAGGATTTTCCAGTCGCTGTTTCAGGGCTTGGGCCAATTGAGTATCTTTTTCTACAGCCACCACTTTTTTTGCCTTTTGGATTAATTCCCAAGTTAAGGCGCCCAAGCCGGGCCCTATTTCTAAAACAATGTCTTTGCCCGAGACCTCGCCCGTTTCAACTATTTTTTTTAGCGCGTTTTTATCAATAAGAAAATTCTGGCCCAAGGACTTTTTGGGAAAAATATTTTCTTGCCTTAGCGTTTTTTTAATTGCTTTTTTAGAATAAAAATCCATTTTGTGGAAAAAACTATTGACTTATTTTACCATATAGTATTAAATGAATGATAATCTAAAATTAGAAGAATGGGTAATATGGCAGAGAACCAAAGTTTATTTTGGCGATTTGTCACAAACTTATTTCTACTTTCATTAACAATTTAGCAAAGAAATTACGGCTTAGAAAATGGTTTAAGCCGTGTTTTTGCTTGCTGTTCTTTTTTCTAATGTTTTGGGGGCTATTTTTGGGCAACACGGGCGCCGGCAGGAGCGGTTGGGCTGTTTTCTTGAGCCAAGGGCAGAAAATCAGAAATCTTGTTTCTGAATCAGTGTTTTATCAAGGAGAGGAGGCAAAGGATTATCCGGGGCTGTATTCTATAGAAAATAATAGCTTAGCAGCTATTTCTGCGCCAAGAAACTTATCTTTTCAGGCAATGGGCGCCTTGGCAAGCGGCTACGGTGTCGGCCAGGGGACCCACGACGAAACAGGCATTAGCGAACACATAGTTGAGCAAGGAGATACGATTAGCTCTATTGCCGAGCAGTTTGGCATCAGCCAGAACACTATTCTCTGGGCAAATGATTTAAAAAATGGGTCGGTGATTTCTCCGGGCCAGAAATTAGTGATTTTACCGACAACCGGCATAATGCATATCGTAAGAAGCAAAGATACCGTAAGCCAGCTGGCTCAAAACTATAAAGTAGAGAGAGACGAAATAATTGCTTTTAACAATCTTTCCGAAGACGGAGAGATTTTTGTCGGAGACATTTTAATTGTTCCCAATGCACGGAAGCCGGTTCAGATTCAGAGCGCGCCTGCTTCTCTTGTTGCTCTGCCTAATTCATATTTTATTTCCCCGGTGCCCTCGCCCTATCGCATTACTCAAGGATTGCACTGGTATAATGCTATTGATTTATCAACAGGAAAATGCGGTTCTCCGGTATATGCGGCAGCCGGAGGTCAAATTCAGAGGGCCGGTTATGATAACAGGGCCGGAAATTATGTGAGAATGCTTCATCCCAATGGAGTAGTTACTTTTTACGGCCATCTTTCAAGCATTGCCGTGCGAGCCGGACAAACGGTTTCCCAAGGCACGGTTATTGGTTATATTGGCCATACCGGCCATACTATTCCTGACGGTCCGGGTGGCTGCCATTTGCATTTTGATGTCCGCGGAGCGAGAAATCCGTTCGCCTATTAGGCAAAAATCCTAAATTCTAAAGGTTATTTGCCAAACGCCCCATCCCCCTCCTTCCTCCCCCTTCCCACAGGGAAGGGGGAGGATAAAGGAGGGGGAAAGGGCAATAATTTGTAAATAAAGAAAGGTTGATTTAAAAAAGTTTCTTTTATTGAAACAAAAATACACGTCCCGCGGTTCGTGTATTTTTTTGATGCGTTTATAAAATTTTTTACGGCTTGCACTTTAGACAATATCGGGCTTCTGGATAGGCCTCCAAACGTTTTTTTGAGATGGGTCTTTGGCAATTTTCACATTTCCCGTACCTTCCTCTTTTTATTTTTTCCAGGGCTATTTTTATGTCTTTAAGATTGTTTTCCAAAGAACGCTCCACAGGAAGGCGGCTTAAATATTCTTCTATTTCGTCTTGGGCTGTTTCCATTCGCGAGCCGGCGATTTCAGACCCGCCGAAATCCGGAAATTTTGATTTCCAGTCACTTTTATCTTCTTCTGATTTTTCAGCAAAGCTGTTCAGCTCTTTTTCTATTTCTTTGCCTTTCTGTTCCAGTATTTTCTTTTGTTTTTCTAAAAATTCTTTTTTCATTAAAATTAAAGCTCATCAATGAGCTTGACTATAGCGTTACAGCAAGTGGCAAAATGGAGGTATTCTTCGGTAACAACATAACAGGCGCCGTAACAATGGGGAGAACCTTTGAGGGTCATATAGCGTAAAACATTTCCCTTATAATTTGTTTGCTGAAATTGGGCAGTATTAACCATATTTTTTATTTCCAATATCTCGCCTAATTTTTTGATTTGCGTTATTAACTTTGGTTCCCAGCTTCTCATAATCGTTCCTAACCCGACGAGAGGAACCCCTGTTTCGTCTTGATTTCTGATTTTTGCCGTAAAGCCCAAGACATTATAATTATCTGTAGAGAATATATAGTAAGTAGCATATTCTTCTATGCTGGCATAAAAATCTTCAGGCGGCTCTGACTGCATCAGAGATAGCATTTCATAGTTAGACAATAGCTTTAACCCCTGTTCGTCGCGTACCAGCATTCTTACAAATTCATTTTTAGGAATTTCTTGAGAAACAAAAATTGTTGGCAAATATTGGCGAAAATTTTGGGAATTAAGCTTGGCAGAATTTGTTACAGGAATTAAAGAAGTTGGCTCCGGCTCGGGCTCCGGCTTGGGCTCGGGCTTGGGCTCCGGCTCCGGTTCGGGCTCCGGCTCGGGCTCCGGCTCGGGTGCAGGGGTTTCTATTGGAACAGTTGGGGCGGGTTCAGGAGCTTTCCCCCTCACCTTTATATACCAATACCAAAAACCAATAATTAACAAAAACACGAGAACAGCTGCTCCTATAATAATAATTTTTTTCTTTTTATCCGCAGCAAGCGATTCAGGGCTTATGGACATCATCGGTGGTCTGGCCGTGTCTTTATCGGAAGCTGTCGGAGGAGAGGGGGCCTGATCTTGGTCCATTGGCTGGTAAGAACTTTCAGGAGTAGAGGCGCCCTGCCGTATTCTTTGCAAAATCCTTTTTTCTTTTTCTTCTTCTGACTGTTCTCTTCTTTCCCGGAGCCGTTTTAAAAGCTCTTCTTTTCTTTTTTTGGCATCCAGTTTTTTGAGCGCTTCTTCAGGAGCGCTGCCAGAGCTTTCTGGTTCCGGCCCTATTTTTTCATTTGGCCGTTCCGGCGCAGCCGAAGAAGGCAAATCCCTTGGCTTTGGGGGTTGCGCAATTACGTTCTCCCCCCCTTCTCCTTCTTTTGTTTTTTCCCCGGGTTCACGGGCTTGTTCATCAACAGCTTTTTTTGGTTCCGGTTCTTCTTTCGGGGATTGCGCAAAACTTTCACTTTTCCGAAACCGCGAAGCCGAGCTTTTTTTGTCTTTGGGTTCGGGAGGCGTTTCTATGCCAAGCAAAACATTTATTTCTGAAATTCTTTTTCTTAACTCATTTTCTTGTTCCAGCGATTTTTCATACCTGACATTAATGCGGTTTTCTTCAAGCCGGATTTTATTTTTTTGCTCTTCAATCTGCCAACGATTTCTTTCTGCTTCTGAACGTATTTTTTCCAGCTTCCATCGCTCTTGCTCTTTTTTCTGTTTCTCGGGTCCTTCGGCCAGCCGTTCTTCTTCTTGCAAATAATTTATTTCCTTTTCTATGCCTTCTTCTTTGGTAATAATTTCTGCCAACTTTTCCTCCAGTTCCTTTCTTTTTTCCACAACCTGAGATTTTTCCCGGGCAAGTTCCTCTTTTTCCCGGGCAAGTTTTTCCACCGTTTCTTGGAATTTTTCTTTTTCTCTTGCTTTTTCGATTTTTGCCAAGTCATTATCAATACTGGCTATTTCTTGTTTTATTTTTGCTTCTTTTTGAGCAATTTGCCGATATCCGAGATCAATTTCTTTAACTTGTTTTTCAATTTGATATTTCTTCTGCTCATAGTCCCATCTTTGTTTTTCAACGACTTGCCTTTCTTTTTCAGCAAGCTGGCGCTCTTGTTCTGCTTTCTTTTTTTGCCTTGGAGTAAGAGCGGTTTTTTCTATGTTTTCTATAAATTTGATGTTTTCTTCTATTCTTTTTTCACTTTCTAAAATAGGATTTAGATCTTTTTCAATATTTGCCAGTTGTTTAAAATAATATTCCCTGCTTTCATCAAGCGGCACCCTTTCTTTAGGAAGCTCTTTCAGGTTCTTTTCCAGCTCTTCCTTTCTTTTTATAAGCTCTTTTTTCCGCCTTTTTTCTTCTTCTTCGTCTTCAAACTGCTCTTTAGCAAGGGACTCTTGATATTCTGCTCCCTTCATTTCCTTTTGCACCATTTGTTCTCTTTCTTGGGCTTTTTTTCTTATTTCTTCAGCAATTTTTTCTTCATCTTCTGCCACTTCTTCCACAACTTGTTCTGTCAATTCCTCCTCTTCTCTTTTTTCCTCTTCTTCTTCCTCTTTTTTCTCCTCGCCCCTTCCCTTCTCCTCCATGTCTTCTTCTTGGGCTTTTTTTCTTATTTCCTCTACTGTTTTTTGCTCTTTTAGTTCCTTCTGTTTTTCCTTTTCTTCCCTCGCCATTTGTTCCGCCGTTTTTCTTTCTTGAAAAGCCCTTAATAATTCTTCAATTTCTACTTCGGCAAGCGTTAAATCCCACTCGCTTCTAGTGAGCCCGGCCAGATCTTTTTTCATTGTGCGGATTACTTCCGGAGGAATATTTAATTGTTGGGTGGAATTGGGAGACAAAATAGGCAAAATTTTCAATTTACGAATTTTCAATTTACGAATGAATTTAACAATTTTTTAATTTTCAATTAAATCATTTGAAAATTAGGTCATTGAAAATTGATTGAAAATTGTGAATTGAAAATTGAAAATTATTTTTTCGGTTTAGAAAAATTATTGTTGGAAATTGAAAAAATAGCAATTTATCATTTTGTTGTTTGCCATCATTTAGGTAGTGCCTGCTTCAGTGAGAGATTAATCCTTCCTTGGTCGTCAATAGAGATAACTTTTACCGGAATTGTGTCTCCGATTTTAACTACATCCTGCACTTTTTCTACGCGTCTGTCGGCAAGCTCTGAAATATGCACCAGCCCCGATTGGCCGGGAAGAATACTGACCATTGCTCCAAAATCAAAGATTTTTTTTACTTTGCCTTCAAAAAAATCGCCCTTTTTTGCTTCTTTTGCGAGTAAAGTTACCCAATCAGCCGCTTTTTGTGCCGCTTCTTTGGAGTTAGCGCTGATAAAAACCGTGCCATTATCTTCTATGTCAATGTTGGCTTGGCACTTTTCAATAATTTCATTGATAACACTGCCGCCGGATCCGATTACCGCGCCAATTTTATCAGGATTAATTTTAATAATTAAAATTTGAGGAGCAAAAGGCGATAGCACTTTTTTTGGTTCGGCAATTGTTTTAGCCGTTTCTTGTAAGATTTTTTCTCTGGCTGTTTTTCCGGCAAAAAGCGCTTGTTCAATTATTTTATAATCTATCCCTTTTATTTTAACATCCATTTGAATTACTGTAATCCCCTTAAGGGTTCCCGCAACTTTAAAATCCATGTCTCCATAATGGTCTTCCGGCCCTTGAATATCTATAAGGAGTTCATGCTTATCTTTTGATTTAATTAAACCAATGGCAATACCTGCGGCCGGATTTTTTATCGGTACTCCGGCGGCCATTAGTGATAAAGACGAAGAAGAAACAGAAGCCATTGAAGTAGAGCCGTTGGAAGAAAGAATTTCTGTTACTACTCTTATAGTATAAGGAAATTCTTCGGAATTGGGAATAAGGGGGAAAAGCGCTTTTTCTGCAAGCATGCCGTGTCCGATTTCCCTTCTGCCAGGACCCCTTAGGGGTTTTGTTTCGCCCGAACAGAAAGGGGGAAAATTGTAGTGGTGCATATATCTTTTCTTTTCTCTTATTTCCATCCCCTCTATTAGCCGCTGGTCTCCGGGCGCGCCCAGGGTGACGGCAGAGAGCGCTTTTGTTGCCCCCCTGACAAACAGGGCAGAGCCATGCACTCTTGGCAGAACATCTATTTTTGAGCTTATTGGCCTGATTTCATCCATTTTTCTGCCATCGGGCCGGCGCCCTTCTTCAAGGATATTTTTATGCAGAATTTCGTCTAAAAGATTTTCCAGCACTGCTTTAGCGTAGCCAATTTTTTCTTCTCCAAAGTTTTCTTTGGTAAAATCTATTAACTCTTGCTGAACATTTTGAAAAAGCCTTTTGTTGTCAATGAGGGAGGGTTGAAACATTGCTTGTTCCAGCTTTTTCTCAAAATTTTGTTTTAATTTTTGCTCAATCTCCGGCTCTATCTCTTTTTGAATTTCAATTTTTGGTTTTCCTGTTTTTTTAAAAATCTCTTTCTGTGTTTCCAGTATTTTTTTGAAGTGTCTGCTTCCCTCTTTAACGGCTTCTAAAAGAGCTTCTTCTTGTGTTTCTTTTGCTTGCGCTTCTATCATATTAACAATCGGTTCCCCGTTTTCTTCCACTCCGACAAGAGTGACTTCAAACTCTTGTTTTTCTCTTTGTTGATAATCAGGATTAAAAATAAGGCCTTTTTCTGTCTTGCCGATTCTAATCGGCGCTACCGGGCCGTTCCAGGGAATATCGGAAATTCCTAAAGCCAAAGAGACAGCTAAGAGTCCGGCAATATCCGGATCATTTACTTCGTCAAAAGAAAGGCAGGTAACAATTACTTGCACCTGTCTTTTTAGTCCGGCAGGAAAAAGAGGGCGTATTGCCCTGTCTATTAGCCGAGCGGTTACGGTAGCGTTTTCTGTCGGCCGGCCTTCTCTTCGGACAAAGCGGGACCCAAGAATTTTGCCGGCAGCGTAAAATTTTTCCTCAAAATCAACAGTTAGGGGAAAAAAATCTAAACTTTCTATGTCTTTAGAAGACATCGTGGCCGTAGCCATTACCACGGTATCTCCAATTCTCACAAAAACGCTTCCGTTGGCTTGTTCAGCTAAATTATTAAATTCAATATCGTATGTTTTTCCGTCAATTTCTAAGTTGTATTTCATAAGTAGTATTTTGTTAATTTTTTTGATGAAATCGTTTTGAGTTTTTTCTTCCACGATCATTCTGAGTCCGCCAGTTTCTCTTTCCACGTCATTCTGAGTCCGCCAGCAGGCGGACGAAGAATCTCGCGGTTATTACAGAAACAATGGGATCCTTTGTCCCTCGACCCGCCATGTCGCTCGCGAGCGACATGGCCCGCCTGCAATGCTGTAGCACTGCGGGCAGGCAAATTTAGAGCCCAAGATGACGCTGCTGTGTTTATTTCTTCAAAAGGAATTTTTCAGAACTGGTTTCCATGTCTATAAATTCATCTGCTTTTTCTTTGATTTTAGCAGAAGAAGACCTGCCAAAAGCGATAACCTCAACCCTTTTGCCTTGATTTTTTAAATATTCCAGCAAAGGAATAAAATCCCCGTCTCCGGACACCAAAACAATGACATCGGCGCTGGACGAAGCTCTGATTGCGTCAACAACAATGCCCACGTCCCAATCCGCTTTTTTAGCGCCCCCATAAAACTCTTGTAGCATCTTGACCCTTGTTTCAATGCCTAATCCGGTGAGCGCTTCAAAAAACGCCTGCTCTTCCCCGGTTTTTGTTTTTACTACATAAGCAAAAGCCCGGATTAGTTTCCGGTTGCTTATTGCAAAATTAAGCACTTCTCCAAAATTCACTTTAGAGTGGTAGAGATTTTTTGCGGAATAATAAAGATTTTGAGTATCAATAAGGACAACTACCCTTTGGTCTTTATGCTTTTGACTTTTCATTTTTCTTTTTAAGCCCTAATTTTTTAACAAGAGAATTATATCTTCTTGGATTTTTTTCTTGAAGATATCGTAAAAGCCGTCTTCTTTTAGCAACCATTTGCAGAAGCCCCTTCCTTGAATGAATGTCTTTGGGGTGTTTCTTCAAATGCGAAAGCAGGCGCTTAATTTCTTCTGTCAAAACAGCGCACTGTACTTCCGGCGAACCGGTGTCTTTTTGGTGAACCTTGTGCTCTTTTATAACGGTTTCTTTTTCTTTTGTGTTAAGCATATTATTTTATTATAGCTAAAAATAAAAAAAAGACAAGAACTTTACTTTTGTCTTTAATAAACCATTGTAGCTATTTTGTCAAAGCAGTTGCGCGAGTTAAGCAAACATTCTTAAAGTTATTAAAGAAAAAAATTGCCAAAAGAAAAATTTTAAGAACGGAGCGGCTTTGGGCCAGCGAGAGTAGACCATCCAAACCATTCCCCTTTCTTTTCGGTAAGAATATTTGGGCTTATGTTTTTTCTTAAGCCATGCGACCAAAGGATTGAGCGGGCAATCTCTTAACATTGCCTGAAGCGCGACTGTTATTAATAGAACAGTAAAATAAACCCATTGCGGCAGCCATAATTTGCCAAACCCTAAAACTCCTACTGCCACTGGTACGTGTATTTTGTCTAAAATTGTTCCTAATAAAAAATATATTTGAGACATAGTGCCCCCGCTCAGATTTGAACTGAGAACCTTATCCTTAAGAGGGATCTGCTCTGCCAGTTGAGCTACGGGGGCGAGCGTTTTATTAGGGCCCTGCCGGAGGCGGAGGGCAAGGTATGGTACCATTAGGGCCAAGGTCGCAATCTACAGTAAAGCCCCCGGGCGACCACCATGTTTGATAAAAGGTGTGCGCCCAGCTGGTTAGCCCGATGGATTGTAAAACCAATCCAACAACAAAATACGCGCCATAAATAATTACCAACCCAATAAACACTGAACCAATTATTTTTTTAGCCGTGGTTATTGTTTGCGGATTGCCGGTAGCCAACATAAACGTGGCTCCGCCAATAATCAGCATCAGCAGAGCAAGCGGAGGTACTAAGGTAAAAAGCACAAAATCTATTATACGCGCAATAAGAATAAAAAAATGGCAAAGAGTACATGGGGCTTCAACATTCACGCAGATGTTTCCTATTTTATAAACCGGACTAGCGGCTTCTCTGCGTCCGCATGGAACAAGGTCTTGGGCCGAGGCATGGGAAGCCCAGAACAATCCGGCAATGAACAGAATTATAAAAATGATTTTTAAATATTTAGACATAAATATTCATTTATCCTCCCCCTTCCCCAAGGGAAGGGGGAGGAAGGAGGGGGATGGGGATGGGGTATTTGACATATAACCGTTAGTAATTAGAAATTTTCTGTGTGCCCCCGGCTGGACTCGAACCAACAACTGCAAGTCCGAAGCCTGCTGTGTTTTCCAATTATACCACGGGGGCTAAAATTATTCTTTTTCAATATGTTGTTGAATTGCCTTTATGTATTCTTTGAAATCTTCTTTTTCTTTTTGAATTGTTGTTAGGAGCAAATCTATTTTAATTTCTTCATAGCGGTGAATCAATTTATTTTTTAAGCCAACCACAGGGGCCAATTTTGCGCTTAGGTCTGAGGGTAAGATATTGTTTTCGCCCAAAGAAACAAAAGCGCTTTGAAAATCGTCGGGCGTCTTAATGTTTGAATGCCTGATTATGTGGTTATTAATATCTATCATTTCGTCAACAATTAATTGAAGAATTCGTTCCACGGCCCGGCACTTTAAAGAATCCCCTCTAATTTTGTCAAGAGGAAGTTTAAAAACCTCTTCAAGCTCACCCATATATTGCTTAGCTTTTTCAAGCCGGTTTTCAATAAAAACTTTGTCAATCATAAGATTATAGATTTTTAATGAAGTCCTTCATTTTTTCTTCTCGAATTTTGAAAAGCGGTTCAACTTCTTTATATTTTTGCAATACTTGGGCTTCAAAATCCAAGAAAACCAGTGGTTCCTTTTGATAGAGTATTTGATGATTATCTAGGATTTGTTTTAAAAGCAAAGGATGGGCTTTTTTTAAGTTGACTAAGTCAATAATTTTTTCGTCCTGAAATAGAGTACTTAATTCGGCGTTGAGCAAAATTTCCTTTTCAAGGGATAAATTTTCTTCCGGAAGCACGGCGAAATCAACATCACTTTCTTTGCGAGTTGTTTTTGAGGACGCAGAGCCAAAGAGTAAAACGAGCTTTAAATTAAATTCTTCAGCCAAATCCTGTATTTTTTGTTTTTGTTTTTCCTTTAACATAATTACTTTAATCTTACAAAGAAAATTGAAAAAAAGCAATAAATAAGTTAAACTTATGAATGATGAAAATTCCCGGAGAAATAAAGCTTATAATTGAAAAATTGACAAAACAGGGTTTTGAGGCATTTGTTGTCGGCGGATGTGTAAGAGACTTATTGCTTGGCAAAAAGCCGAATGATTGGGATATTGCCACCAATGCCCGGCCGGAACAAGTAGAAAAGATTTTTCCTAAAACATTTTTTGCCAATAAATTTGGAACCGTCACGGTTATTACTCAAAGCAAACAGCCGGAATTACAAGGGATCGAAATTACTACTTTTCGCATTGAAGCAAAATATTCTGACAAAAGGCATCCGGATAAAGTAAGGTGGGCAAAAACTATAGAAGAAGATTTGTCAAGAAGGGATTTTACAATAAATGCAATAGCAATAAAAGCGAAAAGCGAAAAGCGCCCTAGTCCGACCGCTGAAGCAGTCAGCGGGCTAGGTCCTAGGCCGACCGCAGTCAGCGGGCTAGGCAAAGCGAAAAGCGAAAAATTAGCATTCAAAGATTATGATGTTATTGATCCGTTTAGCGGTAAGGAGGACTTAAAAAAGAAGTTAATTCGGGCGGTGAGAAGGGCAGAAGAAAGATTTCAGGAAGACGCTTTGCGATTGCTCCGTGCGGTGCGCTTTGCCGCGACGTTGGGTTTTAAGATAGAAAAGAACACCTTGCTTGCCCTTAGAAACAATGCCAAGCTTTTGGACCATATTTCTAAGGAAAGAATCAGGGATGAATTTTTAAAGATTATTATGTCAGAAAACGCGGCTCAAGGAATAGAATTATTAAGAGAAACCGGATTACTGCAATTTGTTGTCCCTGAAATTCTTGAAGGATACAAGGTAGGGCAAAACAAGCATCATATTTATGATGTTTATGAGCACAATTTGCGTTCTTTGGATTTTGCCGCTAAACAAGGGTTTAATCAAAATGTCAGAATAGCCGCGCTTTTACACGATGTTGGCAAGCCCAGGACCAAAGAAGGAGAGGGCCCGGACTCCACTTTTTATAATCATGAAATTGTTGGAGCCAAGATGACTATTCAGATTTTGAAACGGCTAAAATTTTCAAAAAAGGATTTGGAAAAAATAGTAAAGCTGGTAAGATATCACTTGTTTTACTATAATGTGGGAGAGGTGCAGGAATCTTCGGTAAGAAGATTAGTTTCCAGATTAGGGGCAGAAAACCTAAAAGAGCTTATTCAATTAAGAATGGCTGACCGCATTGGTTCCGGCTGTCCTAAAGCCCTTCCCTATAAGTTAAGGCATTTTCAGTATTTGGCAGAAAAGATTTCTCAAGACCCGATTGACGCTACTACCCTTAAAGTAGGCGGACAAGAAGTAATGGATTTGCTTCAGTTAGTGCCGGGGCCCAAAGTAGGGCAGATTCTTACCATATTACTGGGAGAGGCATTGGACGACTCCAAAAAAAATGATAAAAAATATCTGCAAAAGAGAATTAAAGAATTGGGCAAGTTTTCTAACAGAGAAATTGCTTTATTGGCCCAAAAAGGCAAGAAAAAAAGAGATGAAATTATTACCAAACGGGATGAAATGACCAAGCAAAAATACTGGGTCTCCTAATGTTTCGGAACTTCGGAAGTTCCGATACTGAAAATTATATTATATGTCAAGTTTTTAATGAAAAGAGAACCAATACCAGAAGAATATCCGGTCCATGTGGTGCGGCGAGGGGCGCGGGGTTTGCCTTTTGTGCGC